>NZ_JBEOZT010000015.1:0-243086 GCF_040298265.1 Nonomuraea sp. NPDC001636
CCGCCCCTGGAGGTTCTCAACGAGGCCCTTTCAACCCAAACGGCCGCATAGGCTGCGCTCATAACATGGCTGTCTGGAATCACCGTGGCCCCTCACAACAGCCATCACAGCCGTACGGACAGCACCCTCATCAGCCGCCTCTGCCAGCCCCGGCAACGCGCAACTGGGCAGGTGTCGTCGGCCTATGCCTCGGCATCCTCGCCCTCCTGCTCGACGTGACCATGTTGGCCCGCGTCGGGTTCTGGGTGTCGTACGTGGCCATCTTCATGTCGGGGTTCGGCATGGGCAAGGCTCGCGTCGGGACAGCCACCAATCGAACCCTGCCAATCGTCGCGATGCTCCTGAGCGCGACAGCGTCGGCGCTGGCCATCGTCGTCCAGGTCATCTGGCACTCTGTCTGAGCACCGACCGGACATACAGGTAGACGCGGAACAGCAGCCCCGGCGGCTCTCCGCCTGCCACCATGTGCCGGGTCGGTCGTCTCCGCCAGGTTCAGCCCACAGCCAGGGCATTTGCCGTTCTCGTTCCGCCGATGAGCCTTGCGGATATGACCCGCACACTCTTGGCCCGCACTGCCCGAGTCGCGAGCCCATGCCGACCGCAAGATCGCCGACGCCATGAACGCGAAGATCGAGAAAAGCCCTCGCAGCGGTTAATGGCACGAAGCCCCGTTTCCATGATCGGAAACGGGGCTCTCTTCGCTGGTGGGCGGTACTGGGTTCGAACCAGTGACCCCTCGCTTGTAAGGAGCCAAGATCGGCTCAGCGGTAGTCCTGACCAGGAGGAGATCAACGCGCCTCCCCACCTACCGGAAGCCGTCCGGTCACAGCTAATGGCACGCTAATGGCACGGTGATCATGCCTCTCTGGCCTGCGTCGGTGCCGACCAAGCAGCGCTTTCCCATCACTCTCGGATCACTGAATGGCACGGGTATGGCACGCACGCGTACGCACGCACACGCTGGCCTGTGGTGCCTGTGGCGCTCACCTGGGGAGCACCAACCGCGCCAGAACCAAGCCCGATGATCAGCCACCTTGCGCAGTGGGCCAGGGCTGAGGAACGAAGCCCTGGACCTTCGATCGCCCCTGGCCAAGAACGGCGACCAACCATGCCATGGCGATCGTAGGGCTGCATCTGTGCGGCGGCGCGGCAACCCCAAACGGAGGGTTCGGTCCGTGCGATGGGGCGGGCGTACGGCGGCCGGCCCGCAGTCCCGCGCCGTCCGGGACCGGCCCCCAGGCCGCACGCCCGGACGGCGGGCGGGCGTAGGGCCGACGGTGCGGCGGCGCGCCACGCCGCCGCTTGATCTCTATGGGAACGATTCGGCAACTCATCACGCCTGTGCCCTTACCTTCAACGACAATGAACACGATAACGGGTCCTACTGGCGACTGGGAGAGGGCGAGATGGTTGACGCTCCAGAGGCAGAACTCACAGAAGAAGAGGAATCTCTGCGCACTAAGCTTCTGGCAAAGGGATACGATCGATTCGCGTTCACGGACGATGGACTTGAGATCGCTCCAAATGGATCGAGAAGCTTCGTGCGCACCGAACTCGCCGTCCCCCCGATCTCCTTTCCGATGCTTAACGAGCAACTCGACTGGGATCACTTTGAGCATCCCCAATATATCGGCTACATCTCACCCTCGAATGGGATAGTCGAGATCGGATTGGAGCAAGGAGTCGGGATTCCCGGCTCCAACATGCGCCTAACTCGCATAATAAAAAATTCTATCCCTCAATGCGCTCACTCATTGGACGACTCCTGGGTTCCTGTACTTTCAGACGGATATATTATTCGCAGATCTCGCCCCGAAGAGAACCGCGACATCCGCGAAGCTGCACGAGTACATCTATCGCGACGAGACGATAGCGCCTGCATAGAACTATCGAATTGCAGCCCACTTATCGCATTGATGATTATCAGAGCACAGGAGCGCCCCAAGCAGTCCTTGAAGCTTTACCTCGATCCCCGCCTATCGAGAGAGGAACTACTAGAGGAAAGCGAAGAGATTTTACACTCCTTCCTTTATGAGCTTAATACCCGAAACGGGATCGTCTTCAACGCGATTCGCTGGCGCACCCAAGAAGACCTTATTCGCACGAGGAGACGGGCATCCCGGTCAAATATTGATAGCACGAGATTTCCTATAGTGTCTATAGATTCAGAAGTGGCAAAGTTGTTCAACTTCGCTACCCAGGCTTCCAGAAATCCCACTCTGGCATTTCTTACCTACTACCAGATTCTTGAGCATTTTCTTTTCATCATGATTCGCCGTGCCGCCATTCGAGATGTTCGCACCGAACTCTTTGATCGCAAGTTCGACGAGAGGAAGGATGCTTCCATTATGAAGCTCATCAACATCATGGAACTACGCCTAGGCAAGCTTGAATCAAAAAATTTGAGAACCCTGCTACACGAAGCCGTCAGAAAGGATCTGGTCAAAGAGTTTCTCGAGGACAGCATCTGGGGTAATCACTTTTCAAGCAAGGGGCCCATTCGCGGGGTAAGGGCTTTGAGTGCTAACGACCGGAACGTGGACTTGTTGGATCAAGTAGCAGAACGAGTTTATAAGATACGCAATAGGATCGTGCATGCGAAAGACGAACCGAAACATGGCGAGTCTACGGTGCTGATGCCCGAGAGCCGAGAATCCGACTCATTAGGTCCGGATGTACAGTTGATTAGATTTCTAGCAATGGAGGTAATTCAGGAGAGCCAAGGTCGCTAACCTTTAGCTTGGTTCCTTAATCCAGGAAATCCGGACGTCGGTTAGTGAGGGCACGGCGAGCCGTTACAAAGCGCTCGTGGAACTCTTCGGCAAGCGCTTCGCGTCGGTAGCGCTGTCGTAGTATGCGGTCGAGGTCTCCGGCGCGGTTCACAAGGTCCGTTAGGGATCGGCGGTCAATGTCGAACGCGGCCATACCCTCATCGACCGCTGCGTCGAGTTCGCCTCGGCGGGCGTGGACGATACCGAGGTCTATGTGTGCGTCTGCGACTCGCATGGGAGCGTTGAAAGTACCGTCCGGACGGGTGTGCATCTGGATGGTTTCGCGGGCGTGTTCTTCGGCGCGGTCGTCGTCGGCGAGCCAGGTGTAGCAGGTGGCGGCGTAGAAGACCCACTTGGCGTGGTCGAAGACAAAGTGGTGGTCTGGGTGGTCGGGCATGGGGAGGCTGCTGAGGACTTCGGCTCCGCGTGTCAGGGCGCGGTCGGCTTCGCGGCGGTCTCCGATTCGGGCCAGGCCGCGTGCCTCTTGCAAGGTGAGTTGGACCATTGCGCTGCTGGTGCCGGCTACGGCTTGGCCCATGCGGGCGGAGGTGACGACGTCTTCGTAGCGGCCTTCGACGAGGGCGAACCAGGCTGACATCTCGTGTGCCCAGCCCATGAGTTCGCCGTGTCCGACTTGGCGGCCCATCTCGAACGCGGCGCGTCGGGCGGTCTCGGCCTCTTCCCTCTCCCCCAGGTCGTAGTGGACGCAGCCCAGCAGGGCGGTGAGCCATCCGGTGATCACAAGCAGTTCGCGATGCTGATCAAGGGTGAGGCGTCCGGCGAGCAGGCGGTTGATCTGTGCCAGGCGCTTCTGGGTGCGATCCCTGAGCGTGCCTGCGGGCACCACGGGATAGGCGCGACACAAGAGATCGACGGCCTCGGCGAGGGCTTCCAGGGTGCCGGTTCCGACGTCGGACGCCTGGAGTTGTTGGGCGAGTTCCATCGTCCCGTAGAGATCGGCTTCGGCTTGTAGCGCGTCGGCTGGGATGACGCGAGCTTCGATGAGGCGGCTGTCGTTCTGCCTGCCCTGGATGAACCCAAGTGCCTCCGGTTCCAGGCCGGTCAGTTGCGTCAGTGCGAGCCGGTACGGCGTGCGGGGCCATCGGACTTCGCCGGCCTCCCAGCGTCGGACGCGTTCCTCGTCGCAGGTCAGTCGTTCGGCGATACCGACGGGAGTGGCATTGATCTGCTCGGCCATCTGGACGCGGGACAAGTGCTTTTCATTGCGCCAGGCGCGAAGTCGCACGTTCGGGATGTACTCGGGCATCTGCGGGTCTTCCTCCCGGCTGGGGGCTCGAAAGGGGAAACAAGGGGGCCGTTCAGGGGTCCTGCAGAAACGCGGTTGACGGTGGACTTGTCATCAAGCAACCACGGTACGTCACGCGGCCTCCCGCCACAGGGAACGCCGGATGAACGAGGAGATGGCGACGGTGACCCGGCCAGACGAGACAAGCAAGACGTCGTGCTGCCCCGCCTGCCGGGGACGCGGGATCAAGCTGCGTGACTCACGCCGTGCGCTCCTCATCGGCGACGACGACGGAGATCAGACCTTGAGTGGGGAGCAGGAGTGTCTCGACTGCCTCGGAAGCGGCCGGGCCGAAGGGAGCGTGAAATGAATTCGATCATTCAGGCGGTGAACGCGGGCTTGGCACAGAGCCATGACGAGGGCATCATGCTCGTCCGGCTGCGTGACCGGCTTACCGGCCTCGGTGTGAATGCCGAGCTGCGTGACAACAACAGCGTGCTTTTGGTGCACAGGCCGGTGGAAGGGTTGCCGGTGTGGGTGTTCGTCGGGTACGGCGGCGCCTGCTACTCCTGGCAGAACGCCGAGAAGCGGCATCCGACCAGCGACCCGGAGGGCGCGGCGAACGTCCTGGCCGAGTACGTCGCCAGGTGATGACGGGCACGGCGAGGCAGGGGTGATCCTTTCCGAAGGGGGGTGAGGGTCACCGTCTGGTCTCGCCGTGCCTTCCCCGGCAGGCAGTAGCAGTGGCGTCCCCCGCGGCACCCTTCCCAGCCCGGTCACTGCGCTGCCTGCCGGTTCCCCATGTACGGCTCCGGCTTCGGCGAACCACGTGGACAGCCGGAGGCAAGCCGGTTACGCTCAAACTTGGTAAAACAACCTGTCGGCTGTTGGACGGTCATGATGTCGCTAGAGTCCGTGCCGCCTAAGTATGCGCAGCTTGTGCAGACTCTCCAAAGGCGCATCGAGTCGGGCGAGTACCCGCCAGGCACGCTCCTGCCGAGCGAGAACCAGCTCATCCAAGAGTTCGGCGTCTCCCGTCCTACCGTGGTCGCCGCCCTCCGTGTGCTGCGAGAGCAGGGATGGATCGAGTCCCAGCAGGGCAAGGGCCGCTTCGTACGCGGCCGACCGGCGATGGCCTCCGTCGAGCAGAAGCGGCCAGGGCAGGCCTACCTGACCAAGCCGGAGACCGATGCCACGGGCGAGGTCGTCGAAGTGGGCGCGGTGACCGCCCCCAATCGGATCAGCGCCCTGCTCGACCTCCAGCCTAAGAGCAAGACGTTCGTACGGCGGCGTCTGATCACGCGTGATGGCGAGCCAACCGAGCTGGTGTCACTCTGGCTGCCGTTGGAGCTCTCCGAAGGAACAGATCTCACCAGCGGGGAACCCCTCAGGCAGGGCTTCCGGGAACACCTCCAGGCTCGCAAGGGCGTCCGCTTCGATCACATCGTGGAGCAGATCACCGCTCGCATGCCCTCGGCCGACGAGGCCAAGCAACTCGCGATGCCGAAGAACCGACCACTCCTGGCCGTCTTCGGCGCCGTCCGCGACGCCTCCGGCCGGCCCATGATGGTCGTGGAGGTCCTGCTCCCGGCGGACAGGCATGAACTAGAGGACGCCTACCCCGTCTCCTAGCATCCGGGCACTCCCTGTGCCCTTTCCGGGGGTGCCGTGCAGACCGGCGGATCTTCCTTATAAATATGGTTGCTGCGACTCTTGTACTGATACGCGGCGAAGATGACGAAGAGCACCATGGCGAGCACGACAAGCCCGTAGAACCAGGTGCCGCCCTTGTTGTTCAGCACCCTGGCGGCGATCAGTCCCACGACGGGTGCCCCGCCTCCCAGCCCGAGCGCCACATAGATCAGCACCTGGGCCAGATCGCCGTCTCTCGACGGCCCCATGAAGGCCATCCCGTAGTAGAGGCTCATGTATCCCAGGACTAGCGTGCCGAAGAACCAGACGAGGCCAAGCAGGGTGAGCGCCAGGCTGCCTCTCGATTTGCTGTGTTCCGGCTCCATGATCGAAAGTATTCGTCCCGGATTGCCCGGGAAGCAGCACGGCTGGTTCACGATTCCGCACCGAACATTCTCTTAGGCACTTGACCTAGCAAGTTTGAGCTGCGTAATCTCGGAGCATCAACTTGATAGGTTAAGTGCCTGTCAGTCAAGAGAGGAAAGCCGTCATGGCTCTGCAAGGCCCCATCCCCGTCAGCTACACCATGGTCTTCCCGCACGGCTGCTACATCGTCGGCGAGGTCGAGCCCGTCAAGGACTTCGACGCCTCGTCCAACGGCCGGTTCGTGCAGGCCCGCGACAAGCAGACCCAAGAGCTGGTCTGGCAGGTCGCGGTCATGGACGGTGACCCGACCCTCAAGCCCGCCCAGAAGACGGTCGCGGTCAAGATCCTCGCGCCGGTCCAGCCGGTGCCCCCGCAGCCGATGCCGGGGCTGCCGTTCACGCCGGTCGAGTTCGACGGCATGTCCGTCACGCCGTACGTCAATGCCGCCGGCCGTCTGGCGTACTCGATCAAGGTTCGCGAGATGTACGCGCCCCGCCAGACTGCCCAGCCCGCCCAGAACAAGGCTTCGGCCGGAAAAGACGCCGCCTGATGACCCGACGCCGTACCCCGCGCAACAGCGTGATCCGGCTGACCACCGGGCACGCCGCCCGCACCATGAACCACCCGTTCGCCCGCCGTGAGCCCGTCCTGGCGCTCGACTTCGGCGCCACCTCCGTCCTGGTCACCACGAACGGGCCCGTCACGGTGGAGGACCTGGAGTTCGCCCGCCAGCTCGCCCACGAGGCCAACCGCTTCGCCCGCTCACTGGAGCGCAGCTTCTACGGCCTCCCTGACGGACGAGGGGTGGCGGCATGAGTCTCCGCCCCTACACCTACGTCACCCTGTCCCTGGAACCGGAGCGCGCTCCGCACGTCGGCGTCTCCTTCCACACGCCCGGCCTCAAGGTCCGCGCCGGTCTCCTCCTCAGCGGCCCGCGCCCGTACCTGGAGCTCTACTCCCACGAGGCGAACGTGCACATCTCCACAACCGGGGCCGGTCCGGTCACCGACGCCGACCTGGCCACTGCCCGCGAGATTTTCCATGCCGCTGCTCGCTACCTGGCCGATTGCGAGCAGTTGCATGCCGAACAGGCCGACAAGGACGCCACCGAGGACACCACCGGCCCGGCGACCTGACATGAGGCGGGGCCGCTGGAAGCGGCAACTTCCGGCGGCCCCTCGGTTCTCCCCTGACTCCACATCACGAGAGGTTCCAAGCTTATGTTCAAGCGGCTGCCTGGCGACGAGGCGCGCAACCTCGTCTCCACCACGCCCGACACGGCCGTCGTCTTCCGCCCGGCCGTACTCAAGACACCCGCCGTCGTCACCTTCCTCGTCTATGGCTGGCGCTTGCTGTCGGCCCTCGTCCGTACGACGTGGCGGCATCCGGTCGCCGTCGCTGTGCCGGTCACTCTGGGGCTCGTCTGGTACTGGTATGGCTGGCCCGCCACCGCATCCATGCTCGGCTTCGCCGTCCTGTCCCTGCTCGCATGGGCCTTCACCGAACCCGACTCCTTCTCCCGCCTCGTCGGCTTCCGCCTGCTGGCCTGGTGGCGGCTGATGTCGGTCTACCGCCGACACTGGCAATCGGTCATGGACGTCTCCGGCCTGGCCAGACGCGTCAACGGTCACGTCTACATGCCCCGCCTGATGAAGGTCCAGTGCGACGGCTGGGCCGACCGCGTCACCGTCCGGATGCTCGCCGGTCAGGCGGCCAAGGACTGGTCCGACCGCCTCGACAACCTCGCCCACGGGTTTGGATCGCCTTCCTGTCGGTTCGCGCTCATCAAGGGCGGCCGACTGTTGCTGACGTTCCCGCGCAGCGATCCACTGACCGCCCCCATGCCCGCCCTTCCCATCCCGGACGAACCATCCGTCGGCCCGGTCGAGATCGGCAAGCAAGAGGACGGCCGACCGCTCCGACTCAAGGTCCACGGAACCCACATCCTGATCGCCGGAGCGACCGGGGCCGGCAAGGGCTCCTTCCTGTGGGACACCATCCGCGGCCTGCTCCCGGCCATGCGCGCGGGCCTGGCCGAAGTCTGGGCACTCGACCCCAAACTGATGGAACTGTCCTACGGCCAAGAGCTCTTCCAAGGCCGCTACGCCGCCGACCCATCCGACTGCGCCGACCTGCTGGACGAGGCCGTCAGCGTCATGCAGAAACGCGCCTCCCGCTTCGCCGGTCTCCAGCGCTCCCACGTCCCGACCATCGAGGACCCGTTCGTCCTGGTGCTCGTCGACGAGGTGGCGTTCCTGACCGCCTACCAGCCCGACAAACACCTGCGGCAACGCATCTCTGCCGCCCTGGCCACCCTGGCGACCCAAGGCCGCTCGGTCGGCGTCGGCGTCATGGCCGCACTCCAAGACCCACGCAAGGAAGTCATGAACATCCGCAACCTGTTCCCCGACAAGATCGCTCTCCGCCTGGACGAGTCCGAACAGGTGGACATGGTCCTCGGCGACGGGGCACGCGACCGGGGCGCACTCGCCGACCACATCTCACCGATTCCCGAGCTGGGCGCAGGTGTGGCGTACATGCGGCTGGAGACCTCACCCGAACCGATCCGAGTCCGCGCCGCCTATGTCTCCGACGCCGACATCCGCGACATGGTCGCCTACTACCGGCAGGCCGCATGACGCTCTCTCATCTGCTCGACGGCCTTCGCTGCGCCACCTGCCTCACCCTGAACGTTCTCCGCCTCGACCCGGTCCGCGCCCTGGTCGAGTGCACCGAGTGCGGCCAGACCGCGTTCATCGTCATCGACCCCGACGAAGGGAGGACCGCATGACCCATGCGCACGACCGCGCACTTCCCCGAGCCATCCGCCAGGCCATGCCGATGGCCCGCGACGTACTGGTAGAAGTCGCCAAGCAACACGGCGTCTGCATCCACCCCATCCCGCTCAAGCGCCTCGACACCGTCACCGGCAAGACCGAGATCATCGACGTACCGTGCGGCGCAACCCTCGACAGCAAGTGCCCGCCCTGCGCCAAGCGCAACAAGCAGCTCCGCAAGGCCCAATGCCGCGAAGGCTGGCACCTGGACACCGAACCCGCCATCACACCCGACGAACCCAACGAGGAACAGCGCTGGCTGGTGGAGTTCCGCGCCGACTACCAAGCCCAGCGCGACGCCGCCGAAAAGGCCGGCCACGACACCACCGAACTCGACGCGATCATCACCGGCCTCGACGAGGAGACCAACGCCGCAGGCATGCGCGGCAACATCCTCGGCCGTACGACCACCAAGCGCTTCCGCTCCACCAGACGCCGCCAGGACGCGCCCGACCTGCCCAAGCGCAAGATGACCAACACCACCCTCGGACGCACCTTCCAAGCCCCCGACGGCAAGACCTACCGCCCGTCCCTGTTCGTCACGCTCACCTTGCCCTCGTACGGCAAGGTCCGCGACGGCGCACCCATCGACCCCGACACCTACGACTACCGCCGCGCCGCACGAGACGCCCTGCACTTCTCCAAGCTGATCGACCGCTTCGTCCAGAATCTGCGCCGCGTCGCTGGCTACGACGTCCAGTACTTCGCCTCCGTGGAGCCTCAGAAGCGCCTCGCCCCGCACCTGCACATGGCCATCCGTGGAACGCTCCCACGGGCCGAGATCAAGCAAATCGCCGCCGCCACCTACCACCAGGTCTGGTGGCCCCAAGCTGACGAAGTCATCTTCGACGGCGACCACCTACCGGCCTGGAACGATGACACCGGCTACCTCGACCCAACTACCGGCGAGGTCCTGCCCACCTGGGACGAAGCCCTCGACGCACTCGACGAGGACGCCGAACCCCTCCACGTCATCCGCTTCGGCGACCAAGTAGACGTCCAAGGCGTGCTCGCCGGCACCCCGGACGCCGACCAATGCATCCGCTACCTGTCCAAGTACCTCACCAAGTCCATCGACGACGCCCTCGACGGCGGCCAAGCCCAGCAACAGCACGCCACCCGCATGCTGGACGCCCTCCGCTACGAACCCTGCTCGCCCACCTGCCCGAACTGGCTCCGCTACGGCATCCAACCCAAGAACGCCAAACCCGGCATGCTCCCCGGCCGATGCCGCAGCAAGGCCCACAAGCCCGAACACCTCGGCTACGCCGGACGCCGCGTCCTGGTCTCCCGCAAGTGGAGCAACAAGACCCTCGCTGAACACAAGCAGGACCGCCGCACCTGGGTCCTGGAAGCCCTCGGCCAGGCCGACGAGACACCTGACCCACACCGCTACGTCTGGCGCCCCGTCCCGGCCGGAGACGCCAACGTGCCACCACTCGCCGTCCGGCTCCTTCGCACCGTGGCCGAACGCCAACGCTGGCGAGCCCACCTCCGCGAACTGGAAAACAGAGCAGCTGGACAAGATCTTTCGGCAACGGACCTGAGAGGGGCGGCCTGATGGCGAACAAGCCAGGCAAGCGGCGCTTCGGCAGCATCCGTCAGCTTCCATCCGGAAGATTCCAGATCCGCTATCCCGGTCCGGACGGCGAGATCCGCATGGGAGAGACCACCTATGCCCGCGAACGCGAAGCGGACAAGGCACTCTCGCTGATCGAGGCCAAGCTGAGCACGGGTGAATGGACAGACCCTAAGCGCGCCAAGGTCAAGCTCGGCGACTACGCAGATAAGTGGATCAACGAACGGACGAACCTACGGCCCCGCACGGTCGAGATCTACAAGGGACTGCTCAAGCGCTACATCTTCCCCCACCTGGGCGGCGCACCCATCGGCAAGGTGGACACGGCCACCATCCGCGAATGGCGCGTCCTGTTGCTCGGCAACGGTGTCGGCCAGTCCGAGGTGGCCAAGGCGTATCGCTTCCTGCGGGCCGTTCTCATGACGGCGGCGGACGACCAGATCATCCCGCGCAACCCATGCCGCATCCGTGGTGCCGGCGAGGAGAAGCCCGAAGAGCGGCCGGTCCTCACCGTGGCGAAGGTGTTCGAGCTGGCTGACCTGATGCCGGGCCGCCTGCGCGCCCTGGTCCTCCTCGCCACCTTTGCCAGTCTGCGTTGGGGTGAGGTGGCGGCCCTCCGGCGGATGGACCTGGACCTGAACGCCCGGACCGTCAGCGTTCGGCAACAACATGTCGAACTCGACACGGGCGAACTCCTCGTCAGGCCGCCCAAGTCCCGCGCGGGTGTCCGTACGATTGCCATCCCGGAAGCGATCATTCCCACGCTCCGCGAACATCTGGACGAGTTCACGGCTTCGGAAACCAATGCGCTGATCTTCACGGGGGCGCGCGGCGGCATCCTTCGACGCAGCAACTTCCGCCGCGCCGCCAAGTGGGACGCGAACACCAAGAAGATCGGTTTCCCTGGCCTGCACTTCCACGATCTTCGGCACACCGGGAACACGATCGCCGCCAGCTCCGGCGCGAGCCTCAAAGATCTTATGCAGCGCATGGGACACGACTCGGTCCGGGCCGCACTGATCTACCAGCACAGCACGGCGGAGGCAGACCGCAAGATCGCCGATGCCATGAACGCGAAGATCGAGAAGGGTCCTCGCACTGGCTAATGGCACGTTAATGGCACGAAGCCCCGTTTCCGCGATGGGAAACGGGGCTGTTCTACGAGGTGGGCGGTACTGGGTTCGAACCAGTGACCCCTCGCTTGTAAGGCGAGTGCTCTACCGCTGAGCTAACCGCCCCCTGATCGGCACTAACCTTACGACACCAGAGGGGCCGATCGCACATTCACCGTCCAGCCGGGGCCCAGTTCGGGGCGGCCGGCGGCTCGCCAGCCCAGCAGGGCCGCGCCCAGCATGCCGGCGTCGACGCCCAGCGCGGCCGGGACGAGCGGAGGCGCGTCGCGGAAGGCCAGGCGCTTGACCAGGCGGGTACGTACGGGATCGAAGAGGGCCGGACCGGCCTCGGCCAGGCCGCCGCCGAGGACGATCACCGAGGGGTCCAGCAGCAGCGTGTACGTCGCCAGGGCGAGCGACAGGGCCTCCACGGCCTCGTCCCACACCTCGATGGCGATGGGGTCGTCGGAGGCGACCACCTGCTCGGCGCGTACGCCCTCCACGCCCGCGCGCTGGCTGTAGCGGCGGCCGACCGAGGCCGCCGAGGCGTACGTCTCCAGGCAGCCGAACTGGCCGCACGCGCACTGTTCGCCGTCGGGGAAGACGGGGGTGTGGCCGATCTCGCCGGCCCAGCCGGAGGAGCCGCCGTACGGGTCGCCGTTGATGATCGAGGCTCCGGCGATACCGGTGCCGATGGGGAGGAAGAGGAAGTCGGAGACGCCTTTTCCGGCGCCGAGGATGCTCTCGGCCAGGCCGCCCGTGCGGACGTCGTGGCCCAGCATGACAGGGATGTCCAGGGTGGTGAAGTTCGAGGCGGGGACGTCACGCCAGCCCAGGTTCGCCGCATAGAGGGCCGCGTTCTCGGACACCAGCCCCGGGACGGCCAGACCGACGCCTGCGGGTTCGCCGTCGCCGGAGGAGGCCAGGTGGCTGATGAAGTCTGAAATGGCGGACACGACCGCCTCAGGGCCCTCCGCGCGAGGAGTGTGGCGCCGCTCGCTCAGCAACACCTCACCGGACTCGCTGACCAGGCCGCCCTTCATGGACGTGCCACCGACGTCGAGCGCGACGACGAACGAACTCATAGCGGACACGAAGGAGACGATAGCGCAGGTCAGCAAATGTCTGAAAAGGCGCTTGAGAATCTCTCAGCGGGAAGGAGGGCGCCGCGCCGCGATCCAGGCCGGCGACACCAGGGCCCTGAACTGGCGATCAACCACACGACGCCCGGGCCCCGAGCTCAAGCGGTCAGGCCCTGCCCAGCACCCGGTTCAGCGCCGCCTCGACCTCCGCCGACAGCCCCGGCGGAGCCCCCGACCCCACGTACGCCCCCCGCTCCTCGAACCCCTTCGGCGCCCGGGCCTGCCGGACGGCCCCGCAGCCGCGGCACTCGATCTCCCCCAGTCGGCAGATGAGCGCGGTGGACCCGCAGGTGGCGCAGGAGTCGAGATCGAGGTCGTGCAGCCGTTGACAGTCCGGGCAGATCAGCACCTGGGACTCGTTGCGCACCCCGCGCTGCCACGGGCTGGCGCCACGGACCGGGTCGGTCTGCCGGGCCCCGCATCGGTAGCAGGGCATCGTTCCCTCCGAGGTCAGGAAATGTCGGCGAGTGCCTTAACGTAGTCGGCGACGTCACGTGCCGAGGAGATCGGACTGATCACCGACCACCGGATCACGCCCTCGCCGTCGATGACGAAGGTCCCCCGACGTGCGAGCCCCTTCGCCTCATCGAACACACCGTACGCCTGGGCGACCTGTCCATGTGGCCAGAAATCGGAGAGTAGGGCGAATCCGTAACCTTCCCGATCGGACCAGGCACGCAAGGCGAACACGGAGTCGACCGACACGGCGAGCACCCGCGCGTCGAGAGGCTGGTCGCGCAGCGCGGTGAGCTCGCCCTCGCAGATCCCGCTGAAGGCAAGCGGATAGAAGACCAGCACGACCTTCTCGCCCCGGAACATGGACAGTTTCACCGGGGCGCCGTGCTGGTCCTGCAGCTCGAAATCCGGAGCCAGTGCGCCGACCTCGGCAGGATGTGCGTTCACAGCCCACCATCCTGCCGTATCGGCCGGCCTCGGAGTTTCCTAACGTCGGCCCTTCGGCGCGACGAGCCTGGTCCCGGACCAGTCGGGTGCGGCTGAGATGCTGCTGGTCTGCGAGAGACCCGCGGTAGCGGCATCCTCCCCGATGTCGCTCGGCTCCACGTGGCCATCGCGCCCGGCCTTGGGAGTCAGCAGCCAGATCTGGCCGGCTTCGGCGAGTGCTCGCATGGCGTCGCTGAGGGCGTCGAAGAGGTCCCCGTCGCCGTCGCGCCACCACAGCAGCACCACGTCGACGACGTCGTCACTCTCCTCGTCCAGTAGCTCGTTGCCGGTCAGGTCCTCGATGGAGTCGCGAAGCTCGTCGTCGACGTCCTCGTCCCAACCGATCTCCTGCACCACCTGACCCGGCTTGAGGCCGAGTCGTTCGGCCAGGCCGCGCTCGCCCTGCGCCTGACCCGCGGTCGCGCTCACGTTTATCCCTCCTGCTTGAGTGGCCCCGCTCTATGCGGTTTATCGCTTCGGCACAGTCCACACGCTGTGACCCTCAGTCGTCAACGGTCGCCACGGGTACGGCCGTAGTCGGCCAGAATCAATCTGACAAAAACGACAGGCGAACCTGGCGTTGCGTGTTGTCGACATTGAGGTCGACCAGCGCGACGGACTGCCATGTGCCCAACGCCATCCTCCCGCCCAGCACGGGGATCGTGGCGTACGGCGGGATCAGCGCGGGCATGACGTGTGACCTGCCGTGACCGCGCGAACCGTGGGCATGACGCCAGCGGTCGTCGGCCGGGAGCAGATCACGCAGCGCGGCGAGCAGGTCGTCGTCGCTGCCGGAGCCGAGCTCCAGCAGCGCCACGCCCGCGGTCGCGTGCGGCACGAAAACGTGCAACAGGCCGTCTTCTCCCTGCGCGCGCACGAATTCAGCGCATTCAGCGGTGATGTCGTGCACGGTCTCGCGTGAACCCGTGGCCACGGAGATGATTTCTGATCTCACAGGGAAATCCTACTGAGGCACAACGACCGCATCAGGGCCGGGAAAGACCAGCCCGGTGTGGCCGTCGTCGAACCGCACCATGTACGGAGGCCCGCCGTCCGTGCCGTGGACCTCGGTGATGACGCCGCTCCGCTCCCTTTCGCCGACGGTGTTGCCGTGCATCAGGAGCCGGTCTCCTGCCGTCGCATTCATACCTTCCACATTGGTACGGCGGACGGCCCAGGAAAAGAGCGGAGCCCAAGGATGGCGATTTTTTGCCCCGTCTTCATTGAGGCCGAAAATGCTGACCGAAACGTTACGCGGCACGGGCGCGGCGTTTCGGCCGCCACAGCCGGAGCGTGGTCATCGGATCACCTGATCACCACCGCGTTGCGGCTGGTCAGGGCCAGGACGGCGGGGCTGCGTCCGGCTCTGTCGCCTGATGGTTCCGATATGGCCTCATTTCGGCAGCGGCCCGGCCGAGGGCCGTTTGTGCACTCGCGCGGAGGCGGCGGCTGGACGCGCGGCAGCGAGCCGGCGCGCCAAGAGAGACAAGGAGAGACGGCCGATGGCCCGGCTTCGCGACGACGCGAGGGTGCGGCGGCGGGTCGCCTTGCTCCCGAGTTCTCCAGGCGGCCACCCCTCCGGGCTCTCCGGCGGGCTCTCCGGCAGGACACACCCGGGACACGGTCGCACGCGAGACAGGCCGCACGTCCCCGAGGCCCGTCCGAGACCGCCGCGAAGGCCCCCGCGAAGCGGTTCCGATGCGCGTACAGAAGCAGCGCGTACAGAAGTAAGGAGAAGAGGTGTGCGCCCCGGCCCTCCCGGCGGACGCAGCCCCGCGGGACCCCACCACGAAGACGGTGGCTAGACTCGCGCGGCGCGGCGCGGCGCGGCCGCCCTCGTCCGGGTGAAGACCGTCCGGGTGAGGACCGCCCGGTTCGGGGGAGGGTTGAGGGCGGAGGCCGACCCACCGGGCCAGCCCCCTAGGATTGGGGGGAAATTTCGTCCGTTTTCTAGTCTTGTTAAATTGCTCCACCGATGTAACCTTTGGTGGCGATTCGTCCTACCATCGGTGGTCTAGGCCACCAACATGGCCCTGCCAGCAGGGACGCTCTGGTTACCCGTCAGTAGAGATGCGTTTTCTACGACTAGCGACCAGGATGGAAGGCGACCCAGACCAGACTTCAGTCATTCTCGGAAGGCGAGACCCAGTGGCTTCCGGACGCCAGCGATTCTCGATCATCAGCGACGGCCTACCCAGCCAGCTGCCTGATGTCGACCCCAGTGAGACCAACGAGTGGCTCGAGTCTCTCGACAATGTCGTCAAGACCGAAGGCCGCACCAGAGCCCGCTACCTCATGCTCCGCATGCTGGAACGGGCCCGCGAGCACCAGGTCGGCGTGCCGGGCCTGCGCAGCACCGACTACATCAACACGATCCCGCCGGAGCGCGAGCCCTGGTTCCCGGGCGACGAGCACGTCGAGCGGCGCATCCGTGCCTACATCCGGTGGAACGCCGCGGTCATGGTGTCGCGGGCCAACGCCCGTACGAACGTGGGCGGCCACATCGCCACCTACGCCTCGGCGGCCTCGCTCTACGAGGTGGGCTTCAACCACTTCTTCCGCGGCAAGGACCACGGCGAGTCGGGCGACCAGGTGTTCTTCCAGGGCCACGCCGCGCCCGGCATCTACGCCCGCGCCTTCCTGGAGGGCCGCCTCAACGAGGCCCAGCTCGACGCGTTCCGGCAGGAGCTGTCGCACGGCTTCCGCGGCCTGCCCTCCTACCCGCACCCGCGGCTCATGCCCGACTTCTGGGAGTTCCCGACGGTCTCCATGGGCCTCGGCCCGATCGGCGCGATCTACCAGGCGCGGTTCAACCGCTACCTGCTCAACCGCGAGCTCAAGGACACCTCGCGCAGCCACGTGTGGGCCTTCCTCGGCGACGGCGAGATGGACGAGCCCGAGTCGCTCGGCGCGATCGGCCTGGCCGCCCGCGAGGAGCTGGACAACCTCACGTTCGTCATCAACTGCAACCTGCAGCGGCTCGACGGCCCGGTACGCGGCAACGGAAAGATCATCCAGGAGCTGGAGTCGTACTTCCGCGGCGCCGGCTGGAACGTGATCAAGGTCGTGTGGGGCCGCGACTGGGACCCGCTGCTCGCGGCCGACGTCGACGGCGTGCTGGTCAACCAGATGAACACCACGCCCGACGGCCAGTTCCAGACGTACTCGGTCGAGACCGGCGGCTACATCCGCGACCACTTCTTCGGCGGCGACCCGCGCCTGCGCAAGATGGTCGAGCACCTGTCCGACGACGACATCCGCAAGCTGTCGCGCGGCGGCCACGACTACCGCAAGGTCTACGCGGCGTTCAAGGCGGCCCGCGAGCACGTCGGCCAGCCGACGGTGATCCTCGCCCAGACCATCAAGGGCTGGACGCTGGGCAAGGACTTCGAGGCGCGCAACGCCACCCACCAGATGAAGAAGCTCACCAAGGCCGAGCTGAAGGAGTTCCGCGACCGGCTCTACCTGCCGATCCCGGACTCGGCCCTGGAGGGCGAGCTGCCCCCGTACTTCCACCCGGGCGAGAACGACCCCGAGATCCAGTACATGAAGGAGCGCCGTGCGGCGCTCGGCGGTGTGCTGCCCAAGCGGGTCGTGCGCGCCAAGCCGGTCAAGCTGCCCGGCGACGACGTCTACAGCCAGTTCCGCAAGGGCTCGGGCAAGCAGCAGGTCGCCACCACCATGGCGTTCGTGCGCCTGCTGAAGGACCTCATGCGCGACAAGGAGATCGGCCACCGGTTCGTGCCGATCATCCCCGACGAGGCCCGCACGTTCGGTCTCGACGCCATGTTCCCGACGGCCAAGATCTACTCGCCCCACGGGCAGACGTACGAGGCGGTCGACAGGGAGCTGCTGCTGTCGTACAAGGAGGCCGTGCAGGGGCAGATCCTGCACGAGGGCATCAGCGAGTCGGGCTCGATGGCCTCGACCATCGCGGCCGGCACCTCCTACGCCACGCACGGCGAGCACATGATCCCGGTCTACATCTTCTACTCGATGTTCGGGTGGCAGCGCACCGGCGACCAGATGTGGCAGATGGGCGACCAGATGGGCCGCGGCTTCCTGCTCGGCGCCACCGCCGGCCGCACCACGCTCAACGGCGAGGGCCTGCAGCACGAGGACGGCCACACGCCGCTCATCGCCTCGACGAACCCGGCCGCGGTCTCCTACGACCCGTCGTGGGCCTTCGAGGTCGCCCACATCGTCAAGGACGGCCTGCGCCGCATGTACGGCGAGCAGCCCGAAGACGTCTTCTACTACATGACCGTCTACAACGAGCCCTACCTGCAGCCCGCGCAGCCGGCCGACCTCGACGTCGAGGGCCTGCTCAAGGGCCTGTACAAGTTCGCCGAGGGCCCGCAGACGCAGGGGCCGAAGGCCAACATCCTGGCCTCGGGCGTGGCGGGTCCGTGGGCCATGGAGGCCCAGCGCCTGCTGGCCGAGGAGTGGGGCGTGTCCGCCGACGTGTGGTCGGCGACGTCGTGGTCGGAGCTGCGGCGTGACGCGCTGGCGTGCGAGGAGCACAACCTGCTCAACCCCGACGCCGAGCAGCGCGTCCCGTACGTGACGCAGGCGCTCTCGCAGGCCGGCGGCCCGTTCGTGGGCGTCAGCGACTACATGAAGGCGGTCCAGGACCAGATCGCGCAGTGGGTGCCGGGTGACTGGTCCTCGCTGGGCACCGACGGGTTCGGCCTGTCCGACACCCGCTCGGCGCTGCGTCGCCACTTCCACGTGGACGCCGCCTCGATCACGCTGGCCGTGCTCACCCGGCTGGTCAAGCGGGGCGAGCTCGACGGCGAGGTGCTGCGCGAGGCCATCGCCCGCTACCACCTGAAGAACGGCGTCACCGAAGCCGGCGGCGCGGAGAGCAACGACACCCAGTCGATGGGCGTCTGAGTCATCCGGAAGGCGCGCTCCCGCGAACTGTTTCTCGCGGGAGCGCCGTCATGTCCGGGCCTCCGCTCCGTTTGACGGATGAGGCGGCACGTCCAGGAGGGGTACGTGCCGCCTCACCCAGGTTCGACGCGAGGTCCCGTATCGTGGGCACTACTTCCCCCGAAGACACGAAGGGGAATGTTCGTATGCGACGCGTCCTAGCCGCCGCCCTGCTCGTAACGGCCGCGGGCTGCGCGAGTGCACCCGCAGAGCCCGCCACCGACGGGCCCGCCGCCGACACCGACAAGATCGCGTGGGGGCCGTGCACCGACATCAAGCGCCCGGACGGCGAGCCACCGGCGCAACAGGACGCCTCGGTGCGCTGCGGGAAGCTGGCGGTGCCCCTCGACTACTCCCGCCCCGACGGCGACAAGCTGGAGCTGGCGCTCATCAAGCTGTCGGCCACCGATCCGAAGAAGCGGCTCGGCTCGATGGTGTTCAACTTCGGCGGGCCGGGCGCCTCCGGCGTGGACACCCTCGACCAGGCCGCCAAGGTGCTCACCACCCTGCGCGCCCACTACGACCTGGTCAGCTTCGACCCGCGCGGCGTCGAGCGCAGCGCGGGCGTGCGCTGCGGCGACAGCGCGCAGATGGACCGGTTCGTCTCCCTGGACACGCTGCCCACCAACGCGCAGACCCGTCAGGAGAGCCAGGACGCCAACAAGGAGTTCGCCCAGCTCTGCCAGCAGCACTCCGGCAAGGTCCTGCCCTACGTCGGCACCGTCAACGCCGCCCGTGACATGGACCGCATCCGCGCCGCCGTCGGCGACCCCAAGCTCAACTACGTCGGCATGTCGTACGGCACCCAGCTCGGCGCCGTCTACGCCACCCAGTTCCCCAAGAACGTGGGCCGGATGCTGCTCGACGCGCCGCTCGACCCGACGGTCACCTTCGAGCAGCGCACGCTGACCCAGACCCGCGGCTTCCAGCAGGCGTACGAGAGCTTCCTGCGCAGCTGCGTCAAGGGCGGCTGCGAGGTCGGCAAGGACGTGACCGCCGCGAACGCCAACGTCGAGAACCTGATGAACCAGCTCACCACCAAGCCGCTGAAGGTGGACGGCCGGCAGCTCACCCAGGGCCTGGCCTCCACCGGCGTGGCCGCCGCCCTGTACTCCGAGCTGACCTGGCCGTTCCTGGAGAAGGCGCTCGGCGAGGCGCTCAAGGGCCACGGCGAGGCGCTGATGTACCTGGCCGACTCCTACACCGGACGCTCGGAGGACGGCACCTACTCCACGCAGATGACCAGTTTCCCGGCCATCACCTGCGTGGACACCGCCGAGCGGCCCAGCGAGGCCGAGCTGCGGCGCACCGAGGCGGCGGCGCTGCGGATCTCGCCGCTGTTCGGCAGCGAGGGCTCGGGCGGGCTGTGCCGGGTGTGGCCGGCTCAGGGCAGCAACCAGGCGCGGCACGTCAACGCCACCGGGTCGGCGCCGATCCTGGTCGTGGGCGGCAAGGGCGACCCCGCCACGCCGTACCAGTGGGCGCCGCGGCTGACGGCCCAGCTCAGGACCGCGCGGCTGGTGACGTACGAGGGCGAGGGGCACGGGGCGTACCTGTCGGGCAGCAAGTGCGTGCAGGGGCTGGTGGACGCGTACCTGGTGGAGGGCAAGCTGCCCGCCAAGGGGGCGACCTGTCCGGCGGCCTAGTGTGTGACGGGTGACCGACAACGACACCTTCATCGCCCGGATCGAGGGCGAAGCCGCGCGGCTGGCGGCGCTGGCGAGCGATCTGTCCGTCCCGGTGCCGACGTGCCCGGGATGGACGATCGGCGATCTCGTCACGCATGTCGGCCAGACCCATCGCTGGGCGGCGCACGTGCTGCGCAACCGGGTCCAGGAGCGCGTCTGGTCGCGCGAGGTGCCCAGCGGCCTGGCCGAGGGCGCGCACGGCGACGCCGCCTGGCTCATGGAGGGCGCCGCCGCCCTCCTGGACGTGCTGCGCACCACCGACCCGGACCTCGCGGTGTGGACGTGGGGCCCGGACCGGCGGGCCGGATGGTGGGCGCCCAGGATGCTCTTCGAGCTGGTGATCCATCGGGCCGACGCCGAGCTCGCACTCGGCCTCGACCCGGAGATCCCGGCGGCGACCGCCGTGGACGGCATCGAGGAGTTCCTGCACAACCTGCCGTACGCGACCTGGGTGACCAGATCGCTGGCCGGGCTCGGCGCGGAAGGGGCCACGATCCACCTCCACGCGAGCGACGTCGACGGCGAGTGGACCATCACGCAGGGCGCCGGCGGGGCGGTCGGCTGCGAACGCGGCCACACCAAGGGCGACGCCGCTGTGCGCGGCCCGGCGAGCGAGCTGCTCCTGGTGCTCTACGGTCGGCGGCCCCCGCGGTCGCCGGCCGTCTTCGGCGACCACGACCTGCTGACCCGCTGGCTGGCGGCCGCCGCCTTCTGACGCTTCTGACGTGAGCCCCCTGCCGGGGGAAGGGGCCCTGGACGCGCCGCCGCTCGGCGATCGGCGGCGTGTCCAGGGCGGGTGAACCGCTCTCAGGCGGGACGGCCCGCGTCGCGCGGCCCCGGTTCGGCGGGGAAGGTGCTTCCCCGGGGGCGCGATCGCGGCGACGTCCCGCGAGCTCCGGCGGCGTCCGCCGCCGAAGGGCTCACCTGCGGTGGAAGACTCCGAACAGGCTCCCCGAGACGTCACGCAGATAGGCGAAGTCGGTGCCGGCGCCGTCGTCGATCACCTTCATCTCGACCTTGCCGCCGAGCGCCTCGCTCTTGGCGCACGCGGCCTCGACGTCGGCGACCTGCACGTGGAACACCGCGTGGGCGGGGAAGTCGCCCTTGTTGTTGAACAGCCCGCCGCCGGACCGCTCGCCGCCCGGGTAGCCGATCATGCGGTAGTCGAGCGGGCCGTCGTCGTCGCGGCTGAACGACCAGCCGAACAGCCCGCCGTAGAAACGTTCGGCGCCTTCGGGGTCGTCGGTGGCGATCTCGAACCAGGTCACCGTGTTGTCCATCATCGTCTCCTCGTCTTTCGAACAAGACAACGATGTATCGCTACGGCGACAACCCTATGTCGGTGTTTTCGCATGATTAATCGAGCATGGTTCCGCGGACCACCATCTCCGGCACGTCGGGGGCGAACCCTTCGAGCGGCCGCTCGGGGCAGCGCTCGACGGTGACGACGGCCGCCGCGATGCGGTCGAGCCGGAAGACCCGGACGTCCTCCCGCAACCGGCACCACGCCACGAGGTACCAGAAACCGCCGCGCCCGCCCAGGAACACCCCCGGCTCGACGTCGCGCGAGGTGAGCGCGCCCTTGGCGTCGGCGTAGTCGAGCCTGAGCACGCGCCGCCGCAGCAGCGCCTCCTCGATGGCCCTGGAGATGCCCTCGGCGCCGAGCGGCCGGCTCGGCGAGCCGGGCTCGGGCGGCTCGCTGACGAGCTGCACCCGCCGCGCCAGCTCCCTGGCCAGATCGCCCTCTGGCCCCGGCATGGCCGAGACCACCTTGCGTAACGCGCTGCGGGCCTGGCGGCCGAACGGCTGGTCGCCGGCCTGGCTGAGGGCCACCGCGATGGCCACCGCCTCGGCCGGGGTGAAGTTGAGCGGGGGCAGCGACATCTTCTTGTCGAGGGCGTAGCCGCCCCTGCGACCGGGCTCGGCGTAGATCGGCACCCCGGACCCCTGCAACGCGGTGATGTCGCGCTCGATGGTGCGCACGCTGACCTCGAACCTCTCGGCGAGCTCGCGGGCGGAGCGGCAGCGTGGCGCGATGGCGCGCAGGTCCTCGACGAGCGCATAGAGCCGGTCGGTACGGTTCACAGCCGGAACGCTACGCGCCGCCACCGACAATCACCGGCCCCGCGCGGCCCCCGCGACAACGACCTGGCTCCGCCGCCACCCAGGGCTCACCCCGCCGTCCACTCCAGCAGCCGGTCGAGAGGCCAGGTGTTGACGATCCGCGCGGCCTCGATCCCGCACCGGGCGGCCCGCTCGCAGCCGAAGCGCTGCCAGTCGAGCTGCCCGGGGGCGTGCGCGTCGGAGTCGATCGAGAACACGCACCCCGTCTCGTACGCCAGCCGCATGAGCCGCTTGGGCGGGTCGAGCCGGTCGGGCCTGGAGTTGATCTCCACGGCGACCCCGAACCGCCGGCACGCCTCGAAGACCAGCTCGGCGTCGAACTCCGACTCCGGCCGCTTGACCCCGCGCTCGCCGCCCGCCCGCACGACCCGCCCCGTGCAGTGGCCGAGGACGTCGACCAGGGGGTTCGCGACGGCGGTGACCATGCGGCGGGTCATCTCCTCGCGGTCCATGCGCAGCTTGGAGTGGACGCTGGCCACGACCACGTCGAGCCGTTCGAGCAGCGCCGGGTCCTGGTCGAGCGAGCCGTCGAGGTGGATGTCGACCTCGATGCCGGTCAGGATCCGGAACGGCGCCAGCCGCTCGTTGAGCCCGGCCACCACGTCGAGCTGCCGCTCCAGCCGCTCGGCCGACAGTCCTTTGGCCACGGTCAGGCGCGGCGAGTGGTCGGTCAGCGCCCAGTACTCGTGCCCGAGCGCCCTGGCGGCCTCGGCCATCTCCTCGATCGGCGAGCCGCCGTCGGACCAGTCGGAGTGGCTGTGCAGGTCGCCCTTCAGCGCCTCGCGCAGGGCCGCGGTCTCGGCGTCGAGCTCGACGCCCTCGGTGGCCCGCAACCTACGCAAATACGTCGGAACCTGACCGTCGAGCGCTTCGTTGATCACGAGGGCGGTGACCTTGCCGATGCCGGGGAGGTCGCCCAGCCCGCCGGCTCCGGCCAGCCGCGTGAGCTCGCCTTCCGGCAGGTCGTCCACGACCGCGGCCGCGCGGCGGAACGCGCGGACCCGATAGGTGGGCTCACCTGCGCGTTCGAGCAGGAAGGCGATCTCGCGCAGGGCCTGGGCCGGTTCCATGAGTCCTTCATACCCGAGCGGACGACCACCGGCATTGAACAGGGGCGAAGCGCACCGATAGGCTGATTCGCCCAGGAAAGCAGGAACCACATGGCACAACCGCCGCGCATGCCGGCTCCCCCACCCCCACGCAAGTCGTCCAAGGCCGTCCCACTGACCATTCTCGGGGTCCTGTCGGTGATGCTGGTGGGCTACTGCGCGGCGACCCAGGACGACGACGACGTCACCGCCGACTGCGTGGTGCAGCTGGAGGACGGCACGTACGAGGTCGTCGACGACGACTACTGCGACGACGACGGCGGCAGCGGCGGCGGGTCCCACTACTACGCCGGTTCGCGCGGCGCGTACATGTGGTACTACGGCGGCCACCGGGTCGGCAACCGCATGCAGGGCGGCACCACGTACCGGCCGTCCGACGTGAACATCTCCAGCCGCAACGGCAAGTCGATCCAGCGCGGCGGCTTCGGCAACAGCTGGGGCGGCGGGAGCTGACGTGCGCCGCGAGCATGGCATCGCCCGTCCCGGCTGGGAGAAGACGATCGAGAGCCAGGGCCTGGCCTACCACCGGATGGCCCACCCCGAGGGCCTGAGCAGGCCCTACTGGGACGAGTCGGTGCACTACGTCCTGTCCCTGGAGGAGGTGGAGTCGCTGGAGGAGCAGGTCGAGGAGCTGCACGGCATGTGCCTGCGGGCCGTCGAGCACGTCGTCTCCACCGGCCGCTACGCCGACTTCGCCGTCCCCGAGTGGGCCAGGGACGCCGTGGCCCGCTCCTGGGAGCGCCGCGACCCCCACCTGTACGGCCGCTTCGACCTGCGCTACGACGGCACCGGCCCGGCCCGGCTGCTGGAGTACAACGCCGACACGCCGACGTCGCTGGTGGAGTCGTCGGTGATCCAGTGGTTCTGGCTGCAGGACGTCCACCCCGGCGACGACCAGTGGAACTCCTTGCACGAACGGCTCATCGAGCGCTGGCGCGAGCTGCCGCTGCCGCCCGGCCCCACGCACTTCGCCTTCACCAACGCCGACGAGACGGGCGAGGAGGCCATGACGGTCGCCTACCTGCAGGAGACCGCCGAGCAGGCGGGCCGGCGGACGGTCGCCGTCGCCATGGAGGACATCGGCTGGGACGAGCTCAACCGCCGTTTCGTCGACGCCGGGGACGAGATGATCCGCTCGGCGTTCAAGCTCTACCCCTGGGAGTGGATGCTCGCCGACGACTTCGGCCGGCACGCGGTGCGCCACTCCACCTGGATCGAGCCGCTGTGGAAGACGCTGCTGTCGAACAAGGCGCTGCTCGCCGTGTTGTGGGAGCTCTACCCCGGCCATCCCAACCTGCTGCCCGCCTACCTCGACGGGCCGCGCGAGCTGACCTCCTACATCGCCAAGCCGCTGCTGGGCAGGGAGGGCGCCTCGATGCGCATCGTCACCCCCGAGGGCACCCAGGAGACCCCGGGCCGTTACGGCCGGGAAGGCTACGTCTTCCAGGGGTTCGAGGCCCTGCCCGCGTTCGAGGGCCAGCGGCCGGTGCTCGGCGCCTGGGTGGTCGCCGACGAGGCCGCCGGGCTCGGCATCAGGGAGACCACCGGCCTGATCACCGACGACACCTCCTCCTTCGTCCCTCATCGCATCGCGAACTGAAGCACCCCCGTGATTGGAAATGACGTGACCCTTCTCGAAGTCCTGGCCCGCGGCGCCGGCGCGATCGCCGCGTACGCGGCCGTCGGCGTGATCCTGCTGATCGTCGGCTTCTACGTGATCGACTGGGCCACGCCCGGCAAGCTGAGCGAGATCATCCGCACCCAGCGCAACGCGAACGCGACGCTGCTCACCACGTCCGCGCTGGCGGCGATCGGGCTCATCGTGGCCGCGTCCATCTGGTCCTCCGGCGGCCGGCTGGCCGAGGGGCTCGCGGGCACGGCCGTGTTCGGGCTGGTCGGCATCGTGGTGCAGACGGTGGCGATGCTGGTGTTCGACAAGGTCGTCGGGATCTCCGTACGCGAGCTGGTGAAGGAGCCGGAGCTGCAGCCCGGCGCGCGCCTGCTGGCGGTCACCCACGTGGCGATCGGCCTGATCACGGCGGTTGCGGTCATCTGAAACACCACCGTTCCGGTCATCGGAGCCGACCTGGCACTCTAGGAGGCGTGACAGACCGGACCCGGGAGGACACCACGCGAAGGCTCGAGCGCGCCATGGGCGCGCTCGGCACGGCGGCGATGGCCCGCATGGACGACCAGCTCCCCTGGTTCCGGGCGCTCAGCGCCGAGGACCGCTCGTGGGTGGGCCTGGTGGCCCAGGCCGGCATCGCCGCGTTCGTGGAGTGGTTCCAGCACGCCGGCGAGAACCGGCCGACGCCCAGCATCGAGTTCTTCGGCACGGCCCCGCGCGAGCTCAAGCGCTCGATCTCGCTCCAGCAGACGGTCGACATCGTCAGGATCGTGGTCGAGGTGGTCGAGGCCCAGACCGACGAGCTGGCCGCGCCGGGCGGCGAGGACCAGCTCCAGCAGGCCATGCTGCGCTACACCCGCGACGTGGCCTTCGCCGCCGCGCACGTCTACGCCCGCGAGGCCGAGGCCCGCGGCTCCTGGGACGCCAGGCTGGAGGCGCTGATCGTCGACGCGCTGGTGCGCGGCGAGGTCGACGACGGCCTCCACTCCTGGGCCGCCGCCCTCGGCTGGACCTCCTCCCCCGTCGTCGTGATCGCCGGGCACGCCCCCGACGACGACCCGCGCGCGGTCATCGACGGCCTGCGCGACAAAGGCCGCCGCATCGGCATGGACCTGCTGGCCGGCGTCCAGGCCGACCGGCTGATCGTGATCGTGGGCGGCGCCGACAGCGTCCACGACGCGGCCCGGCAGGTGGTGGCGCGCTTCGGCGTGGGCCCGATCGTCATCGGTCCCGAGGTGCCCGACCTGCACGCCGCCGCGCGGTCGGCGCGGGCCGCGCTGGCCGGGCTGAAGGCGTCCGCGGGCTGGCCGGACGCCCCCAGGCCGGTGCACGCCGAGGACCTGCTGGCCGAACGCGCCCTCGACGGCGACGCCGACGCCAGGGAGCAGCTCATCGAGAACGTCTACCTGCCGTTGGCCGGCACACCCCTGCTCGATACGCTGGCCACCTACCTCGAACAGGGCACCTCCCTGGAGGCGACGGCCCGGCTGCTGTTCGTGCACCCGAACACGGTCCGCTACCGTCTGAAGAAGATCACCGAGCTCACGGGCTACCAGCCCACCGAGGGCAGGTCGGCCTTCACGCTGCAGGTCGGTCTCATCCTGGGCCGGCTTTCCGAAGGCGCCGCGGCATGGCGGGCCCTAACGTAACATTCCCGAAATCTTCACTGTAGGGTTCCTACAAAGCACCCGGGACAAAGTTCGTACGGATCTCCATCCGCGTGTCGAAGTTCTACAGGGCATGGTGGTTTTTGTGCTTGTACTCGTCGCTCCGGGCCAAGGCGCCCAAACCCCAGGCTTCCTGACCCCCTGGCTAGAGCTGCCCGGTCTGGCCGACAGACTCGGCGCCTGGTCGGAGGTCGCCGGGATCGACCTGGTGGCCTACGGCACCACCGCCGACGCCGACGAGATCCGCGACACCGCCGTGGCCCAGCCGCTGCTGGTGGCCGCCGCGCTGGCCGCCGCCGAGGCGCTGGGGGCCTCCCCCGACGTGCTGGCCGGCCACAGCGTCGGCGAGTTCGCCGCGGCCGCGCTGGCCGGGGTGCTCACCGCCGAGCAGGCCCTCGGCCTGGTCCGCGAGCGCGCCCAGGCCATGGCCAAGGCCGCCGCCGTCACCGAGACCGGCATGACCGCCGTGCTCGGCGGCGTGGAGGCCGACGTGCTGGCCGCGATCGAGCGTCACGGGCTGACCCCGGCCAACATCAACGGCGCGGGCCAGATCGTGGCGGGCGGCACGCTGGAGCAGCTCGCCGCCTTCAAGGACGACGCGCCCGCCCGTGCCAGGCTCATCCCGCTCAAGGTGGCCGGCGCCTTCCACACCGGTCACATGGCCCCCGCCGTCGACGCCCTGCGCGAGGCGGCCTGGAACGTCGTGCCCGCCGACCCGCAGGTCACGCTGCTGTCCAACGCCGACGGCCGGCCCGTCGCCGGCGGCGCCGAGTTCGTCCAGCGGCTCATCTCGCAGATCAGCAGCCCCGTCCGCTGGGACCTGTGCATGGCGACGATGGCCGAGCTGGGCGTGACCAAGATGATCGAGCTGCTGCCCGGCGGCACGCTGACGGGGCTCGCCAAGCGCGGCCTGCGCGGCGTCGAGACCGTGGCGCTGAAGACACCCGACGACCTCGACGCGGCCAGGGAGCTGATCAAGTGAGGATCCCCGACATCGCCCCCGGCGCCCGGATTCTGGCCTTGGGCCATTACCAGCCGGACAACGTCGTCACCAACGACGACCTGGCCAAGACCATGGACACCAACGACGAGTGGATCCAGTCCCGCGTCGGGATCAAGGAGCGCCGGGTCGCCTCGGCCACCGAGTCCGTCGAGGACATGGCGGTCCAGGCCGGCGGCAAGGCGCTGGCCGCCAGCGGCCTGACCCCCGACGAGGTCGACCTGGTGATCGTGGCCACCTGCACGCTGGAGACCCAGATCCCCAACGCCGCGGCGGTCGTGGCCCACCGGCTGGGCATCAAGTCCCCTGGCGCCTTCGACGTCAACGCCGCCTGCGCCGGCTTCTGCTACGCGCTGGCCACCGCCAGCGCCGCCGTCCGCGGCGGCGCGGCCAGGAACGTGCTGGTCGTCGGCTCGGAGAAGCTGTCGCAGTGGGTCGACTGGACCGACCGGTCCACGGCCGTGATCTTCGCCGACGGCGCCGGCGCCGCGGTGGTCGGCCCGACCGACACGCCCGGCATCGGCCCGGTCGTCTGGGGCAGCGCCGGCGACAAGTCCGAGGCCATCTCCATCGCCGACCGCACGAAGTTCCTCGCCCAGGAGGGCCAGACGGTCTTCCGCTGGGCCACCGCGCTGCACCCGGTGGCCCTGGAGGCGTGTGCCCGCGCCGGGGTCGACCCCTCGGAGCTGGCGGCGTTCGTCCCCCACCAGGCCAACCTGCGCATCATCGAGGCCATCGCGCGCAAGCTCGGTGCCGACAAGGCCGTCATCGGCCGCGACATCGTCACCGCGGGCAACACGTCGGCGGCCTCCATCCCGCTCGCGCTCTCGCGGATGCTGGAGCGCGGCGAGGTCCGCTCAGGCGACCTCGCGCTCATCCTCGGCTTCGGCGCCGGTCTGACCTATGCGGGCCAAGTGATCGAGATTCCGTAGGATCCGGTACGGCTCCCGCCGTACCTCAGCTCGTACGGCGGAAGCCGTACAGAAACCAGAAAATGAAGGAGAAGTAGCGACATGGCTGCCACCGAGCAGGAGATCCTCGCGGGCCTCGGCAAGATCATCAACGAGATCACCGGCATTCCGGCCGGCGAGGTGACCCCCGAGAAGAGCTTCGTCGACGACCTCGACATCGACTCCCTGTCCATGGTCGAGATCGCCGTGGCCGCTCAGGACGAGTTCGGCGTCGAGATCCCCGACGACCAGCTGAAGAACCTGAAGACGGTCAAGGACGTCCTCAACTTCATCCAGGCCTGACACCCAGCAGTTCTGACCAGTAAGGAGCGCGAAAACGTGAGTGCGAACCGGGTACGTGTCGTCGTCACCGGGCTTGGCGCGACGACGCCCGTCGGTGGAGACGTCACCTCGACCTGGACGGCGCTCCTCGCCGGTCAGTCGGGTGTGGAGACCCTCACCACGGAGTGGATCGACTCCGTCCCCGTGCGGTTCGCGGGGACGGCGGCGGTCGACCCCACCGAGGTGCTGCCCCGCCCCGAGTCCCGCCGTCTCGACCGCAGCGAGCAGTTCGCCCTGGTCGCCGCCAGGGAGGCCTGGCAGGACGCCGGCGCCCCCGAGGTGGCCCCCGAGCGGCTGGGCGTCGTGGTCTCCAGCGGCATCGGCGGCATCAGCACCACCCTGACCGCCTACGACACGTGGAAGGAGCGCGGCTGGAACCGGCTGTCGCCCTTCACCGTGCCGATGCTCATGCCCAACGGCCCGGCCGCCTGGATCGGCATCGATCTGGGCGCCCAGGCGGGCGTGCACGCCACCGTCTCCGCCTGCGCCTCCGGCGCCGAGGCGATCGGCTACGCCATGGACATGATCCGGCTCGGCCGCGCCGACGTGGTGGTCGCCGGCGGCACCGAGGCCGCCATCCACGGCCTCAACATCGCCGCCTTCGCCGCCGCGCGGGCGATGTCCACCCGCAACGACGACCCGCAGGGCGCCTCCCGGCCGTGGGACCGCGACCGTGACGGGTTCGTGCTCGGCGAGGGCGCCGGCATCGTGGTGCTGGAGTCCGAGGAGCACGCCAAGGCGCGCGGCGCGCGCATCTACGCCTACGCCGCCGGCGTCGGCTACTCGGCCGACGCCCACCACATCACCCAGCCCGAGCCCGAGGGCCGCGGCATCATCATGGCGATGACGCAGGCGCTGACCGACGCCGAGATCACCGGCCTCGACGTCAAGCACGTCAACGCGCACGCCACCTCCACCCCGGCGGGCGACGTCGGCGAGGTGCAGGCCGTGGCCAAGGCCATCGGCACCCACCCGCTGGTCACCTCGACCAAGTCCATGACCGGTCACCTGCTCGGCGGCGCCGGCGGCATCGAGTCCGTCTTCACGATCAAGGCGCTGCAGGAGCGGATCGTCCCGGCCACCATCAACCTCGCCGACCTCGACGACGGCATCGAGGTCGACATCGTCCACGGCGCGAACCGCTCGCTGCCGCAGGGCGACATCGCCGCGGTCAACAACTCCTTCGGATTCGGCGGGCACAACGTGACCGTCGTCTTCAAGGGGGCTTGATGACCGTACTGGACAGCCGGGTGGTGGGTGAGGGCTCCGGCCAGGAGCCCGCCGACCCCCGCGATCCAGTCGTCCGCCTGGCAGCGCTGCTCGACGAGGGCTCGCTGCGGCTCATCACCCCGCAGGACAACAGCGGCGTCCTGGCCGCCATGGGCAGGATCGAGGGCGTGCCCGTCGCCGCCTTCTGCAGCGACGCGCGCTTCCAGGGCGGCGCGATGGGCAGCGAGGGCTGCGAGCACATCGTGCACGCCTACGACGTGGCCGTCCGCGAGCGGGTGCCGGTCATCGGCATCTGGCACTCCGGCGGCGCCCGGCTCGCCGAGGGCGTCGAGTCGCTGCACGCCGTCGGCCGGGTGTTCGCGGCCATGACCAAGGCGTCGGGCGTCGTGCCGCAGATCTCGGTGGTCGTCGGCCCGGCGGCCGGCGGCGCCGCCTACGGCCCCGCGCTCACCGACCTGGTGATCCTGGCCGACACCGGCCGCATCTTCGTGACCGGCCCCGACGTCGTGCGCAGCGTCACCGGCGAGGACGTCGACAGCGAGGCGCTGGGCGGCCCCGAGCCGCACAGCAGGCGCAGCGGCGTCGTGCACGTCGTCACCAAGACCGAGGCCGAGGCCTACCTCCAGGCGCGCCGGCTCGCCACGCTGCTCGGCCACCAGGGCCGGGTGCGGCCCGGCGCGGTCGAGGAGGTCGACTTCTCCTCGCTGCTGCCGGAGTCCGCGCGCCGGGCCTACGACGTCAAGCCGCTGGTCAACGGCCTGCTCGACGAGGCCGGCGTCGAACTGCACGCCAAATGGGCGCCCAACGTCGTCACGTCTTTGGGCCGTCTCGGCGGCCGGACGGTCGGTGTCGTCGCCAACAACCCGTTGCGGCTGGGCGGCTGCCTCGACGCCACGTCCGCCGAGAAAGCCGCTCGCTTCGTACGTATGTGTGACGCCTTCGGAGTGCCGTTGGTTGTCCTCGTGGACGTACCGGGTTACCTGCCGGGCGTCGGCCAGGAGCACGACGGCGTCGTCCGGCGCGGCGCCAAGCTGCTGCACGCCTTCGCCGAGGCGTCCGTGCCCCGGGTCACCGTGGTCACGCGCAAGGCGTACGGCGGGGCGTACATCGCGATGAACTCGCGGGCGCTGGGCGCCACCAAGGTGTTCGCCTGGCCGACCACCCAGGTGGCGGTCATGGGGGCGGTCGCGGCGGTGCGCGTGCTCAAGCGGCGCGAGCTCGCCGCCGCGCCCGAGGAGGAGCGGCCGGCGCTGGAGCAGCGGCTCGCCGAGGAGCACGAGCAGCTCGCCGGCGGCTTGGCTCGCGCCCAGGAGCTGGGCGTCATCGACGAGGTGATCAAGCCCGCCGAGACGCGCGGCGCCATCGCCAAGGTGCTCGCCCAGGCCACCCCGGCCAGGGGCGCCCACGGCAACATCCCGCTGTAAAGACCAGTTCCACGCGAAAGGCCCCGCACCGAGACCCGGTGCGGGGCCTTTCCGTTGTTCGGGAAGCCGGACGGCTCCAGGGCATGACGTGCTTGCCGCGGGCCGCCCCCGGCAGGCGCTCGGCGGGAGGCGGGACGGGTCAGACGGCGGCGTGCAGCCAGCGGACAGGAGCGCCGTCGCCGGCGTACCGGAACGGCTCCAGCTCTTCGTCCCACGGCCGGCCGAGCAGCTTGTCGAGCTCGTCCTCCAGCACGCAACGGCCCTGGGCGGCCATCATCATGGCGGCACGCAGCCGATCTTCGGGGATCATGATGTCCCCGGCCGCGCCGATGACCGCCGTGAAGGCGCCGAGCGTCGGCGTGTAGGCGTGTCTGGAGCCGTCGACGCCGGGCGAGGGATCCTCGGTGATCTCGAATCTCAGGCGCTGCCAGCCCATGAGGGAGGAGGCGATGGCCGCCGCGATGCCGGCGCGGCCCTCCCACTCCGCCTGCGCGCGCACGACGTTCGGCGCGGCTGGTTGCGGAGTCCACGTCAGATCAACGGGCACGCCGAGGACACCCGCGACTGCCCATTCGATGTGAGGGCACAGCGCGGGCTGAGCCGAGTGGACGTAAAGCACGCCACGAGCAGACACCGGACCTCCCGTTTCGGTACGAGGTGCGCCTTCCCCAACGGCCTCGCCCCGGGATGATCACAAGTGACTAGGGGAAGACTACCGTCGGTCGCCATCGGACACCAGAGGGGGGCCATACCAAGTTGGTGCGGGCGTGTCACGTGACAGTTGTGGCGGGCGGGGAAACAACCGGCTCATGGACATGCAATCTGTCGGCGAGGCGTTCATCCGGCCAGGTCAGGTGCTGGTCGACCGGGGCGCGGTGTCGGCCGCCGCACGCTGGACGCAGGCGGTCTCCGAGGCCGACGGGGTCACCGTCCTGCATCTGTCGGCCGGGGTGGACCCGTGCGAGATCACCGCCGAGCTTCGTGACCGGGGCTTTCGGGCCTCACCCAACCACGTGCTCACCGGCCAGCCGCTGTTCTTCGGCGGACCGGCGTCCCGGCCGTTCCCCACGCCGCCCGTCTCCTTCAGGCCGGCAAGGTCGCGTTCGGACGTGGTCGTGGCCCTGCTCGACACCGGCGTGGCCAAGCACCCGTGGTGGTCGGGCAGCGACTGGTACGCCAGACTCGGCCCGGAGAGCGCCGACGCGGCCCAGGGGGCGCAGGCCGGGCACGGCACGTTCGTCGCCGGCCTGCTGGCCCGCCGGGCGCCGGGCGCCAGGCTGCGGGTCCGCCGGGTGCTCGACGGCGACGGCCTGGGCGACGAGGCCACCGTGGTGCGCACCCTCCACCGCATGCGCGAGGACCCGCCCCAGGTGCTCAACCTCTCCTTCGGCTGCCACTCCTTCGACGACCGGCCGCCGCCCCTGCTGGCCGACGCCATCGGCGCGCTGAAGGACACGGTGACGGTGGCCTGCGCCGGCAACACCGCCTCCGACCGGCCGTTCTGGCCCGCCGCCCTGCCGTGCGCGGTGGGCGTGGCGGCCCTCGACGCCGCCCAGGAGCGCCGCGCGCCCTTCTCCGGGTACGGCACCTGGGTCGACGCCTGCGCCCGCGGCGACTGGCTGACCAGCAGTTTCCTGGACGTCGGCGAGTTCGGCGGCTACGCAGCCTGGAGCGGCACGTCGTTCGCCACCGCGCTGGTGTCGGGGGCCGTGGCCGACGCCGCCCGGCGCGAACCGGCCAAGGAAGCGGTCGAACGACTGCTCGACCCCCGGCAGTCCCGGCAAATTCCCGATCTGGGAGTTCTCGTACCCACGAGTCTGTAGAGTTTACACTCAGTCCTCGGCCAATCACGGTGAGGCAGGATGACCTCCCCGTTCGGGACGAAAGGAGGCCGCATGAGCGACTTGCGCGATCCGGCGGAGCTGCTCCGCGACGCGGCCGACGGCGACCGATCCGCCTGGGACGAGATGGAGTCCCGGTTCGGCCCGCGCATGTGGGCGCTGGCCCGCTCGTGCGGGCTGGGCGAGGCCGACGCCGCCGACGCGGTCCAGGGCGCCTGGCTGCGGCTGCTCCAGCATATGCACGACATCCGCGACCCCTCGCGGGTGGGCGGCTGGCTGATGACCACCACCCGCCGTGAGGCGCTCCTCCTGCTCCGGAAGGAGCCGTCGGGCCTGCTGGTCGCCGATCCGGAGGGCAGGCCCACCTTCGGGGCCGTCGAGGAGCCCGACCCCGCCTCCGCCGTGCTGGAGGCCGACGGCCGGCGGCTGCTGTGGAAGTCGGTCTCCGCCCTGCAGGAACCCTGCCGCACTCTGCTGCAGCTGGTCGCGACCGATCTGGGAAACCAGCAGATGGCGATGCGGCTCGGGTTGCCCGTGGGCAGCGTGGGGCCGACCAGGGCCCGCTGCCTGGAGAAACTGCGCACTCTGCTCTCACTACAGGAGACAGCGCAATGATCAACGACGAGTACTTCCTGGCGGCGCTCCGGCTGGCCGCCGGCATGGATCCGATGCCCGGGCACGTGTCGGCCGCCGCGCGTGACATCTACGGGCTGCGCGTTCCCCAGGCAGTGACCGCCAACCCCGCCGACCACGGCGGCGGCCGGGCGGCGCGGTCCGGTGCGCCCGACCGCGACGACGGCTCCCATCTGGTGCGGTTCGTCACCGACGGTCTCACCTTCGACCTGGAGGTGACCGTGGGCGACGGGCTGATCGACGTCGCCGGGCAGATCTTTCCCGATCCCGGGGAGGGTGCCGCCATCGACGTGCGCACCCCCCACCTGACCCTCACCCGGCAGGTCGCCCAGGACGGCCGGTTCGCCGCCACCGGGCTGCCGCCCGGGTGGCTGAGCATCGTGTGCCACCGTCCCGGTCATGCCCCCGTCCAGACCAGGTGGGTGCGCATCCGGCCGTGACGCCGCCGCCTGCGCACTCGTCCGCGCCGTACGTCCCCACCCCTCCTCCCCGCCGGTCAGCCCGCCATGAGCGTCACTTCTCCCCCACCCGGATCAGCAGCCGACCACGGTCCGCTCGTCGAGGCGGCCGAGGCCGCCGTGCTGCGCGCGCACGTCGATCCCGAGCAAGCCCTTTACGCCGGCCGCACCGTCCTGGCCGCCGCCCGCCGCGCCGAGGCGCCCGAGGCCGAGGCGATCGCGCTGCGCGCCATGGCGCTGGCCGCCCGCGAGCTGGGCGACCTCCTCAGCGCCGAACATTGCCTGCGGCAGGCCATCGCCACCCCGGGCGTCCCGGCCGAGCGCCGGGCCCAGGCACGGCTGTCGCTGGTCACCGTGCGCACCGAGCGCGGGCACCCGCTCCAGGCCCTGCGCGTGGCCGCCCTGGCCTGGGCCTACCTGTCGCCCCTCGACCGCGCCAAGCTCGACACGCAGCGCGCGGTCGCCCTGGCCCACCTGGGCCGCCACCAGGAGGCCATCGCCGCCTGCGACCGGTCGCTGCGAGCCCTGGTGGCCGCGCCCGGCACGGTCGACGACCGGCGCTTCCTGGCCGGCGGCCTGCTCAACCGCGGCCTGATCCACGCCTACCGCGGCGACTGGGACGCCGCCATGCGCGACATCGAGGCCTGCCTGCAGATCGCCCAGTACGCCGGCCTGCGCCACCTGGCCCGGCTGTCGGCCGCCAACCTGCCGTTCCTGGCCGTGCGGCGGGGGGACATCGCGGACGCGTTCGAGCACTACCGCGAGGCCGAGGACACCCTGTTCGGCTTCCCCGAGCGGCTGGCCACGATGCGGGCCGACTTCGCCGGCGCGCTGCTGGCGGCGCACCTGCCCGGCGAGGCCAGGGCGATGCTGAGCCTGGCCGTGCCCGACCTGGAGTCCTCCGGCGCGCAGGTGGCGCTGGCCGAGGCGCGGCTGAAGCTGGCCCAGGTCGAGCTGCTCACCGGCGACCCCCACCGGGCCCGGCAGGTGGCCGAGCAGGCGGCGCGCGAGCTGGCCGAGCAGGAGCGGCTGTCGTGGCTGCCGCTGGCCGGCGAGGTCGTCCTGCGGGCCCGGCTGGCGATCGGGCCGGTCACGTCCGAGCTGGTCACCGATCTGATCAGGTGCGCCGACGAGCTGGAGGACGTCTCCTCACACGTGGCCGCCGCCGCGGCGCTGCGGCTGAGCGCGGCCGAGGCGGCGCTCGCCGTCGACGACCATCCGGTGGCCTCGGCCCAGTTGCGCAGGCTCACCCGGCACGCCGAGCGCGCCGAGCGCTGGATGCCGGCCGGCACCCGCCTGACCTCGCTGGCCCCCGAGCCGCAGACCACGCAGCTCGCGCAGATCCCGGCGACCGTCCGCCAGCACGCCTTGGCCCTGGAGGCGGCGCTGCGGGAGGACGTCACGGGGGCGCTGCGGGCGGTGCGCGACGGGCTGGCCGAGGTGAGCGGGCAGGTGGAGACGTTCGAGGATCCGGCGCTGCGGGCGCACGCGGCCCGGTCCGGTGAGCGGCTGGCCGCCTTCGGGCTGGGCCTGGCGGTGCGCGACGGGTGCGCGGGCGAGGTGTTCGAGTGGGCCGAGCGGTGGCGTGCGGTCGCGGCGCCGGAACACGCGTGCGGCCTGGTGGAGATCGACCGGGTCCGGGCGGCGCTCGACGGCGCGGCGCTGGTGGAGTTCGTGGCCGAGGAGGAGACGCTGCTGGTGGTGCTGATCACCGCCGACCGGCTGGTCCTGCGGCGGCTGGGCGGCGTGCGGCAGGCGCGTGAGGCGATCATGCGGCTGCGCCACGCCCTGCGTCAGTGGGGTGCGGGACTCGACGTGGCCGGTCCCGCGCAGGCGCTCACCGAGCTGACCGGCGCCGGCGCGGAGCTGGAGCGGCTGCTGCTGGGGCCGCTCGTGGCCGAGCTGGGTGACCGGCCGCTGGTGGTGGTGCCGGTGGGGCCGTTGCACACCCTGCCCTGGGGCGCGCTGCCGGGGCTGCGTGAGCGTCCCGTGAGCGTGGCGGCGAGCGCGGCGGCGTGGGTGGGCGCGCGGCGGCGGGCCCGCGTGCGGGAGGGCGCGCCGGTCGTGGTGGCGGCGGCCGGGCCCGAGCTGGCCCACGCGGAGGAGGAGGTGGCCCGCGTGCTGGCCTGCCATCCGGGCGCGCGGGCGGTGCCCGGCCGCCGGGACGACGTGCTGACGGCGCTCGGCGAGGCCGACGTCCTCCATCTGGCCGCGCACGGCGCCTTCCACGCCCGCAGCCCGCTGCTGTCCGGCATCACCCTCGGCGACGGGCAGCTCATGGCCTACGACCTGCTGGGCCTGCACCGCGCGCCGGAGCTGGTCGTGTTGTCGGCGTGCAACTCGGGCATGGCCCGCACCCCGGCGGAGGGGGCGCCGCTGGGGCTGCCGGGCACGTTCCTGGCGCGCGGGAGCTCGTGCGTGGTGGCGGGGATGGTGCCCATCGGTGACGAGGCCGCGATGGCCATGATGGGCGCCTTCCACGAGCTGCTGGCCGCCGGGCAGGCGCCGGACGCGGCTCTGGCCTGCGCGTCGGCCAAGACCGGCCTGCTGGGGTTCGTCTGTTTCGGGGCGGGCGACCGGCCGGTCCGTCCGGCCGGCTGACCGCGTTCCGGCGTCAGCCGGTGGCCACCGGGCGGGCGGGGTCGGCGACCCAGTTCGACCACGAGCCGACGTAGAGGGCCGCGGGCACGCCGGCCAGCTCCAGGGCCAGCACCTCGTGGGCGGCGGTGACCCCCGACCCGCAGTAGGCGCCCACCGGGACGCCCTCGCGCACGCCCAGCCCGGCGAAGCGGTCGCGCAGGACGGCCGGGGCGAGGAACCTGCCGCCCTGGTCGACGTTGCCGGTCGTGGGCGCGCTCACCGCGCCGGGCACGTGCCCGGCCACCGGATCGACGGGCTCGACCTCGCCCCGGTAACGCTCGGCGGCGCGGGCGTCGAGCAGCACGCCCTCGGCGGCCACCGCGGCGGCATCGTCGGCGGTCAGCGTCGGCATGCCGCCGGGCCTGGCGGTGAAGTCGCCCGGCGCGACCTCGGGCTCGTCCTTCGTGATCGGCAGGCCGGCCTCGGCCCAGGCCGCCAGGCCGCCGTCGAGCACGCGTACGGACCGGTGGCCGAAGTAGCGCAGGGCCCACCAGGCGCGGGCGGCGGTCGTGGAGCCGGCGTCGTCGTAGACCACGACCGGGCGCCCGTCGGACACGCCGAGCGCGCGCATGGCCCGCTGGAACTCCTCGGCGCCGGGCAGCGGGTGGCGGCCGGCGGGGCCGGGGGGCGCGGCGAGGTCGGCGTCGACGTCGCAGAAGACGGCGCCGGCGAGGTGCCCCTCACGGTAGAGCTGCACGCCGGGCGGGCCGCCGAGCCGCCAGCGCACGTCGAGCAAGGAGACGTCGGGCAGCGCGGCGAGCTCGGCGGGCGTGATCAGCGCACTCATCGGGTGGATACCTCCAGCAGCGGGACGTTGAGCTCGGCGGCGGTCAGCGAGCCGTGGTAGCCGGTGAACAGCGCCTCGATCGGATGACGGGTGGGGGCGGTGATGGCCAGACCGGCGCGGGGCACGGCCACGACGTCGCCGATGCGGCCCAGCCACGCCTCGCGCACCCGGGGCCCGAACCAGCCGGACTCGACCGCCTCCTGCCTGGACACTACCCAGGCGCGGTCGCCGAGGGTCGCGCGCCACGCCTCCAGGACGTGCCCGGCGGCTCCGGGCTCGGCGTAGACGTGCCTGGCCCGCGCCTCGCCGCCGAGCAGCGCCACGCCCTCGGTCAGCGCGGGCACGCGCTCGGCGTCGAGCTTCTCGGTGGCGTTGACCATGCCGTGGTCGGCGGTGACGTAGAGGGCCGAACCGGGCGGCAGCGACTCGGCCAGCCGCCGGGCTAGGCCGTCGACGACGGCCAGCTCGCCCAGCCACTCCGCGCCACCCCATCCGGACATGTGTCCGACGGCGTCGAGCTTGCCGTAGTAGGCGGTGACGTGGGCGCGGGGCGCGGCGCGCAGCACCTCGCCGACGCGGGCGACGATGTCGTCGACGCCGTCGGCGGGCACGTAGCGCACGCCGCGGTAGACGGCCCTGGTCAGGCCGGAGCCCTCGAACTCGGCGGGGGCGACGTAGACGGCGTCGACGCCCTGGGCCGCGGCTCGCTGGTAGACGGTGGGGGCGGGCTGCCACTCGTCGGGGTCCATCGTCCGGCCGCCGGGGAGGGTCCAGCGCAGGCAGTTGAACAGGTGGCCGGTGCCGGGGACGGCCAGCGTCAGGCCGACCATGCCGTGCTCGCCCGGGGTCAGGCCGGTGCCGAGCGAGCACAGGCTGGTGACGGTGGTGGCGGGGAAACCGGCGGTGAGGGTGCGGGCGGGCAGGGCGGACAGGAAGGGGGCGGTCTCGGGGTGGGCGCGGAGCAGCTCGGCCCCCAGGCCGTCGACCAGGAGCAGGCAGACGCGCGCCGCGGGGTCGAGGGCGAGCGGGTTGGGCTCGGTCAGGCCGAGGGCGGCCAGCAGCGAACCGGGGAGGTCCGCCAGCGACCCGGCGCCGTAGTCCGGCAGCATCCCCACATCCTAGTGGCCGGGGGTGGTCGGGCGGCGGCCCTGACGGTCACCTGGGACGGCCGGGCGAGGCGCCGAACGGCGGGCCGTCGTGGTCAGGCGGCGGCTCGGGCGGTGGCCTCGGACAGGGCCTTGGCGAAGGCCAGCACGTGGGTGACCGCCTCGGGGCCGTCGGCCGCCTCGCTGACCCGCAGCGACAGGTCGTCGGCGGTGATCGCGCCGGTGTAGCCGTGGTCGGCGTCGCAGTTCTCGTCGCCGCAGGTGGCCGGCTCCAGGTCGACGTGGGAGATCGCGCCCCAGCCGATGGTGAGGGTGACCTCCGTGGGCGGGACGCCCGGCACGTAGGAGGCCGGGTCGGGCACCACGCGGGTGACGGCCACCGACTGCACGCGGCTCAGCCGGACCGCCTCGGTGGTGGTGGACGCGTGGGAGGCCGAGACGCCCTCGACCGCCGGGTGCTCGTCGGTGTGGCAGACCAGCAGCCTCGTCGTGGACAGCACCAGGACGGTGACGTGCCTGCGGACCTCCATCGCGGGATCGAAGGTGGCCTCGTGGTGGACCACGAACGCGGTCACGGCCTCCTTGCCCAGCGCGGATTCGACCGCATCGGTGACGAGGTCGGGGTAGTAGCCGCTGCGCTCGATCGCTTCACGCAGGCCCGCGGCTGAGACTCGGGTTTCCCTCATGCCTCCATCCTGCCAGGGCCGCGCAGTGCACTCACCCGCCAGACATAACGCTCTATGAACGTCTTTGTCTAGACATGAACGACATTGTGTGCGCGGTCAGGAGAGCCTTCTCGGGCCGCCGTCCAGGCGTGGTCCGGCCGGGGTGCGCAGGGTGGCGCGGGCGCCCAGGATCAGCACCTCCGACTCGCCCACCAGCACCTGGTCGAGGTCGAGCCGGGCCACCTGCGGCAGGTCGTTGGCCAGGCGGCCCACGCGGACGAGCAGCTCCTCCAGGGCGGGGACGGCGACGGGCGGGTAGCCGTACTCGCCGAACAGCAGCGGGGCCGCGCGTACGGAACGCACCAGGGCGGCGGCGTCCTCGCCGGTCAGCGGGGCCAGCCGGAAGCCCTGGTCGAGCAGCAGCCGGGCGGTCACCTCGCCGAGCCCGAACGAGACCACCGGCCCGAATGCGCGATCCTCGACGACCCCCACGACGGTGGGCACGGCCGGCTGCGGCGCCATGCGCTGCACGGCCAGCTCGACCCGCTCGCCGAGCTGGTCGGCGAACTCGGCGTAGGCGTGGCGCACCATCTCGGGGCCGGTGAGCCCCAGGCGTACGGTGCCCGCGCGGCGCGAGGCCCCCGGGTCGGCCACCTTGAGCACCACGGGCCAGCCGAGCCGTTCGGCGGCGGCCACGGCCTCCTCCGGCGAGCCGACGACCTCGGCGGGCCAGACGGTCAGCCCGTAGGACGACAGCAGCTCGGTGGCGTCGATCTCGACCGGCGGGCCGGGCTCGGCGAACCCGCCCGGCTCCTCCCCCGCCGGGGCCGGGGCGCCGGACAGCGCGGCCAGCACCAGCTCGCGGGCGCGGGCGGTGTCGAGGCCGTCGAGCTCGGGCGGCGGCACCGCCGGATGCGCCCGCCAGGTGGCGTACCGGACCACGTGGGCCAGGGCCCTGACCGCCTCCTCCGGAGCCGCGTACGACGGGATGGAGCCCCGCGCGGGCGTGCCGCCGGAGCCACTGGGCACGCGCAGCGACGGGTGCATGCCGAGATGCCCGCGGAACGTGGCCAGCACCGGCTTGGCGGAGCCCTGCGAGACGCGCAGCAGCTCGGCCGCCACCTCGTCCGACTCGCCGGGGATCGGCGGCATGTAGATCACGACGGCCGCGTCGACCTCGTCGGCGGCCAGCTCGCCGGCCAGCGCCGCGCCGAACTCGGCCGGCCCGGCCGCGGCGCCCAGGTTGACCGGCGGGCGCGGTTCGAGGCCGGCCGAAAGGCAGGAGTCGGCGGCCAGCAGGCCGAGGGCGTCGGAGTTGGTCACGAGCGCGACCCTGGGCCCGGCGGGCAGCGGCTGGTAGGCCAGCAGCTGGCCCACGTCGAAGAGCTGGATGAGGTCGTCGACCCTGATCAGGCCGGCCTGGGCGAACAGGGAGCTGATCGCGGAGTCGGGCAGCCCGAGCTCCTCGGCCGAGTGGCCGGCCGGGGTGCCGCCGCTCTTGACCACCACGATCGGCTTGTTGCGCGCGATGCGCCTGGCCAGCCGGGTGAACTTGCGCGGGTTTCCCAGCGACTCCAGGTAGAGCAGGATGACCTCGGTCGCGGCGTCCTCCTCCCAGTACTGCAGGAGGTCGTTGCCCGAGACGTCGGCGCGGTTGCCGGCCGAGACGAACGACGAGATGCCCATGCCGCGCTGGGCCACGCGCTGGAGCAGCGCGGTGCCGAGCGCGCCCGACTGGCTGAAGAAGCCCACCCTGCCGCGGCCCGGCACGGTGGCGGCCAGCGTGGCGTTGAGCTTGACGGCCGGGTCGGTGTTGGCGATGCCCAGGCAGTTGGGGCCGACCACGCGCAGGCCGTAGGAGCGGGCGATGCGGGCCAGCTCGTCCTGCCGGGCGCGGCCGGACGCGCCGGTCTCGCCGAACCCGGAGGAGACCACGACCAGCCCGTGGACGCCCTTCTCCGCGCACTCCTTGACCACGTCGAGGACGCCCTCGGCGGGCACGGCCACGACCGCCAGGTCGACCTCGCCGTCGATCTCGGTCACGCTGGGGTAGGCCCGCACGCCCGCGACGGCCCGCACCTGCCGGTGGACGGGGTAGACCGGGCCGGTGAAGTCGGCCGCCAGCAGGTTGCGCAGGACGGTCTGGCCGACGCCGCCGGGCTCGCGCGAGGCGCCGATGACCGCGACCGAGCCGGGGGCCAGCAGGCGCGCGATCGACCGCGACTCGGCCCGGTGCTCGCGCGAGGTCGTCACCTCGGCCGAGGTCTCGGTCGGGGTCAGGTCGAGGGTCATGCGGACGACGCCGTCGGCGAACTGGCTCTGCGCGGTGTAGCCGGCCTGCCGCAGGACGCCCATCATCTTCATGTTGGCGGGCAGCACGTCGGCGACGAACCGCTCGATGCCGCGCTCGCGGGCCGTGGCCGCCAGGTGCTCCAGCAGCACGGAGGCCACGCCCCTGCCCTGGTGGGCGTCCTCGACCAGGAAGGCGACCTCGGCCTCGCCCGGCTCGGTGCGGTCGTAGCGGATGACCGCGACCATCTCGGCGCCGATGGTGGCGATGAGGGCCACGCGATTGACGTAGTCGACGTTGGTGAAGCGCTCGACGTCGCGGTCGGACAGCCGGGGCCGGGGGCCGAAGAACCGGAAATAGATCGACTCGGCCGACAGACGGGAGTAGAAAGCACGCAGACGGTCGGCGTCGGCGGGCCTGATGGGGCGCACGTGCGCGGTGCCTCCGTCGGCCAGGACGACGTCGGCCTCCCAGTGGGCCGGATACTGTGCCTCCACGCCACGAGCGTAAACCCGCATCCCACATGCCAAGACCGGCGGGCCTGTTGGGCAACGCTTGTGCATCGACTGCTGCCCGGTGTCCGGGGTCAGCCCCACGAACAGCCCGGAAGCTGTTAGTTTTGCCGTGGCCAGGGTCGTTCTGAAGGCAGCAAGGTGGTGGCATCATGACGCGGGTCGTCGTGGTGGGCGATCTCATGACCGACGCGGTCGCGCGCGCCCGTTACGCGCTCGCCAGGGCGAGTGACACGCCCGCGATCGTGACGATGCACGGCGGCGGCTCCGGCGCCAACATCGCCTCGTGGCTCGCCGTCGAGGGCGCGGAGGTGGCCTTCATCGGCCGCCGGGGCGCCGACATCACCGGCCGCAACCGCGACATGGAGCTGATGGGCTACGGCGTCGACGCCCGGCTCGTCATGGACCCCGAGCGGCCCACCGGCACCTGCGTGGTGCTCGTCACGCACAAGGGCGAGCGCACGATGCTCTCCGACCCGGGCGCCAACGCCGCCCTGTCGCCCGAAGATTTGCCGCGCGACCTGTTCGCCTCGGGCGCCCACCTGCACCTGTCGGGCTACACGCTGGTCAACGAGGGCTCGCGCGACGCCGGTCTCGCGGCGCTCGACATGGCCCGCCGCACGGGCATGTCGATCTCGGTCGACTGCGCCTCCTCGGCGCCGCTGGAGCGCACGGGCGCCGAGCCGTTCCTCGAATGGACCAACGGCGCGAAGCTGCTGTTCGCCAACATCGACCAGGCCAAGGTGCTGACCGGCCGCGACGACGCCGAGGCCGCGGCCAAGGTGCTCACCGCGTGGTTCCCGCAGGTCGTCATCAAGATGAACGCCGAGGGCGCGCTGTGGTTCAGCAACGGCCGCCCCGACCCGGTCCGGGTGGCCGCCGAGCCGGTCGACAAGATCGTCGACGGCACGGGCGCGGGTGACGCGTTCTCGGCCGGGTTCCTGCCGCCGTGGCTGGCCGGCAAGCCGCCGGCCGAGTCGCTGGCCGCCGGCTGCCGGCTCGCCGCCAAGGCCATCATGCACCTGGGCGCGCGCCCGCCGTTCTGACCCGCTCCCCGGCCGGGCCTCCCCTGCCCCGGCCGGGCTTCCTTCCACCCGTCAGGACGTGGTGGCCAGCGCGAGCGGCAGCACCGCCGGCGCGCCCGCGTGCCGGATCAGGGCCGCCGCCAAGGTCATCGTCCAGCCCGTGTCCACGCGGTCGTCGATCAGCAGCACCGGGCCGCCGCACTGGGCGATCGCGGCGCCGAGGTCCTTCGGCATCGCCAGCGTGCCCCTGATCGCCTGGACGCGCTTGGCGCTGTTGAACTGCCGGCCAGGCGACCCCGCCCGGTAGCCCAGCTCGCCCAGGTAGGTCAGCCGGCCCACCTGCGCCAGCCGTTCGGCGAAGCCGCGCACGAGCTGCGGGCGCGTGGCCGACGGCACGTTGACCACGGCCACCGGCCGCTGCTGCCAGTCCCACGCCGACAACACCTGGACGACGGCCTTGAACATGTCGTCGGCCATCGGCCCGTCGGCCCCGGCGAGCAGCTCGCGCAGCCGGTTGCCCCAGCCGATGTCGGTCAGCCGGCCGAGCGCGCGGCCCGGCTCGGCGCCGAGCTCAGGCTTGATCCTGCCGGACAGGTCGGCCAGGCCGGTGGGCCACTGCCTGCGCGCCTCGATCTCGACGCCGGGCCTGCTCAGGCGTTCGCGGGCGGTTTCGACGGCCTGGGCGGCGATCTCCGGCGAGCGGTGGCGGCCGGTGCAGTTGTCGCAGCGGCCGCAGGGCGTGGCGGTGTCGTCGTCGAGGTGCCTGCGCAGGTACTGCTCGCGGCACTCCTCGGTGGTCAGGTAGCGCAGCATGGCATCCTGCTCGGCCTTGCGCTCGGCGGCGATGCGGGCGTAGCGCTCGGCGTCGTAGGCCCAGGGCTCGCCGGTGGACTCCCAGCCGCCCTTGACCCGGCGCACGGCTCCGTCGACGTCGAGGACCTTGAGCATCATCTCCAGGCGGCTGCGGCTCAGGTCGACCGCGGTCTCCAGGGCCTGGGTGGACATCACGCCGCCCTGTTCGAGCGCCTGGAGCGTGGCGCGCACGACGGGCTCGGGCGGGAAGGCCAGGGAGGTGAAGTAGGCCCAGATCTCGCGGTCTTCCGTGCCGGGCAGCAGGATGACCTCGGCCCGCTCGACGCCGCGCCCGGCCCGGCCGACCTGCTGGTAGTAGGCGACGGGCGACTGCGGCGCGCCGACGTGCACGACGAAGCCCAGGTCGGGCTTGTCGAACCCCATGCCGAGCGCGCTCGTGGCGACCAGCGCCTTGATCTTGTTGTTGAGCAGCGCCTCCTCCGCGGCCAGCCGCTCGGCCGGGTCGGTCTGGCCGGAGTAGGCGGCCACCTCGTGGCCCTGCTCGCGCAGGTAGCCGGCGATCTCGTGGGCGGCGGCGACGGTGAGCGTATAGACGATGCCGGAGCCCGGCAGCTCGCGCAGGGTCTGGGCCAGCCAGGCCAGGCGCTGCTCGGCCGAGGGCAGCTTGACGACGCTCAGGTGGAGGCTCTCGCGCTCCAGCGGGCCGCGCAGCACGAACGTGCCCTCGCCCATCTGCTCGGCGACGTCGCGGGTGACGCGGGCGTTGGCCGTGGCGGTGGTGGCCAGCACCGGGATGCCGGGCGGCAGCTCGTCGAACAGCGTGGCGAGCCGGCGGTAGTCGGGCCGGAAGTCGTGGCCCCAGTCGGAGATGCAGTGGGCCTCGTCGACGACCACGAGCCCGGCGCTCTCGGCCAGCTCGGGCAGCACGTTGTCGCGGAAGTCGGGGTTGTTGAGCCGTTCGGGGCTGACCAGCAGCACGTCGACCATGCCCTCGGCGACCTGGCCGTAGATCTCCTCCCACGCCTCGGGGTTGGCGGAGTTGATGGTGACGGCCCTGATGCCGGCGCGCTCGGCGGCGGCGATCTGGTTGCGCATGAGGGCCAGCAGCGGCGAGACGATGACCGTGGGGCCCTCGCCGAGCTCGCGCAGCAGGGCGGTGGCCACGAAGTAGACGGCGGACTTGCCCCAGCCGGTGCGCTGCACGACGAGCACCCTGCGCCGGTCGAGCACGAGCGCCTCGATGGCGGACCACTGGTCGTCTCGCAGCCGGGCGTGGTCGCCGGCCAGGGCCCGCAGCCGCTCCTCGGCCTCTTCGCGCAGCATCGCCGCGTCGGGGGCTTCAATCATGCCCCCCTTATTACCAGCTTCCACCGACGGAACCGGCCCACCGCGCGTCGTGCGGACCAGGCGGCGGGACGAACGCCAGGCCATCTCGCTCAAGCTGTGAGGCGCTCCCGGTCCGCGTGCTCGGGGAAGGCGTTGATCGTGACGCGGTGCATGCGGCGGCGTTCGGTGTAGTCGGCGACCGCGTAGTGCTGGGTGGGGCGGTTGTCCCAGAAGGCCAGCGTGCCGGGACGCCAGTTCAGCCTGCACTGGTACTCGGGCGAGCGGATGTGGTCGATGAGCAGCGGCAGCAGGGCCTCGTTCTCCCGGTCGCTCAGGCCCACCAGCCGGGTGGTGGAGGCGCGGTTGACGAACAGGGCCTTGCGCCCGGTCTCGGCGTGCACGCGGACCACCGGGCGCTCCACCGGCGGCCATTTGGCCTGGATCTCGGCCAGGTCGAACGGGTGCCCCTTGGAGATCGCCTTCTTCATCGACATCGTGATGTCGTGCACGGCGGTCAGCTCGTCGCACAGCCGCTGGATCGACGGCGACAGCGTCTCGTAGGCCAGGTACGTGTTGGCCCAGCAGGTGTCGCCGCCCACGCTCGGCAGTTGCATGCAGCGCAGCAGCGAGCCCATCGGCGGCGTGGGCTCGAAGGTGTTGTCGCTGTGCCATTCGTCCCCGCCCTCGCCCTTCGGGGAGGTCTGGTCGAGGATGTGGATCGGGCTGCCGGAGTCCTTCTTGAACGCCGGATGATTGATCGTGCCGAAGTTGAGTGCGAACTGCAGATGCTGTTCGTCGTCGATGTGCTGGTCGCGGAAGAACAGCACCAGGTGCCGCAGCCACCCCTCGCGCAGGGTCGCGACGTCTTCCGGGGAGAGGGGTTTGCGCAGATCGACCCCGGTGACCTCGGCGCCGATGTGCTTGGTCACGGGATGGAACTCGATCATGGCGAAGCCTCCGGAGGCGGGTGGACGGGGTCCTCGCCTCCGACGTTAAGACCCAAGCAATTGCTTGGTCAAGACCGGGGCGGCGCGCCGACGAGTCGCGGGCACCCGAGTCTCTTCGGCACAATGTTCGACATGGCCCGACGTACGACTGCACCCCCGCCTGAGGACTTCGAGGAGCGGATCGTCGACATCGACGTCTCCTCCGAGATGCGCAAGAGCTATCTCGAGTACGCGTACTCGGTGATCTACCAGCGGGCTCTGCCCGACGCTCGCGACGGCCTCAAACCGGTGCAGCGGCGCATCCTCTACTCCATGAGCGAGATGGGCCTGCGTCCCGACCGCGGCCACGTCAAGTCCTCGCGCGTCGTCGGCGACGTCATGGGCAAGCTCCACCCCCATGGCGACAGCGCCATCTACGACGCCCTCGTGCGCCTGGCGCAGCCGTTCTCGATGCGCCTGCCGCTGGTCGACGGCCACGGCAACTTCGGCTCCCCCGACGACCTGCCGGCCGCCATGCGGTACACCGAGGCCAGGCTGGCCCCGGCGGCGATGCTCATGGTGGAGTCGCTCGACGAGGACACCGTCAACTTCAAGCCCAACTACGACGGCCAGGAGACCGAGCCCACGGTCATGCCGTCGGCGTTCCCCAACCTGCTGGTCAACGGCACCACCGGCATCGCGGTCGGCATGGCGACCAACATGGCGCCGCACAACCTCGCCGAGGTCGTGGCCGCCGCCCGCCACCTGATCAAGAAGCCCGACGCCACGCTCGACGAACTGATGAAGTTCGTGCCCGGCCCCGACCTGCCGACCGGCGGCTCGATCATCGGGCTGCAGGGCGTGCGCGACGCCTACGAGACCGGGCGCGGCACGTTCCGCATGCGGGCCAGGTGCGCGGTCGAGCAGATCACGCCGCGGCGCAAGGGCATCATCGTCACCGAGCTGCCCTACAACGTCGGCCCCGAGCGCGTGGTCACCAAGATCAAGGAGCTGGTGACCAGCAAGAAGCTCCAGGGCATCGCCGACCTGAAGGACCTCACCGACCGGCACAAGGGCCTGCGCCTGGTCATCGAGATCAAGAACGGCTTCATCCCCGAGGCCGTCCTGGAGGAGCTCTACCGGCTCACGCCGATGGAGGAGACCTTCGGCATCAACAACGTCGCCCTGGTCGACGGCGAGCCGCGCACGCTCGGCCTGCGCGAGCTGCTGCAGGTCTACGTCGACCACCGGCTGGAGGTCGTGCGGCGCAGGTCGGAGTACCGCCGGCGCAAGCGCGAGGAGCGCCTGCACCTGGTCGACGGCCTGATCATCGCGCTGCTCAACATCGACGAGGTCATCCAGGTCATCCGTTCCTCCGACGACTCGGCGCAGGCCCGCGCCCGGTTGATGGAGGTCTTCGACCTGACCGACATCCAGGCCGCCTACATCCTCGACACGCCGCTGCGCCGGCTGACCAGGTTCGACAAGCTGGAGCTCGACCAGGAGAAGCAGACGCTGAGCGAGGAGATCGCGGCGCTGACCGAGATCCTGTCCTCCGAGGCGAAGCTGCGGCAGGTGGTCTCGGGCGAGCTGGCCGAGGTGGCCAAGAAGTACGCCACGCCGCGCCGTACCGTGCTGCTGGAGGCGCCGGGCGTGGCCCGCACGCCGGTGGCCTCGCTCCAGGTGGCCGACGACCCGTGCTGGGCGCTGCTGTCCTCCACGGGGCTGCTGGCCCGCACCTCCGACGCGGCTCCGCTGGCGGGTGAGGGCGACCGTTCGGCGCACGACGTGCTGGTGTCGGTGGCCCGCACGTCCGTACGCGGCGAGGTGGGCGTGGTGACGTCGTTGGGCCGGTTGATCCGGGTCCAGGTCGTCGACCTGCCGACGCTGCCGCCCTCGGCCAACCCGCCGACGCTGTCGGGCGGCCATCCGGTCTCCGAGTTCGTCTCGCTGCAGCCCGACGAGAAGGTCGTGGGCCTCGGCTCGCTCGACCCCGACAGCCCCGGGCTGGCGCTCGGCACGGCCCAGGGCGTGGTCAAGCGGGTGGTGCCCGACTACCCGGCCAACCGCGACGACTTCGAAGTGATCACCCTCAAGGACGGCGACACCGTGGTGGGCGCCGCCGAGCTCGACTCCGAGGACCACGACCTGGTCTTCATCTCCTCCGACGCCCAGCTCCTGCGTTACCCGGCCTCGCTGGTGCGTCCCCAGGGGCGTCCGGCCGGCGGCATGGCCGGCATCCGGCTCGACGACGGCGCCCGGGTGATCTGGTTCGGCGTGGTCGACCCCTCGCGTCCGGCGCAGGTGGTCACCGTGGCCGGGTCCTCGACAGCGCTGCCGGGCACGCAGGTCGGGGGCGGCAAGGTCTCCGACTACGCCGAGTTCCCGGCCAAGGGCCGGGCCACCGGTGGCGTGCGGGCCCAGCGGTTCCTGAAGGGCGAGGACGAGCTGCTGCTCGCCTGGGCCGGCCCCGCGCCCGCCAAGGCCGTCTCGGCGGTGGGCAAGCCGGTGCCGCTGCCGGAGGAGATCGGCCGCCGCGACGGCTCCGGCGTGCGGCTGACCCACACCATCGGCGCCGTCGGCGGCGCCCTCGCCGCCGGGCCGCAGGCCGACACGCCGGCGCGGCCGGGGGCGTTGTTGGTGTGATCCCCGGCTTACGGGCGTACGGGTGGCCCGCCCCGCCGGCGGGGGGCGGGCGCCCGGTCAGTCGCGGCAGAGACAGAACGTGTGGCCGGCGGGGTCGAGGAACACCCGGAAGCTGTCATCCTCGCTCGGCTGCCGCTCGTGCTTGGTCGCGCCGATCTCCAGCACCTGCCGCTCGGCCTTGTCCAGGTCGGTGACGGTGACGTCGATGTGGAGCTGCTGCGGCCGATCGCCCTCCGGCCAGGTCGGCGGCCGGTGGCCGGGCACGCGCTGGAAGGCCAGGCGCTTGGGCGAGCCGCCGTCCTCGACGACCACCCAGCTGTCGTCCTCGTACGTGACGGGCCAGCCGAGCAGGCGCGCGTAGAACTCGGCGAGCGCCCGCGGCTCCGGGCAGTCGAGGACCGTCGTGCGGAACTCCGCGATGCCGGCCATCATTCACCTCCTGGGCTTGTTTCGCCGGCGTCCCGGCCGACGAGAATGAAGGTCATGGCTGCCAATTCGTTCATGGTTCCCCTGGGCACCCCCGCGCCCGCCTTCGACCTCACCGCCATCGACGGCGGCAGCGTCTCGCTCGCGGACCTCAAGGGCTCCCCCGCCACGCTCGTGGTCTTCCTGTCCAACCACTGCCCCTACGTACGGCACATCGAGACGGGCCTCGGCACACTGGCCGCGGGCTACGGCTCCAGGCTGTCGGTGGTGGGCATCTGCAGCAACGACAGCGTGACCTACCCCGACGATGATCCCACACACCTCGCCGAACAGGCCCGGCGCGCGGGGTTCCCGTTCCCGTACCTGCTGGACGACACCCAGGACGTCGCCAAGGCCTACCGCGCGGCCTGCACGCCCGACTTCTTCCTCTACGACGGCGACCTGCGGCTCGTCTACCGGGGGGAGTTCGACGGGTCTCGTCCGGGCAACTCGGTCCCGGTGACCGGCTCCTCGCTGCGGGCGGCGGTCGACGCGCTGCTGGCGGGCGATCCCGTCCCGGCCGAGCAGCGCGCCTCGATCGGCTGCGGCATCAAGTGGCGGCCGGGGAACGAACCCACGGCCCTGAACACGGTCTGAACAGGGGCTGAACACGGTCTGAACAGGGCCTGAACACGCTCAGGCGGAGGCGGCGGCCTCGATGGCGGCGGGCAGGGCGAGCAGGAGCTCGTGAGGCTCGCCACCGGTCCACGACCGGATCAGCCGGACGCCGGCCTCACCCGGGTCGAACTCCTCGCAGCCGAGCGGCCCGTAGCAGCCCGCCTGGTCGAGCATGAGGATGATCGGGTCGTCCTCGGGCAGGCCGGCGGCGTACGCGGCGGTGTCGAGCAGGGCCAGCGCGCATCTGGCGTTGCGCCCGTCGTCGTTGGACTCCACACGGTCGAGGCGGCGCCGGGCCTGAGCGCGGAGATACGCGGCGAGCGATTCGGACCTACTCACGACTGACCTTCTTCGACGACGTACAGATGGTGACGACATCATCACTCAAGGTGAGTGATTTTCGTGGGACCTTCGGGAACTCGCGCCAGTCGCCACCCCGGAAAGCATCATCTTCGGGACGTAAGGGAAGATCTGAGGCATGACTGCGTTCGACGACCTCTATGCCGCCAACGCGAAGTACGCCAAGGACTTCGGCGACTCCGGGCTCACCGGCCGGGCAGCCCGCGGGCTTGCCGTGGTGACCTGCATGGACTCCCGCATCGACCCGCTGGGCCTGCTGGGCCTGCAGCCCGGCGACGCCAAGATCCTGCGCAACGCCGGCGCGCGGGTCACCGACGACGTGCTGCGCACACTGGTCCTCGCCGTTTACCTGCTGGGCGTCGAGCGCGTCCTGGTCATGCCGCACACCGACTGCGGGATGACCAAGGTGACGGACGCCGACGTGCACGAGCTGACCAGCGCCCGCGGGGTGGACACGCGCAGCCTGGAGTTCCACACCGTCCCCGACCAGGGCGAGGCGCTGCGCCACGACCTCACCCGCATCCGCACGACCCCGTTCCTGCCCGCCGGCATGCCGGTGACGGGCGCGATCTACGACGTGCGCACGGGCCTGCTCACGCCGGTCGGCGACTGACCTCGCCGCGCTCGCGCTGGAAGGTGGCGTACAACCACCACAACGACGGGACCAGCAGCACCGCGCCGACGGCCAGCGAGCCCAGGCTGGCCGCCAGCACCGCGTCGGTGGCCGCGGCCTGGTCGAGGGTGAGGCCGGGGAGCAGCACGGGGTACTGCCCCACGCCCCAGCCCCACAGCAGCCCGGTCACGGCCAGCGCGGCGCTGAGGCGTACCGCCAGATAGGACCGCCGCCACAGCAGCACCAGCGAGGCCAGCCCGGCCAGCACCGACAGCGCCAGCAGCGGCAGGGCGCGGCCGGTGGTCAGCTCGGCGAACAGGGCGGGCGCGTCGGCGCGCAGCACGAGCAGGCTCACCGCCGCCAGCACGCCGACCACCGCCCCGCAGCCCAGCGCCCGCCGCCGGAACTGCTCGGCCAGGTCCTCCTGGCCGCCGCGCCGGGCGTCGCGGGTCAGGTAGACGGCGGCCAGGTACGCGGCCGTGCCGACGCCCAGCGCGCCGACCGCCATCGACGTCGGGTTGACCCAGCTCCCGACCAGGTCGCCCTTGGCGACGCCGGGCGGCACCCGGCCGGAGGCGATGCCGCCCGCCGCGGCGCCGAGGAAGAACGGGGTCACCACCGACGAGAAGGCGAAGGTGGCGCCGAACAGCCGCCGCTGCCAGAGCCGCGAGGAGACCTTGCGGAACGCGAACGCCGCGCCGCGCCCGATCACGCCCAGCGCCACCAGCGTGAGCGGGATGTAGAGGGTGGAGGCGACCGAGGCGAACACCGACGGCACACCGGTCCAGGCCAGCACGATCACGAAGATCAACCAGACGTGGTTGGCCTCCCAGACCGGGCCGATGGAGTGCTCCACCAGCTCCCGCCGCCGCCGGCCGCGCTCGGCGCCGCCCGCCAGCAGGTCCCAGACGCCGCCGCCGAAGTCGGCGCCCCCGAACAGGACGTACGCCGTCAGCCCGATCCACAGGACGGCCAGCATGATCTGCGGCAGCGGCATCGTCACACGACCTTGTAGCCGGTGACGTCGGGCTCCTGCGGCGCCAGCGGCACCGGCACGTCGCGGGACAGACGGCGCATCACGTACACGGTGGCCACGGTCAGGACCACGTAGACCGCCGTGACCAGCGCGAACCCGTACACCAGGCCCGGCGCGGGGTTGACCGCCTCCGCCGTGCGCATCACCCGGAACACGATCCACGGCTGGCGTCCGACCTCGGTGACCACCCAGCCGCTCTCCAGCGCCAGCACGGCGGCCACGCCCGACAGCGCGGCGGCGCGCAGGAACCACGGGGACTCCGGTAGGTCACGCCGCCGTTTCCAGGACAGCGCGAGGCAGGCCCCGAGCAGCAGCAGCCCGAAGCCCACCAGCACCATGATCTGGAACGCCCAGTGCACCATGTTGACCGGCGGCCGGTCGGCGAGCGGCACCTGCTCCAGGCCGGCGATCTCGGCGTGCGGGTTCCAGTGGGCCAGCAGGGACAGGCCGTAGGGGATCTCCAGGGCGTACTTCAGCTCGCCGTCCACCGCGATCCCGCCCAGGTGCAGCGGCACGCCCCGGCCCGTGCGGAACACGCCCTCCATGGCGGCCAGCTTGACCGGCTGGTACTCGGCCACGAAGTGCGCGGCCCAGTCGCCGACGCCGATCTGCACGGGCGTGACGGCCGCCGCGACCGTGAGCGGCAGCAGCAGGCCGAGCCGGTGGTAGCGGTCGCGCCGGCCGCGCAGCATGGCGGCCGCGTACACGCCGGCCATCAGGAACCCCGCCACCATGAACGCCGCCAGGATCATGTGCACCGTCTGGGGCGGCGTGGCCCGGTTGAACATCGCCGCCCACGGATCGACGGCCACGATCCGGCCGCCCGCGACCTCGTACCCGGTGGGCTGCTGCATCCAGGCGTTGGCGGCGACCACGAAGAACGCGCTGGCCACCCCCGCCAGCACGATCGGGATCCCGGTCAGCAGGTGCGGGACGGGCCGCAGCCGGTCCCAGGCGTACAGGTAGATGCCGAGGAAGATGGCCTCGACGAAGAACGCGATGCCCTCCAGCGAGAACGGCAGGCCGATGACCTCGCCGTACACGCCCATCATGCCCGGCCACAGGAGGCCCATCTCGAACGACAGGATCGTCCCCGAGACCGCGCCGACCGCGAACAGCACCCCGAGCGCCCTGGCCCAGCGTCGCGCCAGCAGCCGGTAGTTGTTGTCGCCGGTGCGATGCCCCCGCCACTCGGCCAGGAGGGTGATGGCGGGCATGCCGACGCCCAGGCAGGCGATGATGATGTGCCAGCCGAGGGACAACGCCATCTGCATGCGCGCCGCCCCCAGGTCCACCGCCGCCGCCGCGGTCACCCCCATCGCCATTCCTCTCCCTGCCCGTCGGGCCGTGAACTTCGTGGGGGATCTGGCAGGGCTCGTCCCAGGAGGTAATCCGCGAAACGGCTGCGTCCCGCCCGTACCCCGCTGACCCGCGGATGACACTACGTAACTGGCGCTTACCGTCCGCAAGGCGAGCGGAAGCATGAAGCAGCGTGCCCCAAGACGGTGAACCCCACCCGCCCCCAAGGCCCCAGGACCGGTAGGAGGCCCGCCAGCGCACCCATTAACGCCACCAAGAAGCCCCAGGAGCCTCCAGAACGCCCCAGGAGCGCCCTGACCCCAGCCGTTGACCTCAGAAGCCTTACCTGAGGCCCTGAGAGCCTTGAGGCCACCAGTGCCGGTCCGGCGCATCGCCGGACAACAAAGCTGTTGCAAGGCCCACGATGCCCCAAGCACGACGCAACCAGAACCATGAGCACACCCGAGCGGCGCAGGTGGCGGGTGACGGCCAACCCGACACGCCGGTTGACGTCCTCGACGTAGACCATGAACGGGCCCGAGCGGCCCACACCCGCTGCGCATCTCGGCAGCGGCGCAGTAGCCCCAGAACCAGGCGCGCTGCGCCGCAAAGGAAACCCATCCCAGGCGGCCGAACCGTCGATGGCGTGCGAGCCCGAGTTACCCGAGAACGACCACGTGCGACAGAGAGCGCATCACCACAAGCGCCCCTGAACGCGCTGCGACCGGCGTGCCGCCAGGGCGGGCCGTCTGGCGGCGGGACCGACGGGTCCTTTCCGACCGAGGCACAATCCTTAGAGATCGAGTCGCCGGGGTTGCCAAGCAGCCCCTCGCCCTACCGAACGTGTAGCGCCCGCGCATCGACCGACTGGGCCGACCTCCCATGAAGGTCTCCACAAGCCAGCCCGCGCGCCATCCGCCGCCAACGCCGCACCTCTTCAAGCCAGAACCTCTTGATGCCGGGGCCGTTCCGAGGCCCTGAATGCCCGCCCTGAACCCGATGCCCGGCCGAATGCGGGCGATGTGCCCGGCGTCGCCCTGGCCCGATGACGCCGACATCACGGCAGAGCTCAGCCTGATGACACGGGGCCCGTCTTACGGTCGGGACACATGGAAGGGCATTGTGGAAGCCCGGCATCGCGTCGCGGGCCCGTGGTGTCCTGTCAGCGAGGTTGATGCACGGTAGCGCCGCGGGCATAGGCGCGAGGCCCCTGAAATTCAGGGAACTTCCTGAGCCGGTGTCGTCGAAACCCGGGGCCAGAAATGTGACCCCGGGTGGACGTCTCCAGGCTCAGGCGTCGATGTGGTCGCGGTCGACCTCGGCCGCGCTGCTGACGATGAACTCCCGTCGCGGCGCCACGTCGCTCCCCATGAGCAGGCTGAAGATGGCCTCGGCCCCCTCGGCGTCCTCGATGCGCACCCGGCGCAGCACCCGGTGCCGCGGGTCCATCGTGGTCTCGGCGAGCTGGTCGGCGTCCATCTCCCCCAGGCCCTTGTACCGCTGCACCGGGTCCTTCCAGCGCTTGCCCCGCCGCTCCAGGTCGCGCAGGACCTTCTGCAGCTCGGCGTCGGAGTAGCAGTAGATGTACTTCTCCTTGCCGCGCCCGGGGTTGGTGAGCTCGATGCGGTGCAGCGGCGGCACGGCCGCGAACACCCGGCCGGCCTCCACCATCGGCCGCATGTAGCGGTGGAACAGGGTGAGCAGCAGGCAGCGGATGTGCGCGCCGTCGACGTCGGCGTCGGCCATGAGGATGACCTTGCCGTAGCGGGCCGCCTCGATGTCGAACGAACGCCCCGACCCGGCCCCCACCACCTGGATGATGGCGGCGCACTCGGCGTTCTTGAGCATGTCGCTCACGGACGCCTTCTGCACGTTGAGGATCTTGCCGCGGATCGGCAGCAGCGCCTGGAACTCGGAGTCGCGGGCCAGCTTGGCCGTGCCGAGCGCGGAGTCGCCCTCGACGATGAACAGCTCGCTGCGGTCGACGGCGTCGCTGCGGCAGTCGACCAGCTTGGCGGGCAGCGCGGAGTTCTCCAGGGCGCTCTTGCGACGCTGGTTGTCGCGGTGCTCGCGGGCCGCGATGCGGGCCTTGGCGGCGGCGACGATCTTCTCCAGCACGGCCCGCAGCGGCTGCTTGAAGCCGCGCGGCGGGTTGGCGAACAGCTCCTTGAGCTCGCGCGAGACCACGTGGGAGACGATGCGGGTGGCCGCGGAGGTGCCGAGCACCTCCTTGGTCTGCCCCTCGAACTGCGGCTCGGGCACCCGGACGGTGACCACGCCGGTCAGCCCCTCGGAGATGTCCTCCTTGTTGACCGGGTCGTCGCCGCTCTTCAGCAGGCGGGTCTCGCGCAGCAGCTCGTTGATCGTGCGGACCAGGCCGCGCTCGAAACCGGTCAGGTGCGTGCCGCCCTTGGGCGTGGCGATCACGTTGACGAACGAGCGCACGGTCGACTCGTAACCCTTGCCCCACCGGACCGCCACGTCGACGGTGAGCTCGCGCTGCACCTCGGTGGGCGTCATGTGGCCCTGGTCGTCGAGGACCGGCACGGTCTCGTGGAAGTGGCCCACGCCCTGCAGCCGCAGCACCTCGCAGACGGGCTCGTCGCGGGCCAGGAACTCGGTGAACTCGGAGATGCCGCCGTCGAAGCGGAACTCCTCGCCGGTACGCTCCTCGCCCCTGCTGTCGAAGACCGCCAGGGTCAGGCCGGGCACCAGGAACGCGGTCTGCCGCAGGCGCACGTGGATCTCGTCGAGCGAGACCTCGGCGTCGGGCAGGAAGATCTGCTTGTCGGCCCAGAACCGCACACGGGTGCCCGTGACGTTCTTGGGCAGGCTGCCGCCGATCCGCAGCCCGGACTTCTTCTTGAACTTGGCCGTGGGCCCGTCGCCGTCGAAGACGCCGGGCACGCCGCGCCTGAAGCTGATCTCGTGGACCCGCCCGTCGAGGTCGACCTCGACGTCGAGCCGGGAGGACAGGGCGTTGACCACGGAGGCGCCCACGCCATGGAGGCCGCCGGAGGCGCCGTAGGAGCCGCTGCCGAACTTTCCGCCGGCATGAAGCTTGGTGTAGACGAGCTCGACGCCGGCCAGGCCGGTCTTGGGATGGATGTCAACGGGGATGCCGCGGCCGTTGTCCCGCACCTCGATGGAGCCGTCGGCGTAGAGCTCGACCTCGATGCGGTCGCAGTGGCCGGCCAGGGCCTCGTCGACCCCGTTGTCCACGATCTCCCAGAGGCAGTGCATGAGCCCGCGGCTGTCGGTGGACCCGATGTACATGCCCGGCCGCTTGCGTACGGCCTCGAGGCCCTCAAGCACCGACAGGTGACGAGCTGTGTAACCCGCCTCCACTACCGTCACTCTTGCTCCCCTGGTCTAAGCATCGAACACGTGTGCGTAGCCTACCGTTCTTCCCTCAGGCGCGCGTACAAGCTTGCCATGGCGACACGTTTGCCGTTACCAACCGGCTGATCACCATTACTTTCGGACACATTCTGCTCTGGGCGTAGCGAGGCGGAGGTTGGGAACGTCCACGTCCGGTTAGATGTTGTCTCAAGTGACTGACGCCAGATCCTCGCTTCGGCGGGGGTGACCCGAAAGGCGATACGTGACTGGAGCTCTCGCCCCCGTTAAGCCGCTGACGGCCCTCGACCGCTGCGACCGCTGCGGCGCCCAGGCCTACATTCGCGCGACCCTGCCTGTTGGTGGGGAGCTGCTGTTCTGCGCCCACCATGGGCGTCAGCACGTCGCAGCGCTGCGCGAAAAGGGCGCCGACATCCTGGACGAGTCGGCTCGCCTCAGCGAAACCCCATCAATGAACCCCAACGACGACCGCTGACGCGTTCGTTGTGATCACATAACCACATATTGCACGACCAGTTCGGCGATCCCGGCACACCACGCCGGGATCGCCGTTCTGCGTTCAGCCTGCCTAGGCGGCTGTTCAGGAGCATGCAGGCGGCGGCCGGGCCGCGCAGGCGTAGGTCCAGAGCGCCCGCAAGCGGTGGTTCAGATCGCACGCACGTAGTGGTCCAGGCCGCGCACGCGGTGACGGAGCTGCGCCCACGCGGTCGTCCGCGGCACACGTAGGCTCAGGCCGCACGCACGATGATCCTGGGCTGCGCGCAGGCAGTGGCCAGGTCTCACGCAGGCGGATGGTCCAGGGCGCTGCACAGGGGTCCAGGGCGCGGGCAGGCGATGGTCCAGGCCGTGCCCGCCATACACATGGCCCTCCGCACGGCGGCCAAAGGGCCGCGCGCACGCCTTGGCACCGGCCGCGCACAGCCCGTGACTGAGTTGCACACACCCGGCGGTCCAGGGCGGCGTGCACGCGGGCTCAGGACGCATGCACGAGGGGTTCAGGGAGTGCCCGCCGTACACCAGGCTCTCCGCACGGTGGTCAGAGGGCCGTACGGATGCCGGAGTCTCCGCATGCGGCGCAGTTCAGGCCGCGCGCACGCCTTTGGGCCGGGCTGGTCGTACGGATTAGGTCAAGGTTCGGACGCGGTAGTGGTATCGGCCGATGGTCTGGAAACCCTCGCTGCGGTACAAAGCCTGAGCCCCGTGGTTGGGCTCGGTGGTGACCAGGTACGCGCTTTTCGCCCCGGCATGCCTGGTCAGAGCGCGCAGCACTGTACGGGCCAGCCCGCGCCGCCTGGCCCGGGGCAACGTCGCCATGCAGAAGATCCCCGCCGTGTCCCCCTGCGGCACGACCCGGCCGACCGCGACCGGCACGCCGTCCTCCTCGACGGCCCCGTACCAGGCGGGCACGCCGGTGCAGATGCGGGCGGCCTCCTGCAGGCCGGCGCCGTACCGGCCGTCGACAGACCACCAGGTGTCCAGCCATTCCGGCCACGGATGGTCCTCGATCCGCACCGGGCCGCGCGGCTCGGCCGACGGCGATCCGGCCATGATGACCGTCGGATCGACCAGCTCGTACCCTCTGCGGGCCAGCTCGGCGTCCAGGCCGGCCCAGGTGCCGGGGCCGACGGAGAAGGCGCAGCTCTGTCCCCGCTCGCCGTAGAACGCCTCGGCGGCGCCGATCGCCGCGTCCAGGTCGGCGGGGGCGTTCAGGGCGAGCACCGAGTTCGCCCGTTTGGTCACGCCGCCGGCGGAACGCAGCACCCAGCCGTCGTGGACACGCTGCTCGTAGGCCGGCCACGCCTGGTGCACCAGCAGGTCGACGTTCATCCGCGCAGCCTAGCCGACCAGCGCGAACACCCTCTGACCGGCCCGTTAGGGTGTGGGGTTGTGCTGATTCTGCTGCCGCCGTCCGAGGGAAAGGCCGCCGAGGGGAGCGGTCCGCCGCTCGGCGAGCTGTCCTTCCCCAAGCTCGACCGTGCCCGCAAGCGGGTCGTGTCCGCGCTCATCCGGGCCTCCAAGCGTCGCGACGCCGCGCAGGTGCTCGGGCTGACGCCCGGTCTGGCGGGCGAGGCGGCCAAGAACACGGTGGTGAAGACCGCGCCCACCCTTCCCGCCGCCGACCTCTACACCGGCGTCCTGTACGACAACCTCGGCCTGAACACCCTGGACGACGCCGCCAGGGCCAGGGCGGAGGAGTCCGTGCTGATCTTCTCTGGCCTGTGGGGCGTGTTGCGCATCTCCGACCGGGTGCCCCCGTACCGCCTGTCGATGGGCGTCAGCCTGCCGCCGCTGGGCGGCCTGGCCGCCTACTGGCGCACGCACCTGGCCAAGGAGCTGGACCGGATGCCGGGGCTGGTGGTGGACCTGCGCTCGGCCACGTACGCGGGGGCGTGGCAGCCCGGCGACCGGTCGGTGTCGGTACGCGTCTTCCGCGACGGCAAGGTCGTCAGCCACATGGCCAAGGCCACCCGGGGCGAGATCGCCCGCGTCCTGCTCCAGCAGGAGGAGGCCCCCGGCACGCCCGGCGAGCTGGCCAAGATCCTCGGCAACCTGGGCTGGACGGTCGACCTGGCCGAGCCCGCCAGGGCGAACCGCCCCTGGCTGCTCGACGTGCACGTCACCGATGCGGCCTGACGCGCCCGGAAAACGGCGATCGCCCCGCCCGGAGGGTTCCGGACGGGGCGATCGACGAGGTGGCTCCTAGTCCAGGTAGTCGCGCAGGACCTGGGACCGGGACGGGTGGCGCAGCTTGGACATGGTCTTCGACTCGATCTGGCGGATGCGCTCACGGGTGACCCCGTAAACCTTGCCGATCTCGTCGAGCGTCTTCGGCTGCCCGTCGGTGAGGCCGAACCGCATCGACACGACGCCCGCCTCGCGCTCCGACAGCGTGTCGAGAACGGAGTGCAGCTGCTCCTGCAGCAGCGTGAAGCTGACGGCGTCGGCCGGCACGATGGCCTCGGAGTCCTCGATGAGGTCACCGAACTCGCTGTCGCCCTCCTCACCCAGCGGGGTGTGGAGGGAGATGGGCTCGCGGCCGTACTTCTGGACCTCGACGACCTTCTCGGGCGTCATGTCCAGCTCGCGGGCCAGCTCTTCCGGCGTGGGCTCGCGGCCGAGGTCCTGCAGCATCTGCCGCTGGACCCGGGCCAGCTTGTTGATCACTTCGACCATGTGGACCGGGATGCGGATGGTCCGCGCCTGGTCGGCCATGGCACGCGTGATCGCCTGCCGGATCCACCACGTGGCGTAGGTGGAGAACTTGTAGCCCTTGGTGTAGTCGAACTTCTCCACGGCCCTGATCAGACCGAGGTTGCCCTCCTGGATCAGGTCGAGGAACAGCATGCCGCGCCCGGTGTAGCGCTTGGCCAGCGAGACCACGAGCCGGAGGTTGGCCTCCAGCAGGTGGTTCTTGGCCCGGCGGCCGTCTTCGGCGATCCATTCGAGCTCGGCCCGGACGTCGACCGGCAGGCTCTCGGTCTCGCCGCCGCCGAGCTGCTCCTCGGCGAACAGGCCGGCCTCGATGCGCTTGGCCAGCTCGACCTCCTGCTCGGCGTTGAGCAGGGGGACCTTGCCGATCTGCTTGAGGTAGTCCTTCACCGGGTCGGCGGTGGCGCCGGCGGCGGCCACCTGGGCGACCGGGGCGTCGTCGTCGTCGTCGGACAGGATGAGGACCTCGTCCTCGGTCTTGTCCACGGTGACGGCGGCGACGTCGGCGGCCTTGGGCTCGTCGTCGGAGTCGTCGTCGGAGTCGGAGTCGCCCTCGGAGTCGGAGTCGTCCTCGGCCACGATGTCGTCGACCTCGATGTCCTCGAGGTCCTCCAGCTCCACGTCGCCGTCGAGCTCGAGATCGTCGTCATCGTCGGAGTCGGACGCCTTGAGGCCCTCGGGTGACTTCGGCTTGGTCTCGGCAGGCCCAGCGCTGACTTCTGGCTTGGCCTTCTTGGCGGCGGCCGGAGCCGCCTTCTTCGGAGCGGGAGCGGCCTTCTTGGCCGGAGCCGGCTTCTTGGCGGCCGGCTCGGCCTCAGCGGCGCCCACGACCGCGGTCACGGTCTCGGGCTGCTGCTCTTTGGCGGCCGCTGCCGTCTTGGTCTTGACGGGGGCAGCGGTGCGGCGCTTTGCTGGACCACGAGACTTCTTCGGCGCAGCCGAATCCGCGGCGGTCACCACCACGGTCACGCCCTCTTTGCTGAGGTTCCGCAAGAACGCGGCGGCGTGCGACATGGGGATGTCCGCCTCCTCGAAGGCCTGACGGACATCCTCAGACTCGAGGAAACCCTGCGAGCGCCCACGCTCGAGCAGTCGCTGAATGACGGGCTCGTTCAGCTCTTGTGGCTTCGAGCGAGTCGAACTTGCAGGCGACACGAACACCTCTCGAACGAACGCGTGGCGACAATGGACCCAGATGCCCGCTGGGGGCTGTTGCCTCTCTCGGAGATCGGTGAGGCCGTGCGAAGCGCGACGGACCTGACACAGCATTGTGGCACGACCCCGCACTCCATACGGCCACCTCCCGGCGGTTGTCCTCCACCCTAGGCCGACCAAGACAGTAGTGCGTACGTAAGCGGGGCACTGATACCCGAAAGCAACCGTTATGACTGTTTCATTCAGTCACTCTTCGTGGCCGGCGGGACGTGAATTGCGAGCGCGGTAACGTCATCATCCTGTTCATATCCAGACAACATCCGGTCAACCAGGAAGTCCAGCAACATGTGCGGACTGCTGACCACCTCAGGCGGCGCTTCGGTCACAACACTGCAAATCTCTGCGAGGCCCGCGTCAAGCCCTCGCTTCCTGTTCTCCACGAGACCGTCTGAGTAGAGCACCGCGGTGTGTCCCGGCGGCACCACGAACCGGAACTGCCGGCGGCTGGTCGGCCAGCCCAGCGGCGTGCCGGGCTCGGCGTCGCACAGGATCGCCGTGCCCTGGGGCGAGACCAGGACGGGCGGCGGGTGGCCGGCCATGGCCAGCGTGCCCTCGCCGGTGACCGGCTCGACGACCATGTAGGCCAGCGTGGTGACCTGCTCCTCCTCTTCCGTGGCCTCGAAGACCCGGTCGAGGCCCGTGAGCACGGCGGCGGGCGGCGGGTTGGTGAGCGCGAGCGCCCGCATCGCGTTGCGGATGCGGCCCATGCCCGCCGCGGCCTTGACGCCCTTGCCCATGACGTCGCCGACGACCGCCGCGACACGCCCGTCCTGCAGGACGAACGCGTCGTACCAGTCGCCGCCGACCTGGACGTGGCGGCTGCCCGAACGGAAGCGCTGGGCCAGCACCAGGCCCTTGACCACGGGCAGACGGTCGGGCAGCAGGCTGCGCTGGAGCGTCTCGGCCGTGCGGTGCTCGCGCTCGAAGAGCGTGGCCCGCTCGACGGCCAGGGCGCACTGCCCGGCCAGCGCCTCCAGGAAGACGCCGTCCTCCTGGGAGATCTTCTGCGGGCGCGTGAACGAGAAGCGCAGCGCGCCGAGCGCCCGGCCGGCGGCAAGCAGCGGCAGGCCGACCCAGGCGCGCTCGTCGCCCTGGCTGATGAACCCGGCCAGGGCCTCCTCGTCGTCGCCGGCCTCCAGCAGCTGGGCCTTCAGCGACTCGGGCGACTCGGCGAAGACCGGACGGCGGCTGTTGACGGCCATCGTCATCACGTTGGAGTGGGACAGCGGGATCTCGTCGCCCGAACCCTGGACCTCGGGGATGCCCTCGCCGTTGACCAGCTTGAGCGCGGCGCGGTCGGTGTCGAGCAGCGCCACGGCCGAACGGTCGGCGGCCAGGGCGGTGCGGCCGACGTCGATGATGACCTGGACGACCTGCTCGACCGTCAGGGCCTCGGCGAGCTGGGCCGTGGCGCCCTGGAGCCGGGCGGTGCGCAGGGCGGCGGCGCCGAGCTGGTCGGTCAGCCTGCCGCGCATCTCCTCGGCCTCGCGCTGCGGGGTGACGTCGGTGTTGGCGCCGACCCACTCCACGACCCTGCCGTGCCTGATGATCGGCACCGCGCGCACCTCGAAGTGGCGGTAGCCGCTGGCCCGGGTGCGGACCCGGTAGTTCCACTCGAACATCGTGCGGCCGCGCAGCGCCTCGCGCCAGGCCTCCTCGGTCTGCTGGCGCTCCTCGGGGTGGACGACCTCCAGCCAGCCGTTGGCGAGGTACTCCTCCAGCCCCTGGCCGGTGATGGCGCGCCACTGGGGCGCGTCCTCGACGACGGCGCCCGTGGGCGAGGTGATCCAGACGAGCTGGGACTGCGCCTCCACCAGCGAGCGGTAACGCTCCTCGCTGCGGCGCAGCGCCTCCTCGGTCTGCCGGCTCTCGGTCACGTCGAGGCCGACCAGCGCGATGGCGCGCAGCTCGCCCGCCTCGTCGTGGACCGGCGAGAACGACAGCGACCAGTGGCGGGTGTCGCCCTCGGCGGACCGCACGCGCACGCGGCCCTCGGTGACCGGCGCGTCGCTCTCGATGACGGCCTGGACCGCGTGGGTGATGATCTGGCTCAGGTCGGCCGCCAGCACCTCGACCGGCAGGCGGCCCACCAGGCGCTCGGCGGGCACGCTGACGACGTCGCTGAACACGTCGTTGACCCGCTGGACGCGGCCATCGCCGTCGAAGAACGCGAAGGCGAACTCGGCCTCCGACAGCATGCCCTTGAACAGGGCGGAGTCTGAGATGTCCACATCCGACTCCCGGGGACGGGGAACGGAGGTCTCGGCGCTCATGGTCGGCACCTCCGTCGCGTGCCAGGGTCTCCCACGCGGCACATCTCCATAACTGTGTATCGGCGTAGCGCAGCTCCGGGCGACCGGATTCTGCAGTACATCATCGGCGATGGGCATGCGCCGACGGAAGCCCCCGCCGCCGCCCGGTCGCCATAAGGGTCAACGCATCCTGTCAAAGTCGCTCCACATTGCGCAGCAAGATCAGGTTACTCGCCCTTGGCCGCGCGCTTGGCCTCCTGCTTGGCGGCGCGCACCCGGCCCAGGCTGTCGGTGTCGACCACGTCGGCGACCGAACGGTATGACCCCTCCTCGCCGTAGAGTCCGGCTGCCTCCCGCCAGCCTGACGGCTGGACCCCCAGCTGCTTGCCCAGCAATGCCAAAAAGATCTGGGCCTTCTGCTTGCCGTATCCCGGAAGGGCCTGCAGTCGTTTCAACAAGTCTTTCCCGTCGGCCGCGTCGCTCCAGATGAGCTCGGGCCGCCCGTCGTAGTGTTCGACGAGGTAGGCCGCGAGCTGCTGGACGCGGGCGGCCATCGACTTGGGATATCGGTGCACGGCCGGCTTCTGCGCCAGGAGCGCGGCGAACGCCTCGGGGTCGCAGGCGGCGATCTCCTCGGCGGTCAGGTCGTGTCCCAGGCGCTCCGAGATGGTGTACGGCCCAGTGAACGCCCATTCCATGGGAATCTGCTGGTCGAGCAGCATGCCGACGAGCAGGGCGAGCGGGCTGCGGCCGAGGAGCTCGTCTGCCTCGTCCCGCTGGGCGAGCTGGATGCGCATGGAAACAGCTTGGCACGAGAAGCGAACACAGGCGCCTCAGAGCCTTGACACAAGGCCGAGAAAAGATGAAATGGGAGCGCAAGTCACCCTGCATACGTTCCTGGGGGTTTGCTCCCGGGTCTCCAGAGGAATCTCACATCTATGCTCGCTCTGGCCACACGCTTCCTCAGGGAGCCGGTCAGTCTCAGGCTGGCCGAAGAGTTCCTGACCGTACCCGTGGACACGATCGACCGGTGCGTGGCCGACGTGTGCGCGTGCGCCGAGCATCTCGGCGTCCCGGCCACGCCGGAGGTCGTGGAGCGCATCGCGCGCGAGCATCTGCTCGCCATCGTGAACTCCGCCCCGCCGCCCCGAAGTCCCCGCTGATCGCGGCTCCACCGATAACATCGGGGTCACCAGGCCGAGTTCTCTTCACCGTTTGCGCCTGGAATACGAGAGAGTGAGGGCGTGCGCCGACACCGACGAGATCCCCGGGAGAGCAGCCCGCCCGACGACGTGTTCCAGGAGATGGTGCAGGCGGCCCGCGAGCTGCTCGCGGTGCGCAGCCCTCTCGACGCGGAGCTGATGGTCTCAGACATGATCGGGGCCTGGTGGGGCAGGCGGGTCAGGGGCGGTGACGTGGAGCAGGTCCTCGGGGAGGGCCTGGTCGACTACGCGGCCAAGGCCGGCACCCCGGCCTCCCTGACGCTGCTGGTGTGCCTGGCCTACCTGGGCACCGCCCGCCAGGGCGCCAAGGCCGAGGGCGCGGCGCTGGCGATGATGGAGTCGGGCGTGGCCAGGCCGGGCTGGGCCGACAAGGTCGGCGCGGTCAAGCCCACCGGCTGCTACGTCTCCCGCGACGCCTACGGCGACCAGGACACGGTGATCTGCACGTTCGCCTACCGCTGGAACGAGGCATCGGCGCCGAGCGACCGGCACGCGCTGGTCGTGGTCGTCGACCACAACATGAACGGCATGGCCCGCGACGCGTGGGTGTCCTCGCACGTCGACAAGCTGCTGGAGCAGGCCAGGGCCGAGGCGGCGGGCAACCCGATGCTGCTGTTCGAGGAGATCCAGCCCGAGCAGGCCAGGGCGCTCCTGGACTCGGCCATGAAGGCCACCAGGGAGCCCAAGACGCCGCCGCCGGTGAGCGAGAGCTACAGCGCCTACCACGCCTTCGCCCGCGCCCGGCTCAAGGCGCTGCCGCCGGGCCGCAAACGTCCGGCGCCGCTGCACATCGAGGCGCCCTACAGCCGCGAGCGGCGGGCCATGCTGGCCGCCGAGTTCCTGGCCTCCGACGCGGCCGAGCACCTGTCCGACCCGTCGGCGGCCTCGCGCTGCGCCGACCACATCATCGACTACGGCTGCGAGCGCGACTTCAACCGGCCGCTGCGGGTCAGCCCGACCAAGTGCGAGACGTTCCTGCTCGACTGGCTGCCGCGCAAGGTGATGCTGAGCGCGGCCGAGCAGGAGGCGATGCCGCACGTGCTGTCGGCGTGGGTGCGCTTCGCCGCGCGCCGCACCGGCCTGCCCGAGCAGGGGCTCAAGGCCACGCTCGACGCGGTGTGGGAGGCCACGGGCAAGTTCCCCGAGGCATACCGCGACCCGACGTCGTTCGGGCTCGACCGGCCGCTGCTGGAGCGGCTGCTGCCCGACGGCGACCTGTCGGCGCTGGCCAGGCGGGTGTTCGCGTTCCCCTACCTGCAGGGCGTGCACAACGGCATCGACCTCGACCGGCTCAACCCGGCCGACGAGGCCGACCGGCGCACGTTACTGGAGATCGACCACGGCGGCGTCATCGACCAGGAGCACCTGGCCTGGCACGAGGAGATCGCGACCCGGCTGTGGGACGGCGACCCGCCCCAGCTGTGGGAGGCCGCCCAGCGCCTGCTCGACCTCGGCCACGACCGCCACGACGTGCTCCACGTGCTGATCGAGATCGCCGAGCGCATCGGCGGCGACCCCGACGAACTGGCCGCCGCGCTCGACGACATCGCCGACATCCCCGACGAGATCTAGAGTCCGTCGCATGTCGATGTACCGCCGGCTGGCCATGGGCCGCTACCTCGCCTCCGAGCACACCCAGGGGCCGTGGGACCAGGGTTCCCAGCACATGGGCCCGGTGACCGCCCTGATGGTCCACGAGCTCGACCGCACCGCGCCGCTGCCCGGCCTGGCGCTGTCCAGGCTGGCGGTCGACGTGTTCGCCCCGGTGCCCGTGGCCGAGCTGGAGGTCGTCACCGACGTCGTGCGCGACGGCAAGCGGGTGCAGTGCCTGTCGGCGGCCGTGCTGTCCGGCGGGCGCGAGTACGCCAGGGCCACCGCGTGGCGCATCCGCGAGGCCGACACGCCCGCCACGCCGGCCGCCGGGCCGCCCGCGCCCGTGCCGCCGCCCTCGCCCGAGCACGCGGCGTCCTACCTGGTGTCGGGTTTCGGCTACGGCAGGGCGTTCGACTGGCGGTTCGCCCGCGGCGGCCCGATGCTGCCCGGCCCGGCCACGGTGTGGGGCAGGCTGACCGTGCCGCTGGTGGAGGGCGAGGAGATCACCCCGCTCGAACGGCTGGCCGCGTTCGCCGACAGCGGCAACGGCGTGAGCCCGGCCCTCGACTTCGCCACCCACGTGTTCGTCAACGTCGACCTGACGATCTCGCTGTTCCGCACCCCGGTGGGCGAGTGGACCTGCATGGACGCGGCCACCGCGATCGGTCCATCCGGCCGCGGCCTGACCCGCACCACCCTGTACGACGAGCGCGGCGAAGTCGGCACGGCGACTCAGACGTTGTTCGTCGCGCCGAGGTAGCGCTGCGTCATGATGGTGGGATGGTGATCGACCTCAACGCCGACCTCGGTGAGGGTTTCGGCATCTGGCGGCTCGGCGACGACCTCGCGCTGCTCGACATCGTCACCAGCGCCAACGTCGCCTGCGGCTTCCACGCCGGCGACCCGGTGACGATCAGGCGCACGTGCGCCGCGGCCGTCGACCGCGGCGTGTCGATCGGCGCCCAGGTGTCCTACCGCGACCTGGCCCACTTCGGCCGCAGGGAGATGGAGGTCGAGCCCGAGGAGCTGTGCGCCGAGGTGCTCTACCAGCTCGCGGCCGTCGACGGCATCGCCAGGGCGATGGGCGGCCGGGTCTCCTACGTCAAGCCGCACGGCGCCCTGTACAACCGGGTCTGCCGCGACGAGGTGCAGGCGGCGGCGGTGATCGAGGCCGTCGCCGACTACGACCCGACGCTGCCGGTGCTGACGCTGCCGGTCTCGGTCGTGCACGAGGTGGCCGCGGCGGCGGGCGTCCCGACGGTGAGCGAGGCGTTCGCCGACCGGGCGTACACGGCGGCGGGGGCGCTGGTGCCGCGGCGCGAGCCGGGCGCGGTGATCCACGACGCGGCGGCGGTGACCGCGCGGGCCCGCCGGATGGCCCTGGAGGGCTCTGTGACGGCCGTCGACGGCAGTCCGGTGTCCGTCTCCGCCCGGTCGCTGTGCGTCCACGGAGACACCCCTGACGCCGTCGGGCTGGCCCGTGCCGTGCGCAACGACCTGCTGGCGGCCGGAGTGGTCCTGCAGGCGTTCGCGTGATCCGTCCGGCGGGAGAGCACGCGCTGCTCGTCGAGACCGGGTCGCTGGCGGCCTCCCACCGGCTCGACGCGGCTCTGCGGGCCGAGCGGCCCGAGGGGGTCGTGGAGGTCGTGCCGGGGCCGGAGACCGTGCTGGTGGTGGCGCCGGGCGCCGACCGGGAGCGGTTGCGCGCCAGGCTGGCGGCCATGACGGGATGGGCGCGCGCGGCGGCGGCCGGGGCGGACGCGCCCGCCGGGCCGGTGGTGACGATTCCCGTCGTCTATGACGGGGCCGATCTCGATTCCGTCGCGGCGCTGGCCGGGATCTCGGCCGAGGAGGTGGTCGCCCGGCACACCGGGCGGGAGCTGGTGGTTGGGTGGCTGGGGTTCGCCCCCGGGTTCGCCTACCTGACCGGGCTCGACCCGGTGCTGGAGCTGCCCCGGCTGGACACGCCGCGCACGTCGGTGCCGGCCGGCTCGGTGGCGGTCGCGGGGCCGTACTCGGCGGTCTACCCGACGGCCTCGCCCGGCGGGTGGCGGCTGCTGGGGCGCACGACGACGCGGGTGTGGGACGTGACGGCCGAGCCGCCGTCGTTGTTCCGGCCGGGGATGCGCGTGCGGTTCGAGCGCGCATGATCGAGGTGATCGCGCCCGGCCCTTACGCGACCGTCCAGGATCTGGGGCGGCCCGGCCTGGCCCATCTGGGGGTCCCGCGCTCGGGGGCGGCCGACGCGCCGAGCCTGCGGCTGGCCAACCGGCTGGTGGGCAACCGCGAGGACGCGGCGGGCGTCGAGGTGACGTTCGGGCTGGCGCGGCTGCGGTTCCACGAGGGCGCGTGGGCGGCGCTGACCGGCGCGCCGGCGGAGGCGCGGATGGGGGTGCCGTTCTGGGTGCCGCCGGGGGGCGAGCTGCGGCTGGGGGCGCCGGAGTGGGGGCTGCGCACGTACGTGGCGGTGCGCGGCGGCATCGCGGTCGAGCCGGTGCTGGGCAGCCGGTCCACCGACTCGCTGTCGGGGCTCGGCCCCGAGCCGTTGCGGGCCGGGACGCTGCTGCCGGTGGGCGGGTCCGCCGCCGGGGAGATCTCGGTGGACCTGGCGCCGCCGCCGGGGCCCGCGCCCGCCGTGCTGCGGGTGCTCGCCGGGCCGCGGGACGACTGGTTCGTCCCGGGGGCGCTGGAGGCGCTGTGCGGGGGGCCGTACGAGGTGAGCCAGGACAGCAACCGCGTCGGGGTGCGGCTGCGCGGCCCCGGGCTGACGCGGGCCAGGAAGGGCGAGCTGCCGAGCGAGGGCATGGTCACCGGCGCGGTCCAGGTGCCGCCGAGCGGGCAGCCGATCGTGTTCCTCGCCGACCACCCGCCCACGGGCGGCTACCCGGTGATCGCGGTGGTGCGGCAGGCCGACCTGCCGGTCGCGGCGCAGCTGCGGCCCGGCGACGAGGTGCGCTTCACAACGCGACCTGGCCGCTGACGCAGGTGACGACCGACCCGCCGACCCACACGTCCCGCTCGTCGGCGGTGATCCGCACGCGCCCGGCGCGGCCGAGCACGGTCCCCTGCCCCGCCGTGTACGGCGCCTTCGCCCGCCCCGTGCGCAGCAGGAACTGCGCCAGGGACGCGTGCAGGCTGCCGGTCACCGGATCCTCGACGTCGGGCGCGAAGACGCGCACCTCGTAGGCGTACGGCGAGCCCTCCGGGCAGGGCCCCGCCACGCCGACCATGTGCTCGATCGCGCCCGGCCGCAGCTCCAGCACCTCCTCGGCGGCGGCGAGCAGCACGACCACCCAGCCGGGCCCGTTGTCGGCCCATTCGACGGCCAGCATGCGCTCGCGTCCGATGCGCAGGGTCTCGGCCAGCCGCTCGGCCAACTCCTCCTCGACCGGCCCCGACCGCAGCAGCTCGGGCGCGGCGAAGGCGAGCCCGTCCGCGGTCCTGCGCACCCGGATCAGCCCGGCGTCGCACTCCTGGACGATCTCCGCCGCGTCGCGCGGCCGGCCGCCGCTCTCCAGCCAGGCGTGGCAGGTGCCGAGCGTGGGATGCCCGGCGAAGGGCAGCTCGCCGCCCCCGGTGAAGATCCGGACCCGGTAGTCGGCCCCGGGCACGGTCGGGGGCAGCACGAACGTCGTCTCGGACAGGTTCGTCCAGGCGGCGAAGCGCCGCATCTCCTCGGTGTCCAGCCCTTGGCCGTCGAGCACGACCGCGAGCGGGTTGCCGCGATAAGGGACGGAGGTGAACACGTCGACCTGACGGAATGCACGTTGCATACGCGCAGTCTGGCCGACGGGTCTTCCGCCGGTAACCCCGCGCGCTCACACTGGGCGTTGTGGCGGACTACGACGTGCTGGTGCTCGGCTCCGGTCCCGGCGGGCAGAAGGCCGCCATCGCGGCGGCGAAGCTGGGCCGGCGCGTCGCCATGGTCGAGAAACGGAACATGATCGGCGGCGTCTGCATCAACACCGGCACGATCCCGTCCAAGACGCTGCGCGAGGCGGTCCTCTACCTCACCGGACTCAACCAGCGCGAGCTGTACGGCGCCAGCTACCGCGTCAAGGACGAGATCACGGTCGCCGACCTCGGGATGCGCACCCAGCACGTGATCGGCCGCGAGATCCAGGTGATCCGCAGCCAGCTCGGCCGCAACCACGTCACGGTCCTGCCCGGCACCGGACGTTTCCTCGACCCGCACACCATCGGGATCAGCGGCGACGAGGAGCGCAAGGTCACCGCCGACCGGATCGTGATCGCCACCGGCACCTCCCCCGCCCGCCCGGACAGCGTGCAGTTCGACGAGCGCACGGTCATCGACTCCGACGCGATCCTGCACCTGGACCGGGTGCCCGAGACCATGGTCGTGGTCGGCGCCGGGGTCATCGGCATCGAGTACGCCTCCATGTTCGCCGCCCTCGGCACCAAGGTGACCGTGGTCGAACGGCGCGAGCGCATGCTGGAGTTCTGCGACCTGGAGATCGTCGAGGCGCTCAAGTACCACCTGCGCGACCTGGCGGTGACCTTCCGCTTCGGCGAGCACGTCGCCGCCGTCGAACGCCGCCCGCGTGGCGCGCTGACCCTGCTGGAGAGCGGCAAGCGCATCCCCGCCGACTGCGTCATGTACTCGGCCGGCCGCCAGGGCAGGACGGCCGAGCTGAACCTGGAGGCCGCCGGGCTGACCGCCGACGACCGCGGCCGGATCCGGGTGGACGAGCACTACGCCACGGCCGTGCCGCACATCTACGCGGTCGGCGACGTGATCGGCTTCCCGGCGCTGGCCGCCACCTCGATGGAGCAGGGCCGGGTGGCCGCCCAGCACGCCTGCGGCGAACCCGTGGCGGAGCTGCGGGAGCTGCCGCCCATCGGCATCTACACGATCCCCGAGATCAGCTTCGTCGGGAGATCGGAGGACGAGCTGACCCGCGACCGGATCCCGTTCGAGGTGGGCATCTCGCGCTACCGGGAGCTGGCCAGGGGGCAGATCATCGGCGACTCGTACGGGATGCTCAAGCTGCTGGTCTCCTCGGAGGACCGGCGGCTGCTCGGCGTGCACGTGTTCGGCACGGGGGCCACCGAGCTGGTGCACATCGGCCAGACCGTGATGGGCTGCGGCGGGACCGTCGACTACCTGGTCAACGCGGTGTTCAACTATCCGACGCTGGCGGAGTCGTACAAGGTGGCGGCGCTGGACGCGATGAACAAGATGCGGGTGGTGGCCCGGCTCACCGCCGACCTGTGACTTCTCCCAATTGTCGGTTCTGACCGCTACGCTCCTCGATGGTTCATCTACGGGAGGCGTACGTGCGCAGCGAGGCCACGGGGAGGTGGCTGCCCGCGTTCCTGCTGCTGGCCGCCATCTGGGGCAACAGTTTCTTCTTCATCAAGATCGCCGTGGGGGCGCTGCACCCGCTGCAGGTGTCGTTCGGCCGCATGGCGGTCGGCGCGGTCACCCTGCTGGTCGCGCTCGCGGTGACCAGACGGCCGCTCCCCCGCGATCCGCGGCTGTGGGGGCACTTCCAGATCGCCTCCGTCGTGCTCACCACGCTGCCCTTCACCCTGTTCGCCTACGGCGAGCAGTACGTCTCCTCCGTCGTCGCCGCGATCTGGAACGCCACCACGCCGCTGTGCACCCTGGCCTTCACGCTGGTGCTGCGCGCCGAGCGGGCGACCGCCGCGCGGGCGGCCGGGCTCGGGCTCGGGTTCGCCGGCGTCATGGTGGTGCTCGGGGTGTGGCAGCCCATGGCGGGCGGGCAGCTCGGCGGCAGCCTGGCCTGCTTCGGTGCGGCGCTGTGCTACGGGGTCGGCGGGGCGTACATGGGGCGCTTCATCACCGGGCGGCGGTCCGAGCCGCCGATGGTGCTGGCCGCGGGGCAGCTCGTGACCGGCGCGGTCCAGCTCGCGGTGATCACGCTGGTGGCGGGCGTGCCGCTGGTGGACACCGCGGCGCCCGCCGAGGTCTGGTGGAGCCTGCTGGGCCTCGGCGGCCTCGGCACGGGCGTGGCCTACCTGCTGCTGTACCGGGTCCAATCCCTGGCGGGCGTGACGACGACCTCGACGGTGACGTACCTGCTGCCGGTGTTCGCGGTGGCCTCCGGCGTGCTGCTGCTCGACGAGACGATCACCTGGAACCAGCCGGTGGGCGCGCTGGTCATCCTGCTGGCCATCGCGCTCACCCAGGGCGCGCTGCGCGTGCCCGCGCGCTCAGCCGTCCGCTGAGGGACGGCGTCCGCGGGGCGCGGGCTTCTTGCGCCCGGCCACCAGCGTGTCGCCGGGCACGGGGGCCGGCGCGGGCTCCTCGGCGGCCGGCGGGCCTGCGGGCCGGGTGCGGGGCCGGGGGTGCGGCATAGTGTCCGTCATGGGCGAGGGCGCGTCCCCGGGCTGCCGACCGGTCTCCTCGGGATCGGCGTCCTCGGCCGGTCTCGACGACCGGCGGGCGGGCGGGGCGGCGTCCTCGGCCGGCTTCGACTGGCGGGCGGGCGCGTCGGCGTCGCGCAGCGAGGCGATGACCCGGTCGGCCTCGGCGTCGGCGGCGAACTCGTTGGCCGCCTCCGTCTCCCTCCTGCGGATCACCACCATGTGGTCGACCGACAGCCGTCCGGCGCCCACGACGGCGAGCAGGATGGCGGCCGCCCCGAGCAGGATCAGCTCGTTCATGCTGATGGGGTTGAGCGGCGGGGCCACCAGGAAGACGCCCAGCGCCTCGGCGAACAGGATCAGCCCGGTGACGGCGACCCCCAGCCCGGCGATCAGCAGCGCCCCGCCGATCAGCTCGGTGAGCATGGTGACCGTGGCCCACGCGCCGGGCGCGGGCGCGCCCTGCTGGAGGAACTTCGCGCCGGTGGCGGTGAGCCCGTCCTCCAGCTTGGTCCAGCCGTTGGCGAAGAAGATGCCGCCCACGCCGACGCGGGCGACTAAGGCGGCGACATCACGCAGGGCCTGTTTCACGATATTTGTCTGCCCTGTCCGGGCCATGGCACACCTCAATCCCGGCTGAGCAGCATGGCCACCGCGACGGCGGTCAGGCCGAGCAGGACGACGCTGACGACCACGGTCGTGTGCAGGGCGCCGACGAAGGCCCAGCGTGCGGCGCCGAGCAGCGCGTCGCCGGTGCTGCCGCCGATCTCGCGGGCGACGTGGGCGGCGCCGGCCAGCGACTGCCTGGCCTGGTCCATGCCGCCCGCCGACACGCCGGGCACGGCGGGCAGGGCGGGCGCGTAGGCGAGCGTGGTGATCGTGCCCAGCACGGCGACGCCGAGGCCCGCGCCCAGCTCGTACGCGGTCTCCTCGATGGCCGCGGCCCCGCCCGCCCGGGACTCGGGCACCGAGGACATGATCGTGTCGGAGGCGGCCAGCAACGCCACCTGCACGCCGAACCCGATGCCCACGAAGCAGACCGCCAGCATCACCGGATGGCCCTCGACGCCCCAGCCCAGCGTGGGCGTCAGGGCCAGCGCGACGAGCCCGAGCCCGCCGCTCATCGTGGCCCGCATGCCGATCCTGGGCAGGATGTGGGCCGCCGCGAGCCCGCCGGTGACGGCCGACAGCACCAGCGGCAACATCCTGACCGCCGCGCGCACCGGGCTGTCGCCCAGCACGAGCTGCAGGTACTGGGCCAGCATGAGCTGGAGCCCGACCAGCGCGAACACACCCAGCAGCACGCCGGCCACGCCGGTGGTGAACTCGCGCCGCCGGAACAGGGCCAGCTCCAGCAGCGGCGCCGGCAGCCGGGACTGGCGGCGGACGAACGCGACCAGCAGCCCCGCGCCACCGAGGAAGACCAGCACCGAGGCCCAGAACGGCAGCAGGGTCCCCGACCCGGCCTCCTTCAGCCCGAAGGCCAGGGCGAGCAGGCCGAGCACCGACAACACGGCGCTCGTCGCGTCCCAAGGACGTTCCCTGCGCAGCGGCGACTCCGGCAGCAGCCGGACGGCCAGGGGCAGCAGCGCCAGCAGGATCGGCACGTTGATCAGGAAGACCGCGCCCCACCAGAGGCCGACCAGCACGCCGCCGATCAGCGGCCCCACCGCCGCCCCGGCCGCGGCGACCGCGCTCCAGACGCCGAGCGCGACGGCCCGCTCGCGCCGGTCGGTGAACACCTGGCGGATGAGCGAGAGCGTGGCCGGCATGATCATGGCGCCGCCGACGCCGAGCAGCGCCCTGGCCAGGATCAGGGTCAGCGGCGTGGGCGCGAACGCCGCTCCCGCCGAGGCCACGCCGAACAGCACGAAACCGCCCAGGACCAGCCGCTTGCGGCCGTAGCGGTCGCCGAGCGTGCCGAAGACGATGAGCAGCGGCGCGACGACGAGCGAGTAGCTGTCGATGATCCACAGCAGCTCGACCGAGGACGGTTCGAGCGCGGCCGTGAGCGCGGGCACCGCGATGTGCAGGACGGTGGCGTCGACCGTGATCAGGAGCAGGCTCAGGCAGAGCAGCACGAGGACGGCCCAGCGGTTGTCCCGTCGGGGGCGATCGGCACGCCGTACGAGGGGTGCGGCCTGGGTGACGGTCATGGGCCTCCTTGCAGGCCGATCCGGTCACCAGGGCCTGCACGTGCAGAACGGTCGAAAGCGGGGGAACTCACGGGGGCGGTCTCGCGCCCTCTCCTGCCGCGGCTCTCCACTCCGGCTTGCGTGGCAGCTTAGGCCATGCCAGGCGCTCGGCATAGCGGTATGGGCCGATCCGCGAGGCCCCCCACCTCTCTAGTGAGATACAGCCATATGTCCGGATCTACCCAACCTCCATCCGTCACCCGATCATGGGAGCCGTGGGGAACGCTGGAAGTGCCGGTAACGATGATATTTCCGATAAGTCCTCACGCGAGTGGTGCACCGAGGCCCTGACCAGGCTGAACGCGGGCCGTCCCGAATCGGCGCTGGAGGCCGCGCGCCGGGCGGCCGACCTCGACCCCGGCGACGAATGGGCCTGCCGCCTCATCAGCCTGGCCCACGAACGCCAGGGCCGCGACGCCGACGCCCTCCCCCCGGCCGAACGCGCGGTGGAGCTCGCGCCCGGCTCCTGGTCCGCCCGCCTGCGCCTGGCCGCGATCTCCCGCCGCATCCCCGGCCGCTGGCCCGCGGCGGTCGCCGACGCCGTGCTGGCCGCGCGGTTCGCCCCCGAGGAGGCCGACCCCGAGGTCCTGCTCGGCGACCTGGCGCTGCTGCGCGGCGACCATCCGCGGGCCGGACGGGCCTACCGCGCCGCGCTCGCCACGGCTCCGGCCCATCCGCAGGCCCGCGTGAACCTGGCGCTGTGCCTGCTGCGCTGGGACCGTCCGCGCCCGCACCACGATCCCGCCTGGCCGGTCGACCCGCGCCAGACGGGACGGGCCAGGCGGGCGCTGGAGGTGTGGGCGCGCCAGGCCCGGCTGCTGCTGGCCGTGGCCACGATCGCCGTCACGGCGGCCGCGCTGGCCCTCGACTCGGCGGGGTGGGCCCGGTGGTGCGGGTTCGCCGCGCTGGCCGCGCTGGTGCCGCTGACGGTCCGGCAGGCGCGGCGGGTGGGGGTCTGGGCGTACGTGCCGGCCATGGCCGGGCGCGATCCCTGGCTGGGCGCGGCCGTGGTGTCGGCCGGGTTGTCGGTGCCGGCGTTCGCGGGGTGGCTGCTGCTGGGCGCGGTGCATGCGGCGCCGTCCTGGCGGGATCCGGTCTGGGCGGGGCTGGCCGGGATCGTGGTGCTGATGTGGCCGGCGCTGACGGTCGTCCGGGTGCTGGCCGAGTCGTGGCGGGGGCGGCCGATGCCCGCGCTGGCCGAGCTGGCCCGCGTCCCGGGCGAGCGCACGGCGGCCAGGAACACCGGCGTGACGTTGTGGATCGTGCTCATCAGGACCTGGTCGGTGCTGGTGCCGCTGGTCGGCGGGGCGCTGGCGGTCGAGCCGCGGGCCGCGGTGGCGGCGGTGGCGGTGCCGTTCCCGATGGTGCGGGCCTGGCTGCGGGCCCGCCGCGGGGGCGACGGCTGGCTGCTGGCCGCGGGCGGTCTGGTGGCGCTCGCCGCCCTCGGCTGCGCCGCCGGCGGCGCGCTGGGCTCGGCCTGGGGCTGGCGGGCGGGAGTGTGCGCGCTCGGCGCGGCGATGACGGTGTTCGCGGCACGGGCCCTGCGCGCGTGGTGGCGCGGCGCGCCGGGGCCCTGGCGGGCCTCCCTCGTCATGTGCGACCTGCCCATGGGCGGCGCGCCCTCGGTGGCCCTGACGCCGGAGGCGCGCCAGGCGTTCTCCTACGCCAGGAGCCTCGTCCTGTCCTACGGCGATCCCACGGGCCCCCGGGTCGTGGGCGCGGCCGGGTCCGTCACCTCCTCCGGCGAGCTGCGGCTGATCGCCGGGCCCGAGGCGTGGGAGGGCGTGGCGGCCGACCCGCGCGTCGCGGTGTTCGCGGCCGACCCGTTGCAGCGGCGGTTCTGGGTGGAGGTGCGCGGCATCGCCGTGGCCGGTCCTGACGTGCTGCGCGTCACCCCCAAGCAGGTGCTCGTCGGCGAGTTCCCCGGCAGGCACCAGCGACGGTGAATAGAGTTTTGTTCTATGCGGACCCTGCGCACCCCCGAAGAGCGTTTCGCGAACCTGCCCGACTTCCCCTACGAGCCCCGCCACGCCGACCTGCCGGACGGCCTGCGCATGGCCTACGTCGAGGCCGGCCCCACGGACGGCGAGCCGGTCGTCCTGCTGCACGGCGAGCCGAGCTGGTCCTTCCTCTACCGCCACGTCATGCGCGAGCTGGCCGCGGCCGGGCTGCGCGCGATCGCCCCCGACCTGATCGGCTTCGGCCGCTCGGACAAACCCGTGGACCCCGCCGACCACACCTACGCCAGGCACGTCGAGTGGACCCGCGCGCTGCTGTTCGACGCGCTGGCCCTGGACCGCGTCACCGTCGTCGGCCAGGACTGGGGCGGCCTGATCGGGCTGCGGATCGCCGCCGAGCACCCCGAGCGCGTGGCCAGGATCGTGGCCGCCAACACGGGGTTGCCCTCGGGTGACATTCCCATGCCCGACGTCTGGCACCGCTTCAGGGAGACCGTCGCCGGTGCCCCCACGCTGGACATCGCCCGGCTGGTCCAGGCGGGCTGCCGGACGCGTCTCAGCGACGAGGTGCGGGCGGCCTACGACGCGCCGTTCCCGGACGAGTCGTACAAAGCGGGCCCGCGCGCCCTGCCCGGGCTCGTCCCGATCACGCCCGACGACCCCGCCGCGCCCGCCAACCGCGCTGCCTGGCAGATCCTCACCACGCTCGACCGCCCGTTCCTGGTGGCCTTCTCCGACGGCGACCCCATCACCGGCGGCATGGCGCCCATCATGCTCAAGGCCGTCGCGGGCACGGCCGGGCTGTCCCATCCGGTGATCGCCGGCGCCGGCCACTTCCTCCAGGAGGACGCCGGCACCGAACTCGGACGGCGGATCGCCCTTTTCGTGACCTCCACCTAGCGTGTCAGGCCCGCCCAATCGTCGGTCGGGTGCGGTATAACCGGGGGCGGACCGGGGAGGCGTGATGCGTGAGTCCGACAGGGCCCAGGCCGCGGGGCGGGCCGCGGCGCGGGATCTGTTCGAGCAGGTGAGACTGCGTTATTTCCAGATTCCCCCCGCCGTGCGACGGGTGCTCTACGCCGTGCTGCTCATCGTCGTCATGGGCGTGGGCGCGGCGCTCGGCTGGGATCTGCTGAAGACGTTCCCCCTCGTCCTGATGGCGCTCGCCTTCGTGGCGCTGACCATGCGCTTCCCGCGGGCCGCCGCGACCGCGCTGGTCGTGGCCGGCTGGGTCGTGCTGGCGCTGCCGCTGTTCTCCTGGCGCTTCCCCCCGGGCTCCATGGCGCTGCACGCGATGGTCGCCCTCGCCCTGCCCGTGGCCGCCGCCGCCCACCTCATCCGCTGGGTCACGCCGTGGGTCACCACGCTGGCCGCGCTCGTGCCGGCCGGGGTGCTGGCCTTCGGGCTCTCCTTCGTGTCGGCCGCCGTCGCGCTCTGGGGCGCCTGCCTGGCGGCCGTCGTCGTGCTGGTCCACCGGTTCCTCCAGGCGCGGCGGGCCAAGGCCGAGCTGTCCGCCGAGGAGCAGCAGGTGCGCGTGCGCGCCCGCGAGGGCCGGCCGGAGCCGCAGGCCGACAAGGCGGGCGCGCCGCCGCAGATCTCCGTCGAGGAGGCGCTGGCCGAGCTGGAGGGCATGATCGGGCTGGCGCCGGTCAAGGAGCAGGTCCGCTCGATCGCCGCCTCCATCGAGGCCACCCGGCTGCGGGCCGAGGCCGGCTACACCGCCGAACGCCCGACCAGGCACTTCGTCTTCGTCGGCCCGCCGGGCACCGGCAAGACCAGCGTGGCCCGCGCGCTGGCCAAGATCTTCTACGCGTTCGGCCTGCTGGAGACCCCCTACGTGGTCGAGGCGCAGCGGGCCGACCTGGTGGGCGAGTTCCTCGGCGCGACCGCGATCAAGACCAACGAGCTGGTCGACCGGGCGCTCGGCGGCGTGCTGTTCGTCGACGAGGCCTACAGCCTGGTCAACTCCTCCGACGGCCAGCCCGACAGGTTCGGCGCCGAAGCCGTCCAGACCCTGCTCAAACGGGCCGAGGACGACCGCGAGCGCCTGATCATCATCCTGGCCGGCTACGAGCAGGAGATGGCCTCGTTCCTGTCCAGCAACCCGGGCCTGGCCAGCAGGTTCGCCACCCGGGTGCGCTTCCCCAGCTACTCCGCCCCCGAGCTGGCCGAGATCACCGAGGTGCTCCAGCGGCGCAGGGGCGACACGATGGCCCCCGACGCCGGGCGCGCCCTGCTCGGCCTCTACGAAGACGTCCAGCGGCGCGGCCTGGTCGACGAGCTGGGCAACGCCCGCTTCGTGCGCAGCCTGGTCGAGGCCGCCGCGCAGGCCAGAGACGTGCGCGTGGTGGGCGCCGGCGGCACCCCGACCACCCACGACCTGGTGACCACCACCACGCCCGACGTGACCAAGGCGTTCGAGGAGCTGACCGCCCGCTTCCGCGGCTACGTGGCCACGCCCACGCTGGAGGAGGCGCTGGCCGACCTCGACGCGATGGCCGGTCTTGAGCCGGTCAAGCGGCAGGTGCACGCCATCGCCGCCCAGCTCCAGGTGGCCCGCATGCGGCAGGAGCGCGGGCTGCCCACGCCGCCCCAGATGCGGCACTTCGTCTTCGCCGGGCCGCCCGGCACCGGCAAGACCACCGTCGCGCGGGTGCTCGGCCGCGTCTTCGCCGCGCTCGGCCTGCTGGCCAGGCCCGACGTCGTCGAGGCCCACCGGGCCGACCTGGTCGGCCAGCACCTCGGCGCGACCGCGATCAAGACCAACGAGCTGGTCGACCGGGCGCTCGGCGGCGTGCTGTTCATCGACGAGGCCTACAGCCTGGTCAACCCCGGCTACGCGGGCGGCGACGCCTTCGGCTCCGAGGCCGTCCAGACGCTGCTCAAACGGGCCGAGGACGACCGCGACCGGCTGGTCATCGTGCTGGCCGGCTACTCGCGCGAGATGGACGCCTTCCTGGCCACCAACCCGGGCCTGGCCAGCCGGTTCAACCAGCGCGTGGCCTTCCCCAGCTACTCGCCGCGCGAGCTGTCGCAGATCGCCGTGCTGCTGGCCGGCAAGGCCGGCGACACCTTCGACGAGCAGGCCCTGCGCGACCTCGACGAGGTGTTCGCCTGGGTGTGCGAGGAACGCCTGATCGACGGCCTGGGCAACGGCCGCTTCGCCCGCTCGTTGTTCGAACGGGCTGCGATGCGCCGCGACGTGCGCCTGGCCGCCCACGCGTCGGGCGGCGGGTCGGCCAGCGCCGCCGACCTCACGACGATCACCAGCGACGACGTCCGCACCGCCGTGGACGAACTTTCCGGACGTTAACCCCTCTTTGGCATTTCCCCGCGCCACGATGCTGCTGCCTGTAGCAGTATGACTACCTATCGTGCGCATCCGGGAGGGGGACGATGGCGGGGTTCCTGGCCCGCAGGCTGCTCAACTACGTGGTGCTGGTCGGCGTGGCCGCGAGCCTGGCGTACCTGCTGGCCGCCGGGGCGCTCGACCCGCGTTCCAACTACGCCGACCGCACCCCGAAACCGCCGCCCGCCGTCGTCGACGCCCAGCTCACCGCGCTCAACCTCAACGACAAGACCCCCCTGCTCCAGCGCTACGCCACCTGGGCCGCGGGCGTGCTGCACGGCGACTTCGGCAAGACCGTCACCGGCTCGCCCGTGAACGAGGACCTCCGGCGGCGGATGGGGGTCACGTTCCGGCTGGTCATCCTGGGGCTGCTGTGCGGGAGCCTGCTGGGGGTGCTGGTGGGCGCGTACGCGGCGGTGCGGCAGTACGGCTGGTTCGACCGGCTCTCGACGGGCCTGTCGTTCGTCGTGCTCGCGGTGCCGGTCGTGGTGCTGGCCAACATGCTGATCCTGGCCGGCGCCTGGGCCAACGACAACCTCTTCGGCCGCCAGGTGCTGCTGGTCAGCGGCGAGTACAGCGCCGGCCTGCAGACCGGCTTCTGGGGCTACGTGCTCGACCGGCTGCAACACCTGATCCTGCCGACGATCTCGCTGTCCGTCGGCCTGGTCGCGGTCTTCAGCCGCTACCAGCGCAACATGATGCTCGACGTGCTCGGCGCCGACTTCGTCCGCACGGCCAGGGCCAAGGGGCTGAGCAGGGGCCGGGCGCTGACCCGGCACGCGCTGCGCACCGCGCTGATCCCGGTGGCCACCTACTTCGCCTTCACGTTCGGCACCCTGCTGACCGGGGCCACCTTCACCGAGAAGATCTTCGGCTGGCACGGGCTGGGCGAGCAGCTGATCAACTCGATCTTCACCAACGACGTCAACACCGTGGCGGCGATCTCCTTCCTGGCCGCGGTGGCGGTGTTGTGCGCCGCGCTCGCCTCCGACCTGCTGCACGCCGCGCTCGACCCCAGGGTGCGGGCGTGATGACGCTCTCCGACGAGGAGCTGGCGGAGGAGCTGACCGCCGACCTGGGGCGGGCGCCGTCGCGGCTGCGGGTGGTGGCCGGGCGGTTCTTCCGCTCGCCGCAGGGGCTGATCGGGTTCGCGGTGCTGGCGCTGATGTTCCTGCTGGCGTTCGCCGGGCCGCTGTTCAGCCCGTGGTCCTACACCGACAAGGACTTCACGGCGTTCTTGCAGCCGCCCTCGCCCCGCCACTGGTTCGGAACGCTCCAGACCGGCGCCGACGTCTACGCGGTGACGCTGCGCGGCATGCAGAAGTCGCTGATCGTGGGCCTGCTGGCGGCGCTGGTGTCCACGGCGGTGGCGGCCGTGGTGGGCGCCTTCTCCGGCTACTTCCTGGGCTGGACCGACCGGGCGCTGAGCTGGGTGACCGACCTGCTGCTCGTGCTGCCCGCGTTCCTCATCCTGGCGATCATGTCGCCGCTGTTCGGGGCCGGGCAGTGGGTGCTGTTCGTGGTCATGCTGTCGCTGTTCCTGTGGATGGTGACGTCGAAGATCGTCCGGGGGATGACGATCTCGCTGAAGGAGCGCGAGTACATCCAGGCCGCCCGATTCATGGGGGTGCCGCCGGTGCGGATCATCTTCCGGCACGTGATCCCCAACCTGTCCTCGCTGCTCATCGTCGACGCCACGCTCAACGTCAGCGCGGCCATCCTGACCGAGACCTCGCTGTCGTACTTCGGGTTCGGCATCCAGCCGCCCGACGTGTCCTTCGGCACGCTGATCGCCGACGGCTCGCGCACGGCGGTCTACGCGCCCTGGACGTTCTGGTTCGTGGCCGGGCTGCTGGTGGTCACCGTGCTGGCGGTCAACCTCATCGGCGACGCGCTGCGCGACGCCTTCGACCCGGCGGCGCGGCGATGAGGCCGGCGGCGAACCCCGTCCTGGAGGTCAGCGACCTGCACGTGTCCTTCGGCGACGTGCGCGCGGTGCGCGGGGTCACCTACTCGGTGAGTCCGGGCGAGGTGCTGGGCATCGTGGGCGAGTCCGGGTCGGGCAAGTCGGTCACCTCGGCCGCGGTCATGGGCCTGCTGCCGCCGAGCGCCCGGGTCACCGGGTCGGTGCGGCTGCACGGCAAGGAGCTGATCGGCGCCTCCGAGCGGGAGCTGACCCGCTTCCGCGGCAAGACCGTGTCGATGGTGTTCCAGGACCCTCTGTCGGCGCTCACGCCCGTCTACCGGGTGGGCGACCAGATCGCCGAGGCCGTCCGCGTCCACCAGCGGGTGAGCAAGGAGAACGCCGCGGTCAAGGCCGTCGAGCTGCTGGAGCTGGTCGGCATCCCGTCGCCGAGCGAGCGGGCGCTCGCCTTCCCGCACGAGTTCTCCGGCGGCATGCGGCAGCGCGTGATGATCGCGATGGCCATCGCCAACGACCCCGACGTGATCATCTGTGACGAGCCCACCACCGCGCTCGACGTGACCATCCAGGCGCAGGTGCTGGAGGTGCTGAAGAAGGCCCAGCGCAAGACCGGCGCGGCGATCGTCATGATCACGCACGACCTCGGCGTGGTGGCCGGCTTCGCCGACCGGGTCCTGGTCATGTACGCCGGGCGCCCGGTCGAGGTGGGCGACGTCGACGACATCTACTACCGGATGCGCATGCCGTACACGGCGGGGCTGCTGGCCTCGATCCCGCGGGTCGACCGCGGCGGCCGTCAGCCGCTGCTGCCGATCGCGGGGAACCCGCCCTCCCCCGCCGCGCTGCCGCCGGGGTGCCCGTTCGCGCCGCGCTGCCCGCTGAAGATCCACGAGTGCGACGCGGCCGAGCCGCCGCTGTTCGAGGTGGCGACCGGCCACCGGGCGGCGTGCATCCGCTGGGAGATCGTCCGTCCGCAGGGCCCCGGCCGCCACGCGGCGGCCGGCGAGCCCGTGGCCCCCGCGGTCCGCGCCGAGCAGCCGGTGCTGGAGGTCGACGGCCTGGTCAAGGACTACCCGCTGCTCAAGGGGGCGCTGTTCAAGCGCAGGGTCGGCACGGTGCACGCGGTGGCGGGCGTCAGCTTCGACATCCGCCGCGGCGAGACGCTGGGCCTGGTCGGCGAGTCGGGCAGCGGCAAGACCACCACGCTCACCCAGATCCTGGAGCTGGTCCCGCCGCAGGAGGGGCGGGTGGTCGTGCTCGGCCGCGACACCGCCCGGCTGGACGGCGCCGGGCGCACCGCGATCCGGCGGGACATGCAGGTCGTCTTCCAGGACCCGATGGCCTCGCTCGACCCGCGCATGACGGTCTACGACATCCTGGCCGAGCCGCTGCGCACCCACGGCGAACGCCGGCCGGGCCGGCGGGTGGGCGAACTGCTCGCCCTGGTGGGCCTCGACCCGGCGCACGCCGCCCGCTACCCCCAGGACTTCTCCGGCGGCCAGCGGCAGCGCATCGGCATCGCCCGGGCGCTGGCGCTGGAGCCCAGGCTGCTGGTGCTGGACGAGCCGGTCTCCGCGCTCGACGTGTCGATCCAGGCCGGGATCATCAACCTGCTCGGCTCGCTGCGGTCCAGGCTCGGGCTGTCGTACCTGTTCGTCGCGCACGACCTGGCGGTGGTGCGGTACATCGCCGACCGGGTGGCGGTCATGTACCTGGGCAGGATCGCCGAGATCGGGCAGGTCGACGCGGTCTACGGGGCTCCGGCGCATCCGTACACGCAGGCTCTGCTGTCGGCGATCCCGCTGCCCGACCCGGCGCGCGAGCGCGTACGCGAGCGCATCCTGCTCGAAGGCGACCTGCCCAGCCCGGCCCACCCTCCGACCGGCTGCCGCTTCCGCACCCGCTGCCCGAAGTTCCGCTCGGTGCTCAGCCACGACGAGCGCGCGCTCTGCGTGGACGTCGAGCCCGAGGTGCTGCCGGTGGGCGACGACCAGGGCGCGGCCTGCCATTACGCCGAGAGGCTCGACGTCGTCTAGATCAGGAGGAATGCGCTCGATGAAAGCTTCACGTCTTGTCGTGGCCGTCGCCGTGGCCGGCTCGCTGTCGCTGGTGAGCTGTGGCGGCGGCGGCTCGGGGGGCGGCTCGGCGAGCGGCACGGAAGGCGCGCACAAGACCATCAAGGCCTTCGACATCAACCCGCAGCCGCGCGAGAAGGTCAAGGACGGCGGCACGCTGCGCTGGGGCATCAACGAGTTCCCCACCCAGTGGAACCGGAACCACGTCGACGGCAACCTGGCGATGGCGGCCGTGATCAGCAACGCGTTGCTGCCCTCGCCGTTCGTCTCCGACGAGAAGGCGGAGATCGCCGTCGATCCCGACTACGTGCTCGACGCCAAGGTCACCGACCAGAGCCCGAAGCAGGTCGTCACCTACACGCTCAACCCCAAGGCCAAGTGGTCCGACGGGCAGCCGATCACCTGGGCCGACTACCAGGCCCAGTGGCAGGCGCTCAACGGCCGCAACCCCGAGTTCCACATCGTCTCGGCCACCGGCTACCAGGACATCGAGAAGGTCGAGCGGGGCAAGGACGACTACGAGGTGAAGGTCACCTTCGCCAAGCCGTTCGGCGACTGGCAGTCGCTGTTCGGGCCGCTGCTGCCGGCCGCCACGAACCGGACCCCGCAGGCCTTCAACACCGCGTGGCTGAACAAGATCCCGGTGACCGCCGGGCCGTTCAAGTTCAAGGGCTTCGACCAGACGGCCAAGACGATCACGATCGTCCGCGACGACGCCTGGTGGGGCAACCGGGCCAAGCTCGACCAGATCATCTACCGGGCCTCGGAGCAGGACTCACTGATCGGCGCGTTCAGCAACGGGGAACTCGACCTCATCGACGTCGGGCCGTCGGCGCCCGACTACGCGCGGGCCAGGGCCACGCAGGGCGCCCAGGTGCGCCAGGCCGCCGGGCCCGACTTCCGGCACTTCACCTTCAACGGGTCGAGCGAGCCGCTCAAGGACGTGAACGTGCGCCAGGCCATCCAGCTCGGCATCAACCGGCAGGCCATCGCGCAGTCCGACCTGCAGGGGCTCGACTGGCCGATCGCGCTGCTGAACAACCACTTCTTCATGAACACGCAGGAGGGCTACCTGGACAACGCCGGAAATCTCGGCGTCTACAACCCCGAACGCGCCAAGCAACTGCTCGACGCGGCCGGCTGGAAGCTGAACGGGGCCGTCAGGCAGAAGAACGGGCAGCCGCTCGACCTGCGGTTCGTGGTGCCGTCCGGGGTGCAGCTCAGCAAGTCGGAGGGTGAGCTGGCCCAGAACATGCTGGCCCAGATCGGGGTGAAGCTCACCATCAAGGCGGTGCCGAGCGACGACTTCTTCACCAAGTACGTCATCCCCGGCAACTTCGACATCACGCCCTTCGCCTACATCGGGACGCCTTACCCGATTTCGAGCAGCTACGGGATCTACGCGAACTCGGCGAACGGCAAGACCTGGAACGCGAACTTCGGCCGTACCGGCTCGCCGGAGATCGACCAGGCCATGGACAAGGCGGCCCAGAACCTCGACCCGGCCGGGGCGCGCACCCAGACGAACGAGGCCGACGGGCTGATCTGGAAGCTGGTCAACGTGCTGCCGCTCTACCAGCGTCCGCAGAACGTGGCGGCCAAGCAGACGCTGGCCAACGTCGGCGCGCGCGGCTTCTACGACCTGCGCTACGAGGACATCGGCTTCACCGGCTGACCGGCGTTCAACGCTCCACGGCGAGCTTCACGCCGAGCCCGACGAAGATGCCGCCCGTCGCCGTGTTCACCCGGCGGCGGGCGACGGCGCTGCGGCGCAGCCAACCGCCGATGCGCCCGGCCAGCACGCCCACCGCGCCGTCCACGACGAACTCGAAGGCAATCAGGACGGCGCCGAGCACGGCGAACTGCAGCCACATCCGCCCGAGCCCCGGATCGACGAACTGCGGGAGGAAGGCGACGGTGAAGGTGACCATCTTGGGGTTGAGCAGGTTCGTCAGCAGGCCGCTCAGGTAGGCGCGGCGGCCGGACATCCCGGTGCCCGGCTCGGGCATGTCGCTCACCCCGCCCTTGCGGTCCCGCAACATCCGCACGCCCAGGTGGATCAGGTACGCGGCGCCGGCGATCCGTACGACGGTGAAGGCGACCGGCACGGCCGCGAAGAGCGCGGCCAGCCCCGCGGCGGCCACGGCGACGTGGATCGCCTCGCTGGTCGCCACCCCGGCCGTGGCCAGCAGCCCGGCCCGGGGGCCGCCCCGCATCCCGCAGCCCAGCACGAACAGCATGTCGGGGCCGGGGGTGATCATCGCCACGATGGTGATAACCGCGAAGAGCGCGAGAAGATGACCGTCGAGAGGCATGCTTGATCCTCTCATATCCCCATTTTTCGCCCAATGTACGGAATGTCGGTGGGAGGCGGTAGAAGTGACGCATGACGATGGAGCTCACCTGGCCGCAGATCCTCGCCTGGCGGCTGCGCAGGCAGTTCGTGGCGGCGACCGACGGGCCGGACGCGGTGTCGGTGGCCCGCCGGCTGTGCGGGGTGCAGGCGCAGGTCGCCTCCTCGGCCCAGCTCGCGGTGGCGGTCAGGAGCGCCCGGCCCGACCCAGGTGAGATCGACCGGGCCCTGTGGAGCGATCGGGCCCTGGTCAAGACCTGGCTCATGCGCGGCACCCTCCACCTGGTGCCCGCCGACGAGCTGGCCGGCCTGTGCGCGGCGCTGAGCACGCTGCGCTTCTGGGAGAAGGGCTCCTGGCAGCGCGGGCACGGCGTGACGGCCGCGGAGATCGAGGCCGTCATCGAGGCCGTCCCCGAGGCGCTGAAGGGAGCGCCGCTGACCCGCGAGGAGCTGGTCGACGCGATCCTGGCGCTGACCGGCGACGCCCATCTCCGCGAGGCGCTGACGTCCGGCTGGGGGGCGCTGCTCAAGCCGCTGAGCCGTCTGGGTGAGCTGTGCTACGGGCCGCCCCGCGAGGGCAAGGTGACCTTCACCGCGCCGCGGTCGTGGCTGCCGGGCTGGCCGGGGGCGCTGCCCGACCAGGAGGAGGCGGGTGTGCGGGTGCTGCGGGCGTTCCTGGGGGCCCACGGGCCGGCCACGCCGGAGATGTTCGACACGTGGCTGTTCGGCGGGGTGGCCAGGAAGGCGGTGCTCAAGGCGTGGGTCAAGGGGCTGGCCCCGGAGCTGGTGGAGGTCAGGGCCGACGACGGCACGACCCTGTACGCACTGGCCGAGCACGCCGACGACCTGGCCGCCACCCGGCCTTCGCAGGAGGTCCACCTGCTGCCGGGCTTCGACCAGTTCATCCTGGGGGCGCCGCGGACGCTCGCCCCGCTCGTCCCGCCGCCGCTCAAGCCCAAGGTCAGCCGCCAGGCGGGCTGGATCTCGCCCGTCGTGGTGCACGAGGGGCGGGTGGCCGGCGTGTGGGAGGCGAAGAACGGCGCCATCACCCTCGGCCTGGCCGCGCCGGTGCCTCAGGACGCGCTCGACCGCGCCCTGAGCCGCATGCGGTCGCTGCTGGGGCCGGCCTGACGCCGTCCGGTCAGGCGGACGAGCTCGCCATCACCCGGTCGACGATGCCCTTGTTGCCCTCCTCGCGGGCGCAGTGGGCGCAGCAGTACCAGTGCTCGCCCGACTGGACGCCGTGCCCGATGACCTTGGTGCCGCAGTGCTCGCAGATCGGCGCCATGGCCTCGATCGCGCACTGGAAGCAGTCGAAGGTGTGCACGGCTCCCTGCGCGTGCACCTCGAAGGCCATGTCGTAGTCGTTGCCGCAGTTGTCGCAGACGGCCATGGTGATCCCCTCTTCACGTCCGAATCACCTGGGGCAATACCCCGAACCGTGGTGCGCTTTCCCCAACAAAACGCCATATTCACGCCGAGTCACCCTCGATCATGACGAACCGTACGAGCAGCGGCAGCCCCAGCAGGCCGAGCGCGGCGAGCGCGACGGGCAGCCCGAACGGCCCGGTCAGCCCCGCCACCAGCAGCGGGCTGACGACGAACCCGGCGTAGGAGACCATCGAGACGCCCCACACCAGCGTCCCGGTCGGGTCGTCGGCGGCCGAGCGGCTGAGCAGCGCGGGCACCAGCGGCCCGAGCGCCAGCCCGGTCAGGGCGAAGCCCGCCATCGACAGCGGCACGCCGTCACCGAGCCCGGCCAGGCCGATCCCGGCCGCGCCGCCCACCCCGGCGACCAGGTACAGCGCGCGCAGGGGCACCGGAGGCAGGGTCTGCGCGGCGAGCCGGCCGGCCGTGAGCGCGGCCATGTAGACCGAGGGGGCCAGGCTCGCCGTGAGGGGCGTGGCGGCCCGGTGCTCCTCCAGCAGGAGCACCGACCACTGCTCGACCGCGTTCTCGATCACCAGCACGCATCCGGCCAGCGTCCCGAGCAGCAGCGCGACGCCCCACAACTGGCGCCACGCGCGGTGGTCGCCGGTGGGGGCGGCCCGGCCGCGGCCCACGGGCAGGGCGGGCAGGGACAGTGACGTCGCCGCCACCAGCGCCGCGACCACCAGCAGCACGGTCCGGACGTCCATGCCGAGCGAGCGGGCCAGGCCGGTGAGCGGGGCGGCCACGATGACCGCGAGCGGGAAGGCCGCGTGCACCGCCTGGAAGAGCCGCCGGCCGCGCTCGCGCTCGACGCGTCCCGTGGCCAGGTTGAGCGTCACGTCGAGCGCGCCGCTGGCCGCGCCGAGCAGCAGCAGCCCGGCCACGAGCGGCCAGTACGCGGTGACCGCGGCCAGGCCCGCCACGGCCAGCCCGAACAGGACGGTCGCCGCCATGAGGGCAAGGCGCTCGCGCCCGCGGGCCAGCCGGCCGGTCAGCGCCATCGCGGGCAGGGCCCCGACGGGCACCGCGCCCAGCGCCGTGCCGAGCTGCGCCGCCGAGACGCCGAGCTCCTGCTTCACAGCCGGCAGCAGCGCCGCCCAGGAGCCCCAGAACACCGCCCAGACGGCGGACACCGCGATGAGCGGCATTTCACCAACCCCCTTGAATTGCGGTCAAGTCTCGGTAAAGATCGACGACGTCCTTAATGTCCCCGCCGAAGGGAAAATCGTGCTGACGCGAACGGTCATCGCGGCCGGGCTGGTCGCCGCCGGTATCGCCGCCACCCCCTCCGCCGCCTCCGCGGCCACTGCCCCCGAGACGCCCGAGCGCGTCTGCGGCGCGGGCTACCACCGGGTGCAGGACGGCCACCGCGCGATGAGGACGCGCGACGGGAAGGTGTTCGGGCACGTCTACCTCATGTACAACAAGAGCGCCGGGAAGAACTGCGTGGCGGCGATCAAGACCGCCTTCCGCGGCACCCGTACGGTCACCGGCGCCTCCATCGAGGTCCGCGGCGGCGGCCGCAGCGAGGACGTGCAGCGTTACCGCTTCTACGCCGAGACCGGCCACATCGACGGTAGCTGGAAGTGCGTGAAGTACGCGGGCTGGACGCGCACCCCGGACAACCGGGTCGAGGCGTGGGGCGGCCGCGGCTCGTGGGGCAACTGCCGGGGCTGAGACGAATCCCCTCCTCCCGGCCCGGAGCTGTCACATCGCGCCGGGCCGCCTCGTCCTGTGTCATGGAAGTGACGACACAGGGAGGACACCATGACCCAGCGCATCGACATCGCCGAACTCGCCCCGGAGGCGTACCGGGGGTTCCTGGCGGTGGAGGCGTACATGCACGGCAGCGACCTGCCCGCGGCCACGATCGAGCTGGTCAAGCTGCGGGCCAGCCAGATCAACGGCTGCGGCTACTGCGTGCACATGCACAGCGGGGACATGAAGAAGGCCGGGGAGAGCGACGAGCGGCTGTGGTCGGTCGCCGCCTGGCGGGAGGCCACGGTCTTCACCCCGGCCGAGCGGGCGGCGCTGGCGCTGACCGAGGAGGCGACCCGCCTGGCCGACCGCGGCGAGGCCGTGCCGGACGAGGTGTGGCAGCAGGCGGCCGAGCACTATGACGACAAGCAGCTCGCCGCCCTCGTCGTCGCCATCGCGATGATCAACGCCTGGAACCGGATCGGCGTGACCGCCCGCCTGGTCCCGGGGACGTGACGCGGGCGCATCCGTACGCGAGGCCGTGGAAATGCGTTGAGCGGCCCCGGGAGCCCCGGTTAGGTTGGCGCGCAAGGCGGGTGGCGGCACCCGCCGAGCCGCCGTCAGCCGGCGGCGGCCCGGAAGGGGGAAGACCGTGAAACGTGTCAGAGTCCCGAGATCGACGGCCATCAGGCGCCCGCATCCGGCGGCCGAACCGGATCTGCGCACCCCGTCAGGGCGAAAGTTGCCCTATTAGCTACCCTTTACAGCGAACTTACGGCTGTATCGGTAGATAACAGAGGTAACAGAAACATCACGGGGGGCTCACATGAAGAGGCTTGCGGTGGTGCCGCCGCATATCGCCAGGCACAAGATCCGCGACATCCGGGCGGCCGTCCGCCGCAGAAGGACCGAGGCCACCGACCCCAAGGTGGTCGACCTGCGGGCCTACAGCGGCCGGAACGTGATCCGCTTCCCCGGCGGACCGACGCCGGCCGCCTGAACCGCACGGACCCGCACGGACCCGCACGGATTCACCGCACCGCTGAGGCCCGACACGACCGGCTCCCCCCGCCGGCCGTCCGGTCTTCAGCCGTAGAGCCTCTTGGCGTAGGCCGCGCCGTAGTACGACTCCAGCTGCTCCAGGCTCTCCTCGACCACCTGCACCTCCTTGATCAGAGTGGCGTGCGAGGGCAGGACGGACGGGTTCCAGGAGTCGGGCGCCCAGAGCTGCGAGCGCATGAACGCCTTGGCGCAGTGGAAGAAGATCTGCTCGATCTCCACCACCAGGGCCAGCCGCGGCCGGTGACCCTTGACGATCATCTCGTCGAAGAACGGCGCCTCGCGCACGAGCCGGGCGCGGCCGTTCACGCGCAGGGTCTCGTTGCGGCCGGGGATCAGGAAGATCAGGCCCACGTGCGGGTTCTGCAGCACGTTGAGGAACCCGTCGGCCCGGCGGTTGCCCGGACGGTCGGGAATGGCGATCGTGGTGTCGTCGATGACGTGGACGAACCCGGCCGGGTCGCCCTTGGGCGAGACGTCGCAGTTGCCCTCGGCGTCGGACGTGGCGATCAGGCAGAACGGGGAGGCCGCCAGCCAGTCGCGATCACGCGCGTGCAGCCGGACCCGCTCCTTGGTCACGGCCCTCGGCATCACCTCGCCCAGCAGTTCCCGCAGCTCCTCCTCGGATCCGATCTCCGCCCAGCTCATCTGATCTCCTTTCGAGGGGTACCGCCCGATTTTGTCAGGAGATCGGAGCAAGCATCCTGTGGGGTGCCCTGAGCAGCACGCTGACCGGATCATCGCGGTTGTCCGTCAGGCCGGGGCCGGGGCGCACCTCGATCTCCTCCAGCCCGACGGCCGTGCCGCACGACGGGCACCGGGACACCGGGTCGAGCCGGGCGCCGCAGGTGGCGTGGTGGAACAGGCGGCGCGGGCCGTCGCCGCCGAGGTTTCGCTCGCCCCACTGGGCCAGGGCCAGCATGGGGACCCACAACTCGCGGCCCGTGGCGGTCAGGACGTACTCGTCGCGGGGCGGGTTGTCCTGGTAGCGGCTCCTGGCCAGCACGCCGGCCTCGACCAGCGCCCCAAGCCGCTGGGACAGGACCGCCCTCGGGATGTCGAGGTGGGCGAGGAAGTCGCCGTAGCGGCGTACGCCGTACATGGCGTCGCGGACGACCAGGAGCGTCCACCGTTCGCCGATCACTTCCAGGGCCCTGGCCAGCGAGCAGTCCTGGCCTTCGTAGTTCTTGCCGAGCGCCATGGGACCCATGTTAGTTCATTCACCGAACCGTGATACGTTGCGCCGCATGAGTTCAGTGACCGAACTGACCCGGGTACGGCCGGGCACGCTCGCCGTGGCGTCCTCGGCGCCCCTGCTGGTGCTGACGAACTACACGGTGCCGATGGTGACGTTGCCGCAGACGGCCGCGTCCCTGGGCGCCGGGCCGACGGGGCCGGTGTGGATGCTGGGCGGCATCTCGCTCGGGCTGTCGGCGCTGCTGCTGGTCTCCGGCGGGCTGGCCGACGACCACGGGCGCAGGCGGGTGCTGGTCTGGGGGTCGGCCGTGCTGGCCGCCGCCGGGGTGGCGGCCGCGCTGAGCACGTCGGTGCCGGTGTTCGTGCTGGCCAGGCTGGCGCAGGGCGGGGCGAGCGCGGCGATGCTGGCCGCCAGCCTGGGCATCGTCGGCCACGCCTTCCCCTCGGGCGCCGAGCGGGTGCGGGCCACCGGGCTGTACGGCGCCATGATCGGGCTGGGCACCGCGGTCGGCCCGCTGGCCTCCGGCGTGCTGGCCACGGCGGTGAGCTGGCGGGCGGTCTACTGGGTGTTGTCGGCCGCCGCGCTCGCCCTGGCGGTGGCCTCGGCGCGGCTGCTGGCCGAGTCGCGCTCCCCCGCGCCGCGCCGGTTCGACGTGCCCGGCGTGGTGCTGCTCAGCCTGGGCGTGGGCGCGCTGGTCGCGGGGGTCACCGAGGGGCGCGCCGGGTGGGGGCGTCCGGTGGTGATCGGGGCGTTCGCGCTGGCGGCGGTGCTGGTGGCGGCGTTCGTGTCGGTGGAGCGCCGGCGTCCGGAGCCGCTGCTCGACCTGGAGCTGTTCGGACGGCCGGTGTTCCTGGTCGCCACCGGCGGCGCGCTGGTCGTCGGGGCGGCGGTGGTGGGCCTGCTCAGCTACCTGCCGACCGTGCTCCAGACCGCGCACGCGCTGACGCCGCTGCAGACCGGCCTGCTGTTCTGCCTCTGGTCGAGTACGTCGTTCGCGGTGTCGCTGGCGTCCCGGCTGGTACGCCTGCGCACCGCTGCCCGGCTGGCCCTCGGCCTCGGCCTGACCGCGCTCGGGTTCGCCGGGCTGCTGGGCGTGGGCGGCTCGCTGGACCTGCCGCTGGTCATCGCCGGGCTGGTGGTGAGCGGCGCCGGGTCCGGGCTGATCAACTCCTCGATCACCCACCTGGCGATCGAGAGCGTGCCGGCCCACCGGGTCAGCATGGGGTCGGGCGCCAACAACACCGCCCGCTACGTCGGCTCCTCCCTGGGCGCGGCCGGCGTGGCCGCGGTCGTCGGCGCGTTCGGCGTGGACCGGGGGGCGACGGTCGCGGTGGCGGCCTGCATCGTGCTGGCGGCGGTGACGGCCCTGGCCGCCGTGCTCACCCGCCCCTGAGCCCGGCCCTGAGCCCGGCCCGAGCCTGCCGCTGAGCCCGGTCCTGAGCCCGGTCCCGGCTACCAGCGGCGGGCGTGGGCCATCGAGGTGAGCAGGGCGTCGCGTTCCATGGCGAACCTGGCCGGGTCCATGCCCTGCCGTTCGGCCCGCAGATGCAGCACGGTCAGCTCGGTCGCCGCCTGCTGGTAGTCGCTCATCGCGCGGCCGAGCCCGGCGCCCCTGGCCCACCTGCGGGCCGCCTTGCGGGCCTTGAGCGTGCTGAGCATCTTCAGGTCCTCCACCGTGACCAGGCCGGTCGGGCCGTAGCCGGGCAGGTAGACGCCCATCTTCGAGACGAGCTGGCGGCGTTCGACGACGGTGACCACGACGAGCAGGACCAGCGCCACCATGATCACCAGGTACGCCGTGCCCAGCCAGGCCAGCGACTGGGTGGAGGCGGCGCCGTTCCACAGCCCGTGCAGGACGACCGCGCCCAGGTAGCCGAGCGGGATCGCGGCGAAGCGCGCGGGCGTGCGGCGGGTGAGCGCGTAGGCGACGCCGAGCCCGATCATCGAGGTGTAGATGGGGTGGCCGAGCGGGTCGATCAGCCCTCTGAGCACGAACAGCCGGACCGCGGCGCCGGTGCCGTCCTGGCCGAACGCGATCAGGTAGTAGCCGATGTTCTCCACGGCGGCGAAGCCGAGCCCCGCCATGGAGGCGTAGACGATGCCGTCGGTCAGGCCGTCGATCTCCTGCTTCCTGCGCAGGAGCAGCAGCAGCGCCGACCCCTTCAACGCCTCCTCGATCACCGGGGCCAGGAACACGGTGCCGACGTCGTTGACGAGCTGGGCGCCGTACCCGGCCCGCAGGAACAGCGCCTGTCCGGCCAGCGTCAGCCCGACGCCGAGCACGATCGCCAGGCCCGCGCCCCACGCGAAGGCGAAGGCGAGGTGCAGCTTCGGCTCCGGCTCCAGCCGGTCGAGCGAGAGCACGGCGGCCAGCAGCACCGGCAGCGGCGCGAGCCCGAGCACCGCCGACAGCCCGAACCCGACCGGGCCGCCTTTGTGCAGCATGAGACCGAGGACGATCAGCGCGAGGACGCCTGAGACGACCAGTCCGATCAGGAGCGCCTTGCTGGGCCTCCTGGCGGGGTGCGGAGCTGTCATGGGGGGGCGCCTTTCTCCGACTCAGTGCACCTACTGTGAGCGTTCCCGGCCGTCGCGCACTTGACAGTCGCCTACATCACCGTGACTCGCGGTAATAGGGATCGGCCACGACGGATTCCCCGTCCACGTAGGAGTACACCTCACGCCCGGCGATGAACACCCTCAGCGCCCGGCTCATCACGTCGAGCGGGTCGCCCGACCAGATCACCACGTCGCCGTCGAGGCCGGGGCGCAGCGAGCCGACCCGGTCGTCGAGGCCCATGATGCGGGCCGGGTTGACGGTGATCGAGCGCAGCGCGGTGTCCCGGTCGAGCCCTTCCTTGACAGCCAGGGTGGCCTGGTGGACGAGGAAGTGGATGGGCACCACCGGGTGGTCGGTGGTGATGGCCAGCTCGACCCCGGCCCGCGCGAGGATGCCCGGGTTGCGCAGGGCGCGCTGCCGCAGCTCGACCTTCGACCGGCTGGTGAACAGCGGGCCGATGATGACCGGCACGTTGCGCTCGGCCAGCGTGTCAGCCAGCAGGTGGCCCTCGGTGCCGTGGTTGACGATCAGCCGGTGGCCGAACTCGTCGGCCAGGCGCAGCGCGGTGGCGATGTCGTCGGCGCGGTGGGCGTGCTGGCACCACGGCAGCTCGCCGTCGAGCACGCGGACCAGGATCTCCAGCGTGCCGTCGCGGTCGAACGGCTTGTCCTCGCGCTCGGCCGCGGCCTTCTTCGCCTTGTAGTCCTGGGCCTTCATGAGGGCGTCGCGGATCACCGCGGCCACGCCCTGCCGGGTGGAGGGCAGCTTCTTCTGGTCGCCGTAGACGCGCTTGGGGTTCTCCCCCAGGGCGCTCTTGACGCTCACCGGCTCTCTGACCAGCATCTCGTCCACCGACCTGCCCCAGCACTTGACCGCGACCGTCTGTCCGCCGATCGGGTTGCCGGAGCCCGGCTTGATTACGACGGTGGTGACGCCGCCGGACAGCGCGTCGGCGAAGCCCTGGTCGGCCGGGTTGATGGCGTCGAGGGCGCGTAGCCGGGCCCCGTTGGGGTCGGTCATCTCGTTGGTGTCGTTGCCCGCCCAGCCCTCGGCCTCCTCGTACACGCCGAGGTGGCCGTGCGCCTCGACGAAACCGGGCAGCACCCAGCCGCCGCCCGCGTCCACGACGGTGGCGGAGTCGGGGATGGTCACGTCCCGCCCCACTGCGAGGATCTTCCCGTCGCCGACCAGGACGGTGCCGCCCTCGATGGGATCTCCGTCAACCGGCACGACATATCCGTTGATGATGGCGAGAGTCATGACGGCAACCTACCGTTGCCACGCTTTCCCCCGTAAAGCCTGGACCGATAACCAGATTTCGGGCATGCTTGTCGAGATCTTCAGTCAAGGCCAATCGAAAGGGACGTACTGGTGCGCATGCCCGCAAAGGCAATCCTTCTGACGGCGGCGATCGGTCTCAGCGGCGTTCTCGCGACCCCGGCGAACGCCACGGCCGCGAGCACCCCGCAGGGCGTCTGCGGATCGGGCTTCGGGCTCGTCTCCGGCGGCGCGAAGCCCGTCAAGACCCAGGGGGGCAAGCGCTACGGCACGGTCTACCTCCTGTACAACCGCGGCACCGGCCAGAACTGCGTGGTCACCATCAAGTCCAGCTTCATCGGCTCGAAGACGCAGATGAGCGCCAGGCTCACCGTCATGCCCAAGCCGCGCAAGGACGAGAAGCAGGACCCGATCGTGCGCATGGACGCCGGCAAGTTCGGTCAGTACGCCGGTCCGGTCAAGTACTGGGCCAAGGGCGCCTGCGTGAAGTTCTGGGGCACGATCCAGGGGACCGACGGGTCCATCGCCGGCGGCGGCCGTACCAGCTGGGGCAACTGCGGCTAGGGGCCTCCCGCGCGGGTAGTCGTGCCGCCATGCTGACCGGACTGTACGAGCGCTGGCTGCTCGAACTGTGGAACGGCGACCTCCCCCTCGCGCACGACCTGGTGACCCCCGAGTTCGTCGGCCACTGGCCAAGCGCGGACGTGCACGGCCCCGACGGGCTGATCGAGGCGATCCGGCAGGGCCGCGAACCGTTCGACGACGTCCGGGTCACGCTCGACGTGGGCCCGGCCGTCGACGGCGACCTGGTCGCCGCCCGGTGGACGTTCGGCGGCGCCTACCGGGGCGGCCTGCCCGGCGCGGGCGCCCCGCCGGGCACCCCCGTCTCCTTCTCCGGCCACGACCTCCTGCGTGCCACGGACGGACGATTCTCCGAATACTGGGTGATCTCCGACGTCCAGTCGTTCTCCCGGCAACTCGGGATAGGCTGACATATTCGCATCACGACGGGGGTCGAAGGATGTCACAGGAGGCAATGGGGGCGATGGGCTCGATGGGCGCACAGCCGCTGGAGCTGCCCGAGGAGGACCTGTCGGCGCTGCTCGCCGGCCAGCGCTTCGGCGCGCTCGCCACGAACGGCGGCGGCGGCCGTCCGCAGTTGTCCACGGTGGTCTACACCTGGGACCCGCCGCGGCGGGTGGTGCGGATCTCGACCGTCGCGGACCGGCTGACGGTGCGCCGCCTGCACCAGGACCCCCGCTGCGCGCTCTACGTCGCCAGCGACGACTTCGGCTCCTACGCCGTCGCCGAGGGCGAGGCCGAGCTGTCCCCCGTGAGCGACCGGCCGGGTGACGAGGTGGGCCTGGAACTGCTGGCCATGCAGCCGTCCTTCGGTGACGCCGCGGGCGAGCTGGCGTTCCTGCACCGGATGGTCGCCGACCGCCGGCTGGTAGTCAGGATCCAGGCGAGACGGCTCTACGGGGCCCTGCTCCCGACGCCTTCCTGAGCGCGCGCCGCCGGTTGTAGGCCACCATCGCCACCACCAGCAGGATCAGCGCCAGGTCGATGGCGGCCGACCAGCGCATGGCACGCGCGTGGTGGCCGCCTTCGGCGACCGCGAAGTAGACCGCCCCGATCACCGCGACGCCGCCCGCGCCGGCGAACTGCTGCGCCGTGCTGAGCACGCCCGACCCGATGCCGGCCTGGTGCGGCGCGACCTCCACCAGCGCCGCGCCGATGAGCCGCGGCAGGACCAGGCCGTTGCCCGAGCCCACGAGCATGAGCGCGACCATGACGTACGGCAGCCCGCGCCCGGCCCCGGCCACCAGCAGCGCCAGCCCCAGGGCGGTGACCAGGCCGCCGATCATGACGACGACCAGCCCGTACCGGCTGACCAGGCGGGTGCCGAGCAGCGAGGTCACGGTGAACAGCACGCCCATCGGCGCGAAGGCCAGGCCCGCCGGGAACGCGGTGAGCCCGAGCCCGCTCTGCAGCAGCAGCGTCAGCGTGAACATGAACGAGGCGAAGTACGCCATGAACGCGACGATCGCCCCGACGCCCGCCAGGTAGGAGTGGACCTTGAGCAGGCCGAGGTCGAGCACCGGCTGCCCGCCCCGGGCGGCCAGCGTCCGCTGCCACCACCAGGTCAGCGCGAACACCGGCGCGCTCGCCGCCATGGCGGCCCACGTCCAGGCGGGCCAGCCCAGGCTGTTGCCGAGGCCGAGCGGCACCAGCAGCAGCGCCAGCCCGGCGGCCAGCCCCGCCGCGCCCGGCAGGTCGAACGCGACGGGCTTGTGCGGGTCGGCCTCCGGCAGCAGCCACCGGGCCAGCGGCACGACGACCAGACCGACCGGCAGGTTGATCAGGAAGATCACCCGCCAGCCGAGGCCGAACACGTCGGCGGTGAGCAGCAGGCCGCCGAGCACCTGGCCGGCGATGGAGCCGAGGCCGCCGGCGGCGCCGTACCAGCCGAGGGCGCGGCCGCGGCGCTCCGGCGGGTAGACGGCCGAGATCATGGCCAGCACCTGGGGCACCATGACGGCGCCGGCCAGGCCCTGGAGCAGCCGGGCGGCGACCAGCCAGGCGGCGCCGGGCGCGAGGCCGCACAACACCGAGGCGACGGTGAACCCGGCCACGCCGAGGACGAACAGCCGCCGGTAGCCGTAACGGTCGCCGAGCCGGCCGCCGGTGATCATGCCGGCCGCGTACGTGAAGGCGTACCCGGCCACGATCAGCTCCAGGGCGGCCGGACCGGCGCTCAGGTCGTGCTCGATGGCCGGCGCGGCCACGTTGACCACGAAGAAGTCGAACTGGGCCATGAACCACGCCGACAGCAGGACCGGCAGCACCCCTCGCATCTTGTCAGGCTAGATCAGACAGGCTCTTGCAAGTTGGGTGGGAGGGGCTTACGATCCGCGTAATTGTTAGGAAACTTTCTTTAAAGAAAGGTCCTTGACGTGCGCCGATTAGTCACCCCCCTGATCGCCGTCCTCGTGATCATCGGCATGTGCACCCTTCCCGCACAGGCTGCGAGCCGCCTCATCGCCACGTTCTCCCTCTCCGGGAACACCGGCACCTTCCTGGTGAGCAACCCGGGCACGACCGCCGTCAGCGGCTGGTCGATCGTCTTCGAGCTGCCGTCCGGGGTCACCGCGAGCAACCCCCAGAACGCCACCATCCGCCAGAACGGCACCAAGGTGACGCTCACCCCCGCTTTCTACATCAACACCGTGCAGGCGGGGAAGAACACCGAACCCTACAGCCCCAAGGTGACGCTGAGCTCGGCCGTCCAGCCGACGAGCTGCCTGATCAACGGCGCCAACTGCGACGGCACCGGCGGTGACCCGCCCGCCAAGCCGCCGGTCAGCGCCACGTACGACGTCAACGGCACCTCGGCCAAGTTCATCGTCGCCAACAACAGCACCACCGCGCTGAACGGCTGGTCGATCGTGTTCGAGCTGCCCGCGGGCGTCACCGCGAGCAACGCCCAGAACGGCTCACTCACCCAGAGCGGGCGGACCGTCACCCTGACCCCCGTCCACTACAACACCACCGTGAACGCGGGCGCGACCACCGAGCCCTACAGCCCGAGCTTCACCGTGAGCACGGCCAACGCCGAGCCGACGAGCTGCCGGATCAACGACGTCAACTGCGACGGCACCCCCGACGCGCCGCCCGGCGCCCCCGGGAACCTGCGCTCGCCGGTCAAGACCACCAAGACCGTCTCACTCGCCTGGGACGCCGCCACCCAGGGCAGCCTGCCCATCGTCGGGTACGAGATCTACAACGGCTCCGCCCTGGCCGCCTCGGTCACCGAGACCTCCGGCACGGTCTCCGGCCTGACGCCGAACACCGAGTACACGTTCACCGTCAAGGCCAAGGACCGCAAGGGCACCCTGTCGGCCGCCTCCGCGCCGCTGAAGGTGACCACCCGCAACCCGGCCGACGACTCGCAGGCGCCGTCGGTGCCGTCGGGACTGCGCAGCACGGCCAAGACCTCCAGCAGCGTCACGCTGACCTGGACGGCCTCCACCGACAACACCGGCGTGGCCAACTACGACGTCTTCACCGGCTCGACCCTGGCCACGACCGTCACGGGCACGACGGCCGTCGTCTCCGGCCTGTCCCCCTCGACCGAGTACTCCTTCACGGTCAAGGCCCGCGACCTGTACGACAACCTCTCGGCCGCCTCCACCCCGGTGAAGGTGACGACGTCGGACATCGTCGAGACCGGGTACGCCCGCGTCGGCTACTTCGTCCAGTGGGGCATCTACGGCCGCCAGTACTTCGTCCGCAACCTGGACACGACCGGGGCCGCGGCGAAGCTGACCCACATCAACTACGCCTTCGCCAACATCGACCCCAAGAACCTGACCTGCCTGCAGGGCGTCACCAAGGGCACCACGTCCGACCCGCAGGACCCGAACCAGGGCGACGGCGCCGGTGACGCCGAGGCCGACTACGGCAGGCCGTTCAGCTCCGCCCAGTCGGTCGACGGGGTCGCCGACACCGGCTGGGAGAAGCTGCAGGGCAACTTCAACCAGCTCAAGAAGCTCAAGGCGAAGTACCCGAACCTCAAGGTGCTGATCTCGCTCGGCGGCTGGACGTACTCCAAGTACTTCTCCGACGTGGCGGCGACCGACGCCTCCCGCAAGAAGTTCGTCTACTCCTGCATCGACACCTACATCAAGGGCAACCTGCCCGACTACAACGGCAAGGGCGGCCCGGGCACGGCCGCGGGCATCTTCGACGGCATCGACCTCGACTGGGAGTGGCCGGGCGCCGAGGGGCACGCGGGCAACCACATCGGCCAGAACGACAAGGCCAACAACACGCTGCTGATCGCCGAGTTCCGCCGCCAGCTCGACGCGCTGACGACGACGACCGGCAAGCGGTACCAGCTCACGGCGTTCACCCCGGCCGACCCGGCCAAGATCGCCGCCGGCTGGGACCTGCCCGAGGTCGCCAAGTCGCTGGACATCTTCAACATCCAGGGCTACGACTTCCACGGCGCGGGCAGCGACAACTCCTGGGAGCCGAACCGCACCGGCCACCAGGGCAACCTGTACCTCGACGCGGACAGCCCGTACAACCCGGACTTCAGCGTCGAGAAGGCCGTGGACGTCTACCTCCAGGCCGGCGTCAACCCGCGCAAGCTGACCATCGGCCTGGCCTACTACGGCCGCGGCTGGCAGCAGGTGACCGACGGCGGCAAGGCCGGCGAGTGGCAGGACGCGCACGGCGCGGCTCCCGGCCAGTTCCAGGAGGAGGCGGGCACGCGCGGCTACAGCAACCTGCTCGCCATGGTGCCCGGCTGCACGGTCCGCCACGACGAGGTCGCCGTCGCCACCTACTGCTACACCGGCAACAACGGGCAGTGGTGGACGTTCGACGACGCCTGGTCGATCGGCAAGAAGACGGCCTGGCTGAAGAGCAAGGGCCTGCTGGGCGCGATGATCTGGGAGATGTCCGGCGATCCGGGCGTCCTCACCACCGCGCTGGACGCCGGCCTGAAGTAACCCGGTCCGGCAACACCTGAGGGCGGGCCGCCGCGGACGGCCCGCCCTCCCACATGTCCGCGTGTCGAAGTCTCATCGGATGGGCATCGCTGCGTTACTCTGCCCTCAACTCACGGTCATCCTTGCTGGTCATGGTCGGGGTTGTCGGTCTCTCCCCCACCGAGGAGATCCATGTTGCGGCGACTCGCCCTGTTCCTGCCCCTCGCCCTCCTCCCCCTGGCCTCCCCGCCCACCGCCGCCGCCGTGACCACGGTGGTCAACGTCGCCCATCGGGGCGCTTCGGCGTACGCGCCGGAGAACACCGTCGCGGCCTTCCAGCTCGCCGCCCGCCAGGGGGCCGACCTGTTCGAGCTGGACGTCCAGGAGACCAAGGACCACGAGCTGGTCCTGATGCACGACACCACCCTCGCCCGCACCACCGACGCCGAACGCGCCCTGCCCGGCCTTGCGCCCTGGCGGGTGCGCGACCTCACGCTCGCGCAGATCCGCAGGCTGGACGCGGGCTCCTGGTTCGACCGGGAGTACACCGGCGAGCGGGTGCCGACCCTGCAGGAGGCGCTGCGCGCGACCGCCGGGTCCCGCGCCGGCATGCTGCTGGAGGTCAAGGAGCCGAAGCTCTACCCGGGCATCGAGGCCCGCATCGTCCGCGCGCTGCGCGCCGAGCCCTCCTGGCTCGCGCCGGGGCGGCTGGTGGTCCAGTCCTTCGACTGGGACTCGATGCGCGCCTTCCACCGGCTGCTGCCCGGCGTGCCGATCGGGCTGCTCGGCACGCCGAGCGCCGCCGCGCTGCCCGGCCTGGCCGGGTTCGCCGACCACGTCAACCCGCCGTACGCCGCGCTCACCCCCTCGTACGTCAAGCTGGCCCACGAGCACGGCATGAAGGTCTTCGCCTGGACGGTCGACAGCCCCGACGTCATGCAACGCCTGCTGACGTACCAGGTGGACGGCATCATCACCGACAAACCCGACGTCCTGCGCGACCTGCTGACCGAAGCCTGACCCCGGAACGCCCGACCGGAACCCGACCCCCGGGACGCCTGGCCGGAACCCGACCCCCGGAATGCCGATGAGGGGGCCCGATCGCGGGCCCCCTCATCTCAGTTCAGCGTGGATCAGCTGCAGCCGCTGGTCGAGCCGCAGCCCTCGCACACGTAGCAGCTGCCGGCCGGCCGCATCTTGGTGCCGCAGGTCATGCAGAGCGGCGCGTCGGCGGTGAAACGCTGGTGGCTCTCCAGCGTCAGCTCCCGGACCGGCTCCTCCTTCGGCTCGTCCTTGGGCTTCTCGATGGGCGCCGACTGGGCCAGCGCCTCCCGGTCGACCGCCTCCGGCAGCGCCGCCGGGTCCTCGCCGCGCTGCTGCGCGGCGCGCTCGGCCGCCGAGAAGATGCCGAGCGCCGCCCGCTCGTCGTAGGGCAGGTGGTCGAGGGCCAGGCGGCGGAAGATGTAGTCCATCACCGACGTGGCCATGCGGATGTCCGGGTCGTCCGTCATGCCCGCCGGCTCGAACCGCATGTTCACGAACTTGCTCATGTACGTCTCCAGCGGCACCCCGTACTGGAGGCCGATGGAGATCGCCACCGAGAAGGCGTCCATGACGCCCGCCAGCGTCGAGCCCTGCTTGGACATCTTGAGGAAGACCTCGCCGAGCCCGTCGTCAGGGTAGGACGAAGCGGTCATGTAGCCCTTGGCGCCGCCCACGGTGAAGCGGGTGGTCATGCTGGGACGCTGGTTGGGCATGCGCCGCCGGGTCGGCCGGTTGACCTCGATGACCTTGACCTCGGGCTCGGCCTCGACGGCCTTCGGCTCGTCCTTCTTGGCGCCGTTGCCGGCCGACAGCGGCTGGCCGACCTTGCAGTTGTCGCGGTAGACGGCCAGCGCCTTCAGGCCGAGCTTCCAGCCCTCCAGGTAGACCTGCTCGATGTCGTCGATCGTGGCCGACTCCGGCAGGTTGACCGTCTTGGAGATCGCGCCGGACAGGAACGGCTGGGTCGCCGCCATCATCCGCACGTGGCCCATCGGCGCGATGGCCCGCTCGCCCATCGCGCAGTCGAACACCTCGTAGTGCTCCTTGCGCAGGCCGGGGGCGTCGACGACGTGGCTGTGCTCGCCGATGTACTCGACGATGGCCTCGATCTGCTCCTGCTGGTAGCCGAGCTGCTTGAGCGCCCGCGGGATCGTCTGGTTGACGATCTGCATCGAGCCGCCGCCGACCAGCTTCTTGAACTTGACCAGCGCGAGGTCGGGCTCGATGCCGGTGGTGTCGCAGTCCATCATCAGGCCGATGGTGCCGGTGGGAGCGAGCAGGCTGGCCTGGGCGTTGCGGTAGCCGTTCTTCTCGCCGACCTTCAGGCACTCCGACCACTGGCGCGACGCCTCGGCGTGGATCTTCGCGTCCATGGTGCCGACCGTGCGCAGGTTGTCGTTGGCGGCGGCGTGCTTGCGCATGACCCGCTTGTGCGGCTCGGCGTTGCGGGCGTAACCGTCGTACGCGCCCACCACCCCGGCCAGCTCGGCGCTGCGCCGGTAGGACACACCGGTCATCAGCGACGTGATCGCCCCGGCCACCGCGCGGCCGCCGTCGGAGTCGTAGGCGTGGCCCGTGGCCATGAGCAGCGCGCCCAGGTTGGCGTAGCCGATGCCGAGCTGGCGGTAGGCCCGCGTGGTCTCGCCGATCTTCTCGGTCGGGAAGTCGGCGAAGGTGATCGAGATGTCCATCGCGGTGATGATCAGCTCGGTCAGCTTGACGAAGTCGGCGACGTTGAAGGTGTTGTCGTCCTTCAGGAACTTCAGCAGGTTGATGCTGGCCAGGTTGCACGAGGAGTTGTCCAGGTGCACGTACTCCGAGCACGGGTTGCTGGCGGTGATCCGGCCGGTCTCCGGCGTGGTGTGCCAGTCGTTGATCGTGTCGTCGTACTGCACGCCCGGGTCGGCGCACTCCCAGGCGGCCTTGGCCATCTTGCGGAACAGGTCCTTGGCGTCGACCTTCTCGATGACCTCGCCGGTCAGGCGGGCACGCAGGCCGAACTGGTCGCCCTTCTCCACCGCGCGCATGAACTCGTCGGAGACGCGCACCGAGTTGTTGGCGTTCTGGTACTGGACGGAGACGATGTCCTTGCCGCCCAGGTCCATGTCGAAACCGGCGTCACGCAGGGCGCGGACCTTGTCCTCCTCGCGCGCCTTGGTCTCGATGAACTCCTCGATGTCGGGGTGGTCGACGTCGAGCACGACCATCTTGGCCGCCCGGCGCGTCGCGCCGCCCGACTTGATCGTGCCCGCGGAGGCGTCCGCGCCGCGCATGAAGCTGACCGGCCCGCTGGCCGTGCCGCCGCTGGAGAGCAGTTCCTTGGACGAACGGATGCGGGACAGGTTGACGCCCGACCCCGAACCGCCCTTGAAGATCACGCCCTCTTCCTTGTACCACTCCAGGATCGACTCCATCTGGTCGTCCACGGAGAGGATGAAACAGGCGCTGACCTGCTGCGGCGAGGCGGTGCCCACGTTGAACCAGACCGGCGAGTTGAACGCGAAGACCTGGTGGACCAGCGCGTGCTTGAGCTCGTGGTCGAAGATCTCGGCGTCCTCGTCGCTGGCGAAGTAGCCGTGCTCGACGCCCGTGCGGGTGTAGACGCCGACCACCCGGTCGACGAGCTGCTTCAGGCTCCACTCGCGCTGCGGCGTGCCGACGGCGCCGCGGAAGTACTTGGTCGTCACGATGTTGGCCGCGTTCACCGACCAGAACTCGGGGAACTCGACACCCCGCTGCTCGAAGTTGATCGAGCCGTCGCGCCAGTTCGTCATCACGACGTCACGGCGCTCCCACTGGACCTCGTCATACGGGTGCACGCCGGGCTTCGTGAAGATCCGCTTCATCCTCAGCCCCTTACGCGGCCGCTTACCCCCGCGCGCCACTGAACCGCTGGCCGTGTCCGTCATGACTCCCCCTTCTCCGCCTTCAACTGTGAGATCTCGGCCTCGAAGTCCGCCAGGCTCTCGAAACCGCGATAAACCGATGCGAATCGCAGGTAGGCCACCTCGTCGAGCTCCCGGAGCGGGCCGAGGATCGCCAGGCCCACCTCGTTCGACGGCAGCTCGGCCGCGCCCTTGGCCCGGATGGCCTCCTCTACCCGCTGCCCGAGCTGCGCCAGCGAGTCCTCACTGACCGGCCTGCCCTGACAGGCCCGCCGCACGCCCGCGACGACCTTGTCCCGCGAGAACGGCTCCGTCACCCCGCTACGCTTGCTCACCATCAGCAGGACGGTCTCCTGCGTGGTGAACCTGCGCCCGCACTCGGGACAGGTGCGCCGGCGCCTGATGGCCGCGCCGTCGTCCGTGGACCGGCTGTCGATGACCCTGGTGTCAGGGTGGCGACAGAACGGACAGTGCACGGCTTCGCCTCCTCGACCCGCCCGGCCCACCACACGCGTAAAACCCTCGCCGCGGTACGCTCGCGCACGCCCCACGGCTCGCCATGGTGCGGTCACGGAAACACAAGGTGTGGTGAACCGACATCGGTGTAACTACTAGATGTTGTGGTCCAACCGTAGAAGCGCGCGACCATGAACGCAAGTTGAGCAACACCGTGGAGCCGAAGTCGCTGATCAGCCCCCGCGTCACACGAGCCCCGGGCGTGTCGCCCTGGCCGGCCCCTCGCGCGCCTCACCCGACCGGACCCCTCGCACCCGACGGCGACCAGCCCAAACAGGCCCCACAAAGGTACCGGAGCCCACAGCCTCCCCCCACCTCCCACCACCCCCGAAGCCCCCTCCTCTACCCCCACAAAACCTCCGGAACCCCCACCCGGCCCCTTCGTTTACCTCCCGCCCTTCGTTCGCCTTCCCGTCTCTCCCCGCGACCTGGCCGACTCGCCGGACCCCCTTGGTCGCCCACTTCCTTCCGCGTGCCACCCCCGGAGCCCCGGCCCCCGTCGGCTCCGCTTTCCTCGTCCCTGAGCCATGCGCGCGGCAACGATGGAAGCCAGCTCCTTGAAGACCTCCGAATGATCACGCGGTGGCCGTGTCCTGGATGGTCACCCCACGGGGTGGCGGACGGCGCGCATCGTGGGGCTCCAGCCGTTTTGGACGACGTACTTGCTTCCCGCGTAGTAGCTGACCTGGCCCTGGAGGCGGTAGGTGAAGGCGTCCCCCCGCTTGCAGCCCTTGTACGCCGAGCCGGCCGCCGCGGCGGCCGTGGTGGCGACGATGAGGGAGGTCTGGGCGCTGGTCTGGACGGATGCCTCCGCAGGGACGCCCGCGGTCAAGGACTCCTCGCCCCCGTTGGCTTGAGGCCAGGCCACCTGCCCGCCTTCCGCCTTCTTGAGGCCAGGCCAGCCTGCGCCCCTTACCTTGGGCTCCCATTTGTGCCCGCTTGCTGGGATCAGGGCCCATCAGCCTGGGCCCGTCCCCTGACACCCTTGGGGCCAGCCCCCTGCAGCCGTACCCCCTGCGCCCAGCGTCCGCGACCCCCGCAAGAGTGGTCCCTCAGCCGACCTCCGCCCCCGGCTACCCCGCCCGGCCGGGCAGCCCGGCACTCACGGCCGCGCGACCAGGCGCCCCGACACCCACAGCGGCAGCGCCGGGCACCCCGGCGGCGCCCACAGCGGCATGCCCGGCCGCCCGCGTCCCGAGCCAGAACCCGCCCAGGGACAGCAACACCATCACCACCACCAGCAGCACGATCCGCCCCCTGCGGGTCAGCCGCACCGGAGGAGCCGGAGCCTTGACGCCGGCCCCCGCAGGAATCACCACCACCCCCCGCCCCCGCCGCCGCAACGTACGACGTTCCCGCACAAGCCCCGCACCGTCACCGGCCGGAGCACTTCCCGCCCCCACAGCACGTCCCAACATCTCCCGCCCCCCGCGAGCCTCACCGTCACCAGAACCCCCGTTCCTCCGCGCCCCCCGGCGCCGCGAGCCCCCCGGCCCGCTCACCACCTGCCCCCGATCCCGGCCCATGGCCTCCCCGAAACGCCGCCCCCGCGCCGAGAACCGCTCCGCCGCCCGTCCCGACCGTCGCCCCCGCCTGTCCGGCCGCTCAGCCGACTGCTCTGAGCGCCGTCCTTGCGCGCCAAGCCCCTGCACGAGCCGTCCCGAGCGCCGCCCCTGCTTGCTCGACTGCTCGGCGGCCTCCTCCCGGCCTCGCCCCTGCTCGCCCGACCGTTCGGCCCTCTTCCGGCGCCGCCCCTCTGCTTCGGGCTGCTCGGTCGGGTCGCCGGAGCGTCGCCTCCGCGTCTCGGGCCGGGCCGTGGGCTCGCCGGAGCGCCGCCTGCGAAGCTCAGGCCGGGCCGAGCCCTCCCCTGGGCGACGCCGTTCCCAGGGGCGGTCCGCTCGGGCCTCCGTCTCGCCTTCCGGACGTCGTCCGCTCGCTTCGGGTGGCCGTCGGCGCCGGGTGCCGGGCTCGGGCGGGCGGGCGCGGGGCTTTGTCACGTCCGTGCCGGGCGCGCCCTGCTTGTCTTCCGGACGGCGGCCAGTCAGCGTGTCGGCGGCGAGGGGCTGCCCACCGCTCTCCTGAGGCAACGTCCGGTCGGCGTCCGTGTCCGTGTCTGTGTCGGGACGCGGGGAGGGGACCAGCCACAGCCGGGGGCGGCCCGAGCCGTGGACGGCTCCCCCTGAGCCGCCGGCGCGACGCCGCCGGGTGTTCGAATCGGGAGCCGGTCGTTTTCCCGGATTTTCGTGGCGGCCGGAGCCGGTATGCGGGTCGACTCCCCCTCGGCCCGCGCCCCGGGTGGCGTCGGCGATGAGGGTGAGCCGGTTGGCGTCTTCGCTGGTCGGGTCGGTGCTCGGGGTCGTTCGCACGATTGACCTCCCGCCGTCTGGCCCGAGGAAACGGCCAAAATAAGATCAGCAAATCGAACACGGTGTCGATCGAACTCCCGTACGATGTTGTACACCACGCTGGCGACAATTTCGAGGAAGACTCGAACAATTGTTTGAAGATGATCTTCAACAGCGATACGGTCGCTGTGTGCGACATCAAGACCACGGACCGGGAGGTTCGCCGGTGAGGCGGGCCGCCGCCAGGCGAGGAGGAAGAGCATGAGCGAGCGGGAAGACGCTAACGGGGTCACAGACCTCGCGGTGCGCCGACGCGACTCCCTGGGCCTGACGCCCAGGCAGCGCAAGATCCTCGAAGTGATCCGCGATTCGGTGCAGCAGCGCGGCTACCCGCCCTCGATGCGCGAGATCGGCGAGGCCGTGCAGCTGACGAGCACGTCCAGCGTGTCGCACCAGTTGACCGCCCTGCAGCGCAAGGGATACCTGCGCCGCGACCCGCACCGGCCGCGCGCCCTGGAGGTGCGCCTGCCCGGCGAGCCCGTCCTGTGGGTCGACCCCGACGCCACCGACGACGAGGCTCCGGTGAGCCGGCCGACCGCCGCCTACGTCCCGCTCGTGGGCCGCATCGCCGCCGGTGGCCCGATCCTGGCCGAGGAGAGCGTGGAGGACGTCTTCGCCCTTCCCAAGCAGCTCGTCGGCGAGGGCACGCTCTTCCTGCTCCAGGTGGCCGGTGACTCGATGATCGAGGCCGCCATCGCCGACGGCGACTGGGTGGTCGTCCGCCAGCAGCCGGTCGCCGAGAGCGGTGACATCGTGGCCGCCATGATCGAGGGCGAGGCCACGGTCAAGACGTTCAAGCGCAAGGACGGGCACGTGTGGCTGGTGCCTCACAACTCGAACTACGAGCCCATCCCCGGCGACGAGGCCAGCGTGCTGGGCAAGGTGGTGGCCGTCCTCCGCCGCCTCTAGTCCTTCCGCCGGTCGGCCGCCTTCTAGGCTGCGGCCGCCGTTCGGTTTCTCGCGATCCGGCCTCCCTCGCACGGGGGCTGTGGTCGTCGGCGCCAGATGGCGATTCCTCGCAAGTCGCACGCACCGAACGCCGCCCTCCAACGTCGAGGCCCTTCCATCCCGGCCTCGCGTGGGGGGCGGCGTCGCATCGCCGCCCGCCTTTCTCCCGGGACGTTCCTTCGGGCCCCGGAACCCAACGCGCCCGGCTCCGCACACCACCCCGCCCCGGACATCCGAGCCCCGGAAGCCGCGAGAGCGACGGACGCCCCACAACGCCCACCACCTCCAGGCACCGGCATCAGTCCCCCCAAACCGCCACACCGCAAACTCCTAGACTGTGCCCGTGACCGACACGAATGCCCCAAAAGAGACCCCCGCCTCCAAAGAGATGAAGGACCTCAAAGAGACACATGACGGTCTCAAATGGGCAATCACCACCCCCGGTGTCATCCCCGCCTGGATCGCCGACATGGACCTGTCCACCGCCCCCGAGGTGATCGAGGCCCTGACCCGCCGCGCCGCCGGCGACCTCGGCTACCCGACCTGGCTGGACGAGCCGCAGGCCGGCCCCCTGGCCGAGGCGTTCGCCGAGCGCATGGCCGCCCGCCACGGCTGGACGGCCGACCCCTCGCACGTCCACACGTTCAGCGACATCAACCAGGCCCTCCAGGTGCTGCTGCACCTCTGGACCGGGCCAGGGGACGGCGTCGCGCTGCACACCCCCGCCTACCACCCGTTCCTGACGACCCTCGATGTCATGGAACGTCCGCTCGTCCCCATCCAGCTCGAACCGGACGGCGACGCGTGGCGGTTCGAGGTGCCCGACCTGTCCGGCTGCCGGGTGCTGCTGCTGGTCAACCCGCACAACCCGACGGGCCGCGTGTTCACCCGCGCCGAGCTGGAAGGGCTGGCCGAGCACGTCGAACGCCACGACCTGCTGGTGCTGGCCGACGAGATCCACGCCGACCTCACCTACGCGCCCCACCGGCACATCCCCTTCGCGACGATCCTCCCCGAGCGCACGGTCACCCTCACCTCGGCCACGAAGGCGTTCAACCTGGGCGGCATCCGCTGCTCGGTCGCCCACATCGGGCACGCCGGGGTGCGCGCGGCCCTGGCGGCGCAGCCGCCGTTCCTCTTCGGGGCGACGCACCTGTTCGGAGTGGAGGCCACGGTCGCGGCCTGGCGGCACGGCGACGCCTGGCTGGACCGGACCCGGGCGCTGCTCGACCGCAACCGCCGGCTGATCGCCGAGCGGCTGCCGGACCGGTTCGGGTACCGGATGCCCCAGGCCACCTACCTGGCCTGGCTGCACACCGGGCGGCCCGGCCTGGCCGAGGTCATCGAGCGGGAGGCCCAGGTGCGGCTCAACGACGGCGCGTCGTTCGGGCCGGGCGGCGCGGACTACGTACGGCTGAACTTCGCGACGACCGAACCGGTGCTCTCGGAGATCCTCACCAGGCTGAACCGAGGAGGGGCCCGGCGCTCTTCGGGACAACCAGGCTGAGCCGGCAGACGGCCGAGCCGCCGCTGGGCCGCGGGCGCGGGAGCCGGCCACGTCGCAGATCTCCGCCAGGCGGAGGGGCGGCGCCGACGGGCCGCCCCTCAGGACGGTCAGCTCAGCGGCGGCAGCTCCGGCGGGGTGGCGGCCGGACGCTCCTCCAGCGCGGCGAGCGCCAGCTCGACCGCCTTCGCCAGCTGCGGGTCGCGGCCCGCAACCCGGTCCTGCGGCGTGATCACGACCTCGACGTCGGGATCGACGCCGTAGTTCTCCACGCCCCAGCCCGGCCCCTCCAGCCAGAACGAGTACCGCGGCTGGGTCACCACGGTCCCGTCCACCAGGGAGTAGCGCGAGTCGATGCCGATGACGCCGCCCCAGGTCCTGGTGCCGACCAGCGGGCCGAGGCCGCGGTTCTTGATCCCGGCGCTGACGATGTCGCCGTCGGACCCGGCGAACTCGTCGGCGACGGCCACGATGGGCCCGCGGGGCGAGTCCTCGGGGTAGCGCATCGGCTCGTAGCCGCGGGCCAGCGCCCAGCCGGTGACCCGGCGCGACAACTTCTCCAGCACAAGCTCGGACAGGTGCCCGCCGCCGTTCTCGCGCACGTCCACGACCAGCCCGTCGAAGGCCATCTCGGTACGCAGGTCGCGGTGGAACTGCGCCCATCCCGAGGCCACCATGTCCGGGACGTGCAGGTAACCGAGCCGCCCACCGGACGACTCGCGGACGAAGGCCCGCCGACTCTCCACCCAGTCGTGGTAACGCAGCTGGCTGTCGTCGGCGAGCGGGGTGACGACGACCCGGCGCGTCGAGCCGCCGGACGCGGGCCGCACGGTCAGCTCCACGGGCTGGTCGGCGGTGCCGGCCAGCAGCGCGAGCGGGCCGCGTACCGGATCGACCGGACGTCCGCCCACCGCCACGATCGCGTCGCCGGGACGGATCGCGACGCCGGGCGCGAGCAGCGGCGAGCGGGCCGCGTGGTCGGAGGTCTCGCCCGGCAGGATGCGCTCGACCCGCCAGGTCCCGTCCTCGTCCTTGGCCAGGTCGGCGCCGAGCAGGCCCTGGCGGCGGCGCGGGTCGCTGACGCCGTCGTGGCCCCTGGCGTAGGCGTGCGAGGTGCCCAGCTCGCCCTGCACCTCCCACAGCAGGTCGATCAGCTCGGAGTGGCAGCCGAGGCGGCCGACCAGCGGCTCGTACCGGTCGAGCGTGGCCTGCCAGTCGTGGCCGCCCATGTCCTCGCGCCAGAAGTGGTCGCGCATGAGCCGGCCGGCCTCGCGGTAGCCCTGGAGCCATTCGGCGACCGGGTCGATCTGGACGGTGATGCGGTCGAGGTCGATCGTGACGACCTCGTCGCCCTCGGCGGCCGCCCGCGTCTGCAGGCCGTTCTTGCCGTTGGTGACGAGCCTGGTGCCGTCGCCGCTGACCTCGAAGGCCCGCACCTCCTTGCCCAGCTCGGCCTTGGCGCGCTTCTTGAGGTCGTAGCGTTCGAGCACGGTCTCGTTCACCGGCTCGGTGCCGTCGCCGAGCTGGCCCGTCAGGGGGTGGCGGAGCCAGAGCAGCGCGTCCTTGGCGGTCCTGAGGTTGCCGTAGCGGCCCGCCGGCACGGGTACGGGCACCACGCGGGAGGCCAGCGCCTCCGGGTCCACCTCGGTACGCGGCGGCGCGTCGTCCTTCTTGTCGTCCTTGCCGGGCTTGTCGTCCTCCCCGTTGAACCCCCGCCCCTGCAACGACGGGTCGAACGGCGACGGCGTGGCGGCCTGCAGCGGCACGATGTACGGCCGGCAGCCCGCCGGGAACGACAGGTCGAACACGTGCGCGTCGTACACCGGGTCGAACGTGCGCACCGACAGGAAGGCCAGGTGCTTGCCGTCCTTGGTGAACACCGGGTCGTAGTCGGAGAAGCGCAGCGGCGTCACGTCGATCACCGACGTGCCGTCCACGCGGCCCATCTTGATCTGCGACAGCGGCTCGTGGTCGGGGTGCACCCAGGCCAGCCAGCCGGAGTCCGGCGAGAAGGTGACGCCGCTGATGTCGCCCTGGGTGGTGCGGTCGAGCTCCCGCAGGTCGCCCGACTCCAGGTCCACGACGAGCAGCCGCCCGTCGTGCGTGGCCACGGCCGCGTGCTTGCCGTCGGGGGCGGCGGTCAGTTCGAGCACCCTGCCGAGCTGCCCGCCGGCCAGGCTCCTGATCTCGCCGCCGGGGGTGCCGATCTCCAGCCCGTCCTCGCCGCCGGCGTCGGAGACCCACACGGCCCGGCCGTCGGCGCCGAGGGCGCGCGGCAGGCGCACCCGCACGCCGGGTTCCACCCGGAGCGCGCCCGCGGGCCCGTCGCGGTGGGTCACCCAGTGCGCGGTGCCGCGGATCTCGACCGCGCTGGCGCGCCCGGTCGGGTCCGGGGAGAAGGCGCCGACGCGCGTGGGCGCGGGGCGGCGCGCCCGTCCCGGCCGCGGGCCGCCGAGCTTGATCTCCAGCTTGTACGGCTCGGCGTCCAGGCTCTCCAGCAGCCACAGGTCGCCCGCGTGGCTGTAGATCACCCGCTCGCCGTCGCTCGTGGCGTGACGGGCGTAGAACTCGTCGTGGCTGGTGTGCCGGCGCACGTCGGACCCGTCGGGAAGGGCCGAGTAGAGGTTCCCCACGCCGTCCGCGTCGGACAGGTAGACGATCCGGTCGCCGACCCAGTTCACCGCCCAGTACTGGGCGGGGCTGTCGGCGAACAGCCGGACGAACTCCCCGTCGCCGTCGGCGTCGACCCAGATCTTGGCCGCCGTGCCGCCCCGGTAGCGCTTCCACTGGGACGGCTCGCGCCAGGCCGGCGACACCGTGGCCACCTTCGCGCCGCTGACGGCCGCCTCGCCGACCCAGCCGTACGGCAGCCGCTCGGCCGGCCCTCCGTCGAGCGGGACGGCGTACGCCCACAGCCGGGTGCGCGACGCCTCCCCGGTGGAGCTGACCGCGAGCACGGCTCCGTCGGCGGTCCAGCCGCGTACGCCGGTCATGGCGTTGCCCCAGTGCGTCAGCCGGGTGCCCTCGGCGCCGTCGAGCTCGGCCGCGAACACCTCGGGGGCGCCCTCCTTGCCGCTGGTCCACGCGATGCGCGAGCCGTCGGGCGAGAACCGCGGGGAGGAGACCGGCACGCGGTCGGCGGTGAAGCGCCAGGCCCGGCCGCCTGCGACGGGGGCGAGCCAGACATCGTCGTCGGCGACGAAGGTGACCAGGTCACCGGACAGATGTGGATATCTCAGGTATGCGCCATATGTCACAGCTAGACACTAATGCGAGACACCAAACCAGCTAAAGATTTTCTCTCAGAGCAGCGGTCCACCGTCCGCGAACAGCCAAGACCGTCCGATGTCCCGGATGTGCGGGGAACGCTAGGGAAGGAGCCAATCGCCATAAATCACACGCTGTGAGGAATCATGAGAATTTTCGCCCGCCCACACCAGCTCCCGGGCCGCCTGGCCGCCGCCGCCATCATCCTCAACTCCGGGATCGGCAAGACCAAGGCCGACGAACAGACGGCGGCCGGCCTGCACGGCATGGCCGCGGGCACGTACCCGTTCCTGCGCGGCCAGGACCCGGTGGCCTTCACCCGGCTGCTGTCGAAGGGCGAGCTGGCCCTCGGGGCCGCGCTCGCCCTGCCGTTCGTGCCGTCGTTGCTGGCCGGTGCGGGGCTGACCGCGTTCGCGGCCGGCCTGCTCGGGCTCTACCTCAGGACGCCGGGCATGCGCGAGGAGGGCAGCCTGCGCCCGACCCAGCAGGGCATCGGCCTGTCCAAGGACCTCTGGCTGCTGGCCATCGGCCTCGGGCTGGTGATCGAAGAGCTCCGCAGTGACGATTGATCTCCGGACGCCCGACCCTAATCCGGACAAACCTGGGTAGCCCGACCGCATGGTACAAATCGGCTACACCTTGATGTCCGAGCAGACCCCGGCCCGCGAACTGGTGGACTACGCCGCCACCGCCGAGCGCGTCGGCTTCGACTACGCGGTCATCTCCGACCACTACTTCCCGTGGATCGAGGAGATGGGCCACTCGCCGTACTGCTGGTCGGTGCTGGGCGCGGCGGCGCAGGTGACCGAGCGCCTGCCGCTCATGACGTACGTGACCTGCCCCATCATGCGGTACCACCCGGCCGTGGTGGCGCAGAAGGCGGCCACGATGGGGGTGCTGAGCGAGGGCAGGTTCACCCTGGGCCTGGGCGCCGGCGAGAACCTCAACGAGCACGTCGTCGGCGAGGGCTGGCCGCCGGTGGACACCAGGCACCGGATGTTCGCCGAGGCCGTGCAGATCATCAAGGAGCTGTTCAGCGGCGAGTACGTCACCTACCAGGGCGAGTTCTTCGACGTCGACTCCGCCAAGCTCTACGACCTGCCGGACGAGCAGGTGCCGATCGGCATCGCCGCCTCCGGCGGCCGGTCGGCCGAGATCGCCGCGGAGCTGGGCGACGTGCTGGTCATCAACGACCCGATGCCCGAGGTGGTGCAGCAGTTCCACGCCGCGGGCGGCCAGGGCAAGCCGGTCTACGGCCAGCTCCCCATCGCCTACGACACCGACCCCGAGGCCGCCAAGGAGCGGGCCCACCGGCTGTGGCGCTGGTCGGGCGTCGGCGGCTGGAAGGTCATGGCCGAGCTGCCCGGCCCGGTGAACTTCGCCGCCGCGGCCGGCTCGGTGCGCCCCGAGGACGTCGCCGAGAGCGTGCCCTGCGGCGACGACCTGGACGCGGTCGTGCAGGGCGTCAAGAAGTTCGCCGACGCCGGGTACACGCACGTGGCGCTCGTGCAGATCGGGCACGACCAGCAGGAGCCGTTCTTCGACTGGGCGGAGAAGGAGCTCCTGCCGGCCCTGCGCCGGATCTAGCCACCTACGGGACGATGTTGACCAGCTTGGGCGCGCGCACGATCACCTTGCGCGGCGCGCCCTGGAGGTAGGGGGCCACCTTGTCGGAGGCCAGGGCCAGGGCCCGCAGCTCGTCCTCGGAGATGTCGGGGGCGACCTCCAGCCGGTCGCGCACCTTGCCCGCCACCTGCACCACGCACGTGACCGACTCCTGCACCAGCAGCGCGGGGTCGGCGACGGGCCAGCCGGCGAAGGCGACCGGACCGGTGCGGCCCAGGCGCTCCCAGCCCTCCTCGGCGACGTAGGGCGCCACCAGTGACAGCATGACGGCCAGCGACTCGGCGGCCTCGCGCACCGCCGGGTCGGCCGCGCCGGGACCGGAGTCGATGGCCTTGCGGGCGGCCGAGGTCAGCTCCATCATGCGGGCCACCGCGACGTTGAAGCGCTGCGACTCGACCAGCTTGGTGACCTCGTCGATGGTGCGGTGGGTGACCTTGCGCAGCTCGGGGTCGCCGCCCTCGAACGACACGCCGGGCTCGGCGGTCGCCTCCGACATCACGCGCAGCACGCGGGCCAGGAACTTCTGCGAGGCGGCCGGCGAGACGTCGGCCCAGTCGATGTCGTCCTCCGGCGGACCGGCGAAGATCATCGTCAGGCGGACGGCGTCGACGCCGTACGCGTCGATCTGCTGGCCCAGGTCGATGCCGTTGCCCAGGGACTTCGACATCGCCTTGCCGCCGTTGATCACCTGCCCCTGGTTCAGCATGCGCAGGAACGGCTCGGTGAAGCTCACCATGCCCATGTCGTGCAGGACCTTGGTGAAGAAGCGCGAGTACAGCAGGTGCAGGACGGCGTGCTCGATGCCGCCGACGTACTGGTCGATCGGGCCCCACTTGCGCACCTGCTCGGGGTCGAACGGCCCGTCGGTGTAGCCGGGCGAGGTGTAACGCAGGAAGTACCAGGACGAGTCGACGAACGTGTCCATCGTGTCGGTGTCGCGCTTGGCCGGACCGCCGCACTTGGGGCACTCGACGTTGACCCACTCGGTGGCGCTGGCCAGCGGGGAGACGCCCTTGGGCGCCAGCGCCTCGCCGCGCAGGTCGGGCAGAGTGACGGGCAGCTGCTCGTCGGGGACGGCCACCTCGCCGCAGTCGGCGCAGTGGATGATCGGGATCGGCGTGCCCCAGAACCGCTGACGGGACAGCAGCCAGTCGCGCAGCCGGAAGTTGACCGCGCCGGTGCCCCGGCCCTCGGCCTCCAGGATCTCGATGATCTTGGCGATGGCCTCGGCCTTGGTCAGCCCGTCGAGGGGGCCGGAGTTGACCAGCGTGCCCTCGCCGGGCGTGGCCTCGCCGGTCTCGCCGGGGTCGGCCAGGCCGGTGTGGACGACGACCTTGACCGGCAGCTCGAACTTCCTGGCGAAGTCGAGGTCGCGCTGGTCGTGGGCGGGCACGGCCATGATCGCGCCGTGGCCGTAGTCGGACAGCACGTAGTCGGCCGCCCAGACCGGGATGCGCTCGCCGCTGACCGGGTTGACCGCGTGGCGGCCCAGGAAGACGCCGGTCTTCTCCTTGTCGGTGGACAGGCGCTCGATGTCGCTCAGCTTGGCGACCTCGGCGCGGTAGGCCTCGAAGGCCGGACGCTGCTCGTCGGTGACGATCTCGTCGGCCAGCGCGGCGTCGACCGCGACCACGAAGAACGTGGCGCCGTACAGGGTGTCGGGGCGCGTGGTGTAGACGTGGACCGGCTCGTCGCGGCCCTCGATCTCGAACAGCACGTCGGCGCCCTCGGAGCGGCCGATCCAGTTGCGCTGCATGGTCAGCAGGCGCTCGGGCCAGCCGTCGAGCTGCTCCATGTCGTCCAGCAGGCGCTGGGCGTAGTCAGTGATCTTGAAGTACCACTGCGTCAGCTCGCGGCGGACGACGTCGGCGCCGCAGCGCTCGCACTTGCCCGCCACGACCTGCTCGTTGGCCAGCACCGTCTGGTCGTTGGGGCACCAGTTGACCAGGCCGCCCTTGCGGTAGGCCAGGCCGCGCTCGAAGAAGCGGTTGAACAGCCACTGGTTCCAGCGGTAGTACTCGGGGTCGCTGGTGTGCAGGCGGCGCGACCAGTCGAAGGCGATGCCGTAGCGCCGGAAGGAGTTGGCCTGCGTCTCGATGTTGGCGTAGGTCCACTCGGCGGGGTGGGCGTTGCGCTTGATCGCGGCGTTCTCGGCGGGCAGGCCGAAGGAGTCCCAGCCGATCGGGTGCAGGACGTTGTAGCCCTGCTGCATCCAGTAGCGCGCGACGACGTCGCCGATGGCGAACACCTCGCCGTGGCCCATGTGGAGGTCGCCCGACGGGTAGGGGAACATGTCGAGCATGTAGCGCCGCTCCCGGGGGTCGGACGCGTCCTCGATCGCCCGGTAGGGCTCCTGTTCCTCCCATCGCTGCTGCCACTTGGCCTGCAGCGCCTGCGGGTCGTACTCACTCACGGCTACTGTCCTTCTGGCTTGACTCGGACCCATAAGAAAACCCCTCGTGCACGACGAGGGGTAGCCGCGACGGCGAGACCTCTCAGGGCCGTCGCGGCCCGCGAAGAAGCAGGGTCGCGGAACGCATGTGTCAAGCCTAGCGCACGTCTTCGACGGAATGCAGATACTCCGGCGACCGGCGCAGGCACAATAGACCCTTCAGGTCCAGCGAGACCTGATGGTGATGTATCCGTTGTGACCTCATATGTCCCTTTAGAATACTGTCGTCGCGTGGTGTACCCAGCTGAGCCAGATCGACCGGAGGGCGACCTGCCGCTGCAGGATCCGCCAACCGATCCGCACGGCTTCGCTCGTTTCGCTGCGAAACCAGCCGTATCTCCTGGAAAATCCCATGAGATCATGCCTGGTACGTCAAATCCGGATATAGCGGCACATCCGGACACAACCTCGGGAGGGCCGGCAGCAATGGCAACGGAGAATTCCGCGAGCTCCGGAGCGTCGCACCTGCCACCGTCCTGGCCGGAGGTCCGCAACGACGTGCCTTCCTCCTGGCCGTCCAGCGGGCAGGAGTCCTCCGGCGTGCCGATGTCGTGGCCGGAGGCCGCACCGGCCCAGCCGTCCTGGCCCGAGGCCCCGCAGGCGCCCTCCTGGCCCGAGCCGCCGCGCCCCGACGCCTCCTGGCCCGACGTCCCGCGCAACGACTCACCGCGTAACGACTCACCGCGCCACGACTCACCGCGCCACGACTCGACGCGGAACGACCCTTCTCGCAACGACCCCTCTCGCAACGACTCCCGCGCGCAGCAGCGGGGCGGCGACGCGTCGTGGCCGGAGCCGGCGCGGCCGTCCTGGCCCGACCCGCCCCGGCAGGAGCAGGGCTGGCCCGAGGCCCCCCGCCAGGAGGTTCCCGTCTCCTGGCCGGAACAGCAGCAGCAGCCGGCCCAGCCTCAGGACCCGGTGCCCGCCTGGTCGCAGCCGCCGACGCCGTCCCCCGGCGCGTGGTCCAACCTGTCCACGCCGGCGCCCTGGCCCAACAGCCCCTCCCCCGCTCCGTCGGCGTCCGCCGCCGACCCGCTGGACCGCACGTTCACGCTGGGCCGCGCGTCCGGCCCGCTCGACGCCCCCGTCCACCCCGCGCCGTCGCCGCTCGACGGGCCCGGCGGGCCCGGCGGGCCGTCCGCCGCCCCGGCCGACGAGCACACCGTCATGTACGGCGGCCGCCAGGCCGACACCATGGTGGGCGACCCCGCGATGCCCCCCGGACCGCTCGCGGCGGCCCACGTCGGCGCGCCCCCGGCCGGACCGGGCATGCCCGGCGACGGCCACCCCGACCAGCCGCGCCCCGGCTCGAACCTGAACCGCGACCCCTCCGACCCCGACCGCCGGTTCGTGACGGCCGGTCAGATCAGCGGCTCGCGCACCCCGCCCCCCGACCGCCAGCAGGAGCTCTGGAACAACGTCTTCGGCGACGAGTACCAGGGTGGCGACCACGACTCCCTGGACGACGAGCCGGGCAAGCCCATCTGGATCTACGCGCTCGGCGGCTCGGTCGTGATCGCCCTGGTCGCGGCGCTGCTGTGGGCCTTCCTCGCGGGCCCGCTGGCCGGCGAGGACACCCCGGAGGGCAAGACCGCCTCCTCCCCCGCGGTCTCGGCCGGCCCCACCAAGGCGGGCACGGGAAAGCGCTCCACCACGATCCCCGCCCTGCCCAAGTACCCGGGCAAGGCGTCCCCGGTGACCGGCCGGGTCGACGACGCGGCGGCCGGGGTCTCCCTGCCCCGCCTGGGCGGCAGCTGGCAGCTCGACCAGCGGGCCACGGTCAAGTCCACGTTCGGCTACGACACCCGTCAGTACACGGAGGTCGCGCCCGACAAGTACGCCCAGGTCATGTCGGGCCCGCTGCCGGCGAACCTGTCCTCCCTGTACCAGGAGGACGACCTGGAGCCGGTCATCCGGCGCATGGTGCTGCAGGCCCGCAAGGACTTCTACCCCGACGGCAACAAGGTCAGGAAGATCGCGCAGCAGCCGATCAAGGTGGGCGCCTCCACCGGCCGGCTCATCGCGTACGCCATGACCGCCGGCACGGAGAAGGCCACGATCGTCACGATGGCGGTCAACACCGGCGGCAGCGTGCCCGCCATCGTGTTCGTGTCGATCCCGGACGAGGGCAAGCAGCTCCTGCCGGACATCCGTACCGTGATGAACCAGCTCAAGCTGACCGCGCAGTCCTGAGCCCGGGACGCCGCCGCGCCCGGCTCAGAACGTGCACTCCATGTGCTTGATCCCGTTGATGAACGAGGAGTGCAGGCGGTCGGGCCTGCCGCCCTCGATCTGCGGCACCCGGCGCAGCAGCTCGCGGAACATCACCGTGATCTCCCGCCGGGCCAGGTGGGCGCCGAGGCAGAAGTGCGGCCCCGGGCCGCCGAAGCCGACGTGCGGGTTGGGGTGGCGGGTGATGTCGAAGCGGTACGGGTCGGCGAACACCCGCTCGTCCCGGTTCGCCGCCCAGTAGAACAGCACCACCTTCTCGCCGGCGCGGTAGAGGTGGCCGTTCATCTCGTGGTCGCGGGTGACCTTGCGGCGCATGAAGTTCACCGGCGAGGCCAGCCGGACGATCTCCTCCACGGCCCCGGGGGCGCGGCCCTCGACGTCCTCCAGCCACAGGGCGCGCTGGTCGGGGTTCTTGGTGAGCAGGCGCAGGCCGTAGGAGATGGCGTTCCTGGTCGTCTCGTTGCCCGCGACCACCAGCAGGATGAAGAACGACCCCAGCTCCTGCATCGTCAGCCGCTCGCCGTCGATGTTGGCGTTGACCAGCGAGGACGTCAGGTCGTTGGTGGGGTTGGCGGTGCGGTGGGCGGCGAGGTCCTGGACCAGCTGCTGCAGCTCCATCCCGGCGGTGAGCAGGCGGGTGGCGAGCTGGTCGAGGTCGCCGCCGGTGTACTCGGGGTCGAAGCCGCCGAGGATGACGTTCGAGCGGTCGAAGACGAACCGGTAGTCGCGCTCGGGGATGCCCATCATGTCGCAGATGATCTTCAGCGGCAGGCGCGCGGCCACGTCGGTGACGAAGTCGCCGCCGGGACCGGCGGCCACCAGGTCGTCCACGATGCGCACGGCGGCGGCCTCGACGTCCGACTCGAACTGTTTGATCATCTTGGGGGTGAACGCGCGGGAGACGATCCTGCGCAGCCGGGCGTGCCGGGGGTCGTCCATGTTGATCATGGAGCCGAAGTACTCGGCGAACTCGGCGGGCATGTCGGGGATGTTCGTCGCGCCGCCGTCGCCGGAGCAGAAGACCTCGGGGTTGCGGCTCGCCTCCAGGATGTCGGCGTGCCTGGCCAGCGCGTAGTAGCCGGGCCCCTTGGGGGCGACGGCCATCTCCATCTCCTCGAAGAAGGCCGGCGTCTCGCGGGCGCGCAACCGGTCGAACGCCGCCTCGCGCTCGCTCATGGGCCTGGCCCAGAAGTTCCGGTCCGAAAGGTCGAAGTCCAGGACGGTCATAGGGCCATCATTCGGAAAGCGACCACTTACGTCAATGGGTTCGACGTACACCGTACGTGGCTGCCGGAAAAACCGGTGGCTCGTGCGGACGTGGCTTTTGTAGGGTGCCGCGCATGACGTTCTTCTTCCTCCTCGGCTAGCGATCCGCCGGCGGGCCGTGGGCTGACCCACCGCCGGTGATGCGGGGCGGCATGCCGCCGTCCCGGGTCGCTACGTGGGAGAAGAACAGTTGCTCACCTTGGCGGTGGCCAGGGCGGTGCGTGGCACCGAACCCCTGGTCGCGGCGGAGATTCGACATGCCCGTCTCGGGGTCGTCGTCGGCGTCCGCCATCGGGAGGTGTGGTTCGAGGTCCGGCCCGGCGCCGGGCTCCTGGGATTGCGCACCGCGGACGACGTACTGCTGGCCGCGGCCGTGGTGGACGGGGTCGGCCACGGCCGCTCCGCGCTCGCCCGGCTGGCGCGGGCGGCCCGCGGCATCGACCTCGGCCCGCCCGGCGGCCCCGACGTCGAGGTCTCGGCCTCGTTCGTGGGACGCCGCAACTACACCAGGCACGAGATCGAGGACGCCGTCGGGACCGAGCTGGCCCGGTCGTGGCGGCTGCGCTACCACTCCCGGCGGGACGGCGGCCGGCCGCCCGCGGGGGCGACGGCGTGGCGGGTGACGATCGAGGGCGACCAGGCGGTCATCGCCCGGCGGGCCGGTGACCGGCCGCTGCATCGCAGGCCGTACAAGACGTCCTCGATCCCGGGCACGCTGCACCCGCCGCTGGCCGCCGCGATGGCCCAGCTCGCCGGGCTGGGCGCGGAGGACTTCGGCGGCGTCGTGCTCGACCCCTGCTGCGGGGCGGGCACCACCCTCATCGAGGCACACGCCCTCACACTCACACCGCACACCGGGCTTGCCGGGTCCGCCGGGCTTACCGAGCTTTCCGGACCATCCGGACCCTCCGCCCTCCCCGGGTTCTCCGGGTTCTCCGGGGGTGCCGGGTTCGTCGGGTTCGACCGCGACCCGGTCGCCGTCGCGGCGGCCGCCGCGAACGCGCGGGCCGCCCTGCCGCCGGACGGTCCGGGCCCGTTCCGCTGGGGGCTCGCCGACGCCGGACGGCTCCCCGTGCCGGACGGAAGCGTGCGGCGGGTGCTGGTGAACCCGCCCTGGGGACGTCAGGTGCCGCCGCGCGGCCTGCTCGGGCCCGGCCTGGACCCGTTGTGGCGGGAGGTGCGGCGGGTGCTGGAACCCGGCGGCCTGGCCGTGGCGCTGCTCCACGACGACCCCGGCCCCGGAGGGACACCGGGCGGCGCGCCGCGCGGGTTCACGATCGAACACGCGGTCCCGGTGAGCCTGTCAGGACGCCACCCGGCGATCACCGTACTGAGCAGGCGGGACCGGGCCGGACGAGGCGCCACCCGATGATCGCCGCGGTCGGAAAGAGGGCCGGTCGCCACCCGGTGAGCGCCGCGGTCAGTCGGCGGGGCCGAGCCAGTCGAGGATGAGGCGGTTGACCTCGGCGGGCCGTTCCAGGTGCAGGAAGTGGCCCGCGTCCGGCACCAGCTCGACCCGCGACCCCGGCGGCAGGCTGCCGGCCGCGTCCTTGGCCATCTCCACGCCCATGCACCCGTCCCGCTCGCCGTGCAGGTACAGGACCGGGCCCGCGGTGGCGGGGTCGGCGTCCGGGTAGCGGCCCGAGGGGGGCGTGGTGCCGAGCGCGGCGCGGTAGTACCCGATGGCCGCCGCCATATTGGCGGGCTCGCCCAGGCTGCGCCGGACGAACGCCAGGTCCTCGGCCGGGTCGTGGCCGGGCGACCAGTCCCGCCACAACCGGTCGAGGAAGGCCGGGTCGGCGACGGCCGGCTCGGCCAGCACGGTCTGGAACAGGAAGATGTAGAACGACCGCTTGAGCTGCTCGTACGCCAGCAGCCCGGGAAGCTGCGCGCCCGGCGGCGGCACCGCGAGCGCGACGGCCCGGCGGAAACGCCCGGCCAGGGCGTAGGCGGGGAAGGCCCCCCAGTCGTGCCCGACGATCACCGCGTTCTCGTCGCCGCCGAGCTCCTCGTGCAGCGCGCGCACGTCGGCGACCAGGGCCGCCTCCTCGTACGCGCCGTCGGCCGGGATCTCGGTGGGCGCGTAGCCGCGGCTGAACGGCGCGACGGCACGGTAGCCGCGTCCGGCCAGCTCGGGCATCAGGTGCCGCCAGGTGTGCGCGGTGTCGGGGAACCCGTGCAGGCACAACGCCAGCGGCCCCTCCCCCACGGTCAGATACGCGAACTCCACACCGTTGGCGTGGATCGTTCTGATCTCCATGACTGCGAAACCTAGCATTCGCCTCCTTCCGGGAGTACCACTGCACAAGGGGCCCTTCATCGTGAGGAGCAGGCATGCGACGTGGATGGGTTCTCGCTCTCGCCTCACTGACCATCGTGCTCGTGGTGGTGGACCTGACCGCCGTGACGATCGCGCTGCCCGACATCCGCGCCGCCCTGGGGGCGAGCCTGGCCGAGGTGCAGTGGGTGGTGGACGCGTACGCGCTGACCCTGGCCGCCGTCCTGCTGCCCGCCGGGGTGCTGGCCGACAGGTACGGCCGCCGCCGGATGCTGGCCGTGGGCGTGACGGTCTTCACGGTGGCCTCGCTGGCCTGCGCGCTGGCCCCCACGGCCGCCCTGCTGGACGTGGCCAGGGGCGTCCAGGGCCTGGGCGCGTCCGCGCTGTACGGCACCACGACCCCGCTGATCGCCTCGGTCTACCCGGAGGGCCCGGCGCGGGGCCGGGCGCTCGGGATCTTCAGCGCCGTCTCCGGCCTGGCGATGACGCTGGGCCCGGTGGTGGGCGGCGTGCTGACGGCGACGTTCGGCTGGCGGGCCATCTTCCTGATCAACCTGCCGATCGGCGTGTTCGTGGTGATGGCGCTGCGGCAGCGGGTGCCGGAGTCGCGCGGCCGGGGTCACCTGGACCCGCTGGGCGTCGTGCTGGTCGCCGCGGCGCTGTTCGCGATCATCCCGGCGCTCATCCACGACGTGCCGCTGCTGCTGGTGGCCGGGCTGGCGCTGCTGGCGGCGTTCGTGTTCGCCGAGCGGCGGACGGCGACCCCGATGATCGACTTCGGGCTGTTCCGGAACCGGGTGTTCGCGGTCGGCTCGGCCACGACGCTGCTCATGCTGGCCGCGCTGCTGGGCGGGTTCACCTATCTCACCCTGTACGTGCAGGGCCCCCTGGAGGCGAGCCCGATCGAGGCCGGGGTGCGTTTCCTGGCCTTCAGCGTGGCCGCGGTCATCGGCCCGATCGCGGTCGGCCAGGTGCTGCACCGCTGGCCCATGGGCGTGCTGATCGCCGCCGGCCCGGCGCTGATCACCGTGGCGCTGCTGGTGATGGCGATCCCGGCGGCCGACCGGTGGACGCCCATCATGGCCGGGCTGTTCCTCGGCGGCCTGGGGCTCGGCGCGGGCAACGTGGTGGCCAACCAGGTCGGCCTGACCGCGCCGATGGATCAGGTGGGCATGGCCACCGGGACGGTGAACACGCTCAAGCAGGTCGGCACGGCGGTGGGCGTGGCGGTGCTGGCGGCGCCGTACCGGTCGGGGGTGTCCACGATGTTGCTGGTGGCGGCCGGGCTGGCGCTGGCGGGCGCGCTGCTGCCGCTGGCCCTGGCGGGCAGGCGGGTCAGTCGGTCTCCGGCCAGTCCCAGCCCAGCTGGAGGAACAGGCCCAGCCGGTCGCTGACCGCGCGGATCTCGCTGATCCGCCCCTCGCGCAGGGTGACCAGGAAGATCGCCTCGACCTCGAAGCTGCGCCCGGTGGGCGTGGGCATGCGCGGGTGGGTGCCGGAGTGCGTGCCGGTCATGCGGATGCGGGCGACCAGTTTGTCCCCCTCGGCGACGACCTCCTCGACCTCGATGCGGAACGGGTCGAACGCGTCGAGCTGCATCCGGATGCCCTCGAGGGCGGCGCCGGGCTCGTCCGGCTCACCAAAGATGATCTTGTTGTGGTCGACGACGTCGGGGGCCAGATAGTCGCCCAGGTCGCCGAGACGGCGTTCGTTGACGGCGGCGAAGAAGTCGGTGATCACGGTCAACCCTCTCTCTTACGGTGTAAGACAGCAGTATCTTACGGTGTATGAGAGAGCGGATGTCAAGGGAGCGGGTGCTGGAGGCGGCGCTCGAACTCCTCGACCGCGAGGGCGCGGCCGGGCTGTCCATGCGCAAGCTGGGCAAGGAGCTGGGCGTGGAGGCGATGACGCTCTACTACTACGTGCCGAACAAGGACGCGGTCCTCGACGGGCTGGTCGAGCTGGTGCTCTCCCGCGTCAGGATCGAGCCCTCCGGCGACTGGCGGGTCTGGATGCGGGCGTTCGCCGAGTCGATCAGGGCCGAGCTGCTGCGGCATCCCGCGCTCATGCCGGTGGTCGCGATCCGGCCGGTGGCCACGCCGGGAGCCCTGGCCATGGTCGAAGGCGCCGCCGCCGCGCTGACCCGGGCGGGCTTCACGGCCAAGGAGGCGCTGCACGTCATCAACGCGGTGTCGACGTTCGTGATCGGGCACACGCTGGCCGAGGCGGGGCCGGACAGCCCGCGGCAGCCCGACCTGGACCTGGCGGACCATCCGGTGCTGGCGCGGGCGGTCGCCGACGGCCTCGGCACGCCCGAGGACCACCGGGAGCGCTTCGAGCTGGCCGTGGCGGCCCTGCTCAGCGGATTCGCGCCGCGAACCCCTGAAGAAGGCACTCCAGCCCGAACTCGAACTGGTCGCCGAAGCTGAGGTCGTCGGCCTCGGCCACTCGCCGGTTGAACTCCGGGTAGGCGCCGGTGGCCATCACCTCGCGGATGTAGGGGCCGACCGCGGCCCGCCACTCCTGCTCCGACAGCCCGGTACGGCGCAGCGCCTCCTGCTCGGCCAGCTCCTTGGCCACCGCGCCCAGCACGTAGTCGCCGATCACCCCGATCACGGCGGCGGCCCGGGTGATGTCGGAGGTCAGCGGCCGGGCCGCGGACAGCGCGTGCTCCACCCGGCGCAGCGAGTTGGGCCCGAGCGCCGGCCTGCTCGTCATCAGCGCGGCCAGCCACGGATGGCGCAGCACGCCCGCGCGCTGGTCGCGGGCCACCCCGGCCAGGTCGGCCCGCCAGTCTCCGGTCAGCGGGCCGGGCTCGCCCTCCCCCCACACCGCGTCGACCATGAGGTCGAGCAGCTCGTCGCGGTTCTCCAGGTAGCGGTAGAGCGAGGTGGTGCCCGACTTGACCTCGCTCGCCACCCGGCGCATGGACACCGCGTCGAGGCCCTCGGCGTCGGCCACCGCGATCGCGGCCCGCACGATCGCCTCGACGCTCAGGGCCTGACGCTTCGGCGCGTACGGCTCGCGACTCCACACCAGTGACATCCGGCTCCCCCCTCTGGCCTTCATCGTACGCCTGTGGCTACAGTGTTCCCATGACGGAGACAGTGTTCCCACATAACGCCGACGTCCTGATCGTCGGCGGCGGCAGCGTCGGGCTGAGCGCGGCCGTGTTCCTCGCCCGGCACGGCGTGCCCGCCCTGGTCGTCGAGCGCGAGCCCGGCCCGCGGGCGCACCCCCGCGCCACCGGCATCGGCCCGCGGACGGTCGAGCTGCTCCGCGAGGCCGGCCTTGAGCGGGCGGTGGACGAGGTGGCCATCGACATGACGAACGCGACCCTCGGCAAGATCACCGTGGACACGCTGGCCAGCGCCGACCTCGCCGCGATCGCGGCCGGGCTGCCCGCCCGGACGCGGATGTTCGACACGGCGGCCTACAGCCCGGCCCGGCTGCGCGGCATCTGCCCGCAGAACCGGCTGGACCGGGTGCTGCTCGACGCCGCCCGCGAGCGCGGCGCGCACGTCGCGTACGACACCGAACTGCTCTCCCTGGAGCAGGACGCCGACGGCGTGACGGCGGTCGTGTCCGGCCCGGACGGGACCCGCACCCTGCGCGCCCGCTACGTGATCGCCGCGGACGGCGTGCGCAGCGGGGTACGGGCGGCGCTCGGCATCGGCGTGACCGGCCCCGGCGCGCTCGGCCCCGAGCTGCACAACGTCATGTTCCACGCCGACCTGAGCCACCTGACCGACGGGTACGGCTTCGCGCTCGCCGAGCTCACCACCCCCGACGCGCCCGGCATGCTCATGGCGATCGACGGCGAGACCGAATGGGTCTTCCACACCGCCCAGGAACCGAGCCCCGACCTGCTCAGGACCGCGATCGGCGACCCAGGGCTGAAGCTGGAGATCGTCAGCGTGCTCGGCTGGCGGGCCCGCGGCCAGGTCGCCGACCGGTTCCGCGACGGGCGGATCTTCCTGGCCGGCGACGCGGCGCACGCCGTGCCGCCGACGGGCGCGTTCGGGCTGAACACGGGGGTCGCCGACGCCCACAACCTGGCCTGGAAGCTGGCCCGCGTGCTGACCGGCCGGTCGGCGCCCGCGCTGCTGGACACCTACCACGACGAACGGCGGCCGGTCGCGCTGCTGGCGCTGGAGCAGGCGCAGCTGCGGATGCGGGACCTGCGGATGCACTTCGGCTCCGGCCCCGAGGCCGCCCGGCTCAGGGCGGCGGCGGGCGCGGTGAACGCCCCGATCGTGCACGTCGGTTACCGCTACGGCGGCGCCTCGGCGGTCGAGGGACTGCCCTCCACCGAGGACGTGACGCTCTGCCTCGACGGCTCACCCGGCTCGCGGCTGCCGCACGTGTGGATCGGCGAGCGGTCCAGCCTCGACCTGGTCGGGCCCGATTTCAGCGTGTTCACCGGCGCGCCGGTGCCCGACCCGGGCGTCCCGGTGCACGTGGTCGAGGGCTGGCCGTACGGGACCGTGCTGGTGCGGCCGGACGGGTTCGTGGCCTGGCGCGGCGCGGACGACGGCCTGGCCGAGGCGGTCAGAACGTGTACGGCAGGTGCTTGATGCCGTTGATGAAGTTCGACAGCAGGAAGTCGGGCTCGCCGGCCGTCCTGATGCCGGGCAGGCGGGTGAACAGCTCGCGGAACATCACGCTCATCTCCCTGCGTGCCAGGTGGGCGCCCAGGCAGTAGTGGGGCCCCGGGCCGCCGAAGCCGACGTGCGGGTTGGGGTCGCGGGTGATGTCGAAGACGTCCGGGTCGGTGAAGACGGACTCGTCGCGGTTGGCCGAGTTGTAGAAGAGCAGCACCTTGTCGCCCTTCTTGTACGGCACGCCGTTCAGCTCGTGGTCCCGGGTCAGCGTGCGGCGGAACTGGATGACCGGGGTCGCGTAGCGCACGATCTCGTCGCACGCCCGGCCGACGCGCGCGTCGAAGTCGGCCAGCAGCAGCGCCCGCTGGTCCGGATGGTCGGTGAACAGCTTCAGCCCGTGGGCGATGGCGTTGCGGGTGGTCTCGCTGCCGGCCACCACCAGCAGGATGAAGAACGACCCCAACTCCTGCGGGCTGAGCCGCTCCTCGCCGCCCACGAGCAGGCTGACCAGGTCGCCGGTCGGGCGTTTGCGTCGCTCGTCGCCGAGGCGGGCGGCCATCCGGTTCAGCGAGTAGCCGGCGCGCAGCAACTTGGCCAGGCCGCGGGCGACGTTGACGCGGCTGAAGTTCGGGTCGATGCCGGTGTACTCGGGGTCGGCGTTGCCGAGGATGACGTTGGTGCGCCGCAACACCAGATCATGAAATTTCGGCGGGATCCCCATCATGTCGCAGATGACCCGTACGGGGAGCCGGGCGGCGACCTGCGCCACGAAGTCGCCCGGCCCCTGCTCGATCGCCTCGTCCACGATCTCGGCGGCGGCCCTGGCCAGGTCCTCCTCCATCTTCGACAGGATGCGCGGGGTGAAGGCCCTGGAGACGATCCTGCGCAGGCGGGCGTGGCGCGGGTCGTCCATGTTGATCATCGAGCCGAAGTAGACGCTGAGCCAGCGCGGCATGTCGGGGATGCTGTTGGAGCACGGCTCGCTGCTGAAGACGGCCGCGTTCCTGCTGGCCTCGGTGACGTCGGCGTGGCGTACGAGGGCGTGGTAGCCGGGGCCGCCGCCGATGAACGGCACGGTCTGCTCCGGCACGAAGAGGGGCCGTTCGAGCCGGCGCAGGCGGCGGAAGGTCTCCAAGCGGTCCGCCTGCGGCAGTCCCCAGAACGGTATCTGCGAGATGTCCAGATCCGCGGAGAGCGTCATACCATACAAGCCTTGGGCAAGTGCTCACTTACGTCAAGGTCCGCCGCGTCGCGGCTACCGGTTTCCCAGGATCAACTCGGAGCCCTTCTCGCCGATCATGATCGCCGGGGCGTGCGTGTGGCCGCGGTTGAGCGTCGGCATGACGGAGACGTCCACCACCCTCAGCCCTTCGAGACCGCGCACCCGGAGCGACGGGTCCACGACCGACCCCTCGTCGGCGCCCATCCGGCAGGTGCCGACGGGGTGGTAGAGGGTCTCGCCGCGTTCGCGCACCCACCGGGCCAGCTCCTCGTCGCTCTCCGGCCCCCAGTACGGCGCCATCGGGCCGCCCGCGTACCGCTTCATGGCATTCGTCGCGAACACCTGCTTGGCCGTCTTCAGCCCGGCGACCAGGCGCTTGACGTCGGCCTCCGCGCTCAGGTAACCGGGGTCGATCAGCACGTCGCGGCCGCTCAGCCCGACCCTGCCCCGGCTCTGCGGCTGCAGCAGCACGACGCCGACGGTCAGGCCGTGGCCGGTCGGCGGGGTGAGCCCGTGGTCGACGAACGGGCCGGGGGCGAAGACGAGCTCGATGTCGGGGGCGGGCTCCTCGGCCGAGGTCCGGACGAAGGCGACCGCCTCGCCGACGTTCGTGGTCAGCATGCCCGAGCGCAGCACGATGTAGCGCAGCAGGTTCACCAGAGACTCGGCCTTGGTCAGCGTCACCGGCTCCTTGCACTCGACGTACACGCCGGAGGCGAGGTGGTCCTGGAGGTTCTTGCCGACCTCGGGCAGCTCGCGCACGACCGGCACCCCCGCGTCGCGCAGCTCGTCGGCCGCGCCCACCCCGGAGCGCATCAGCAGGTACGGCGACCCGATCGCCCCCGCCGACAGGACGACCTCCCTGGCCGCCCTGACCAGGGTGCCGCCGCTGTGCTCGATGCCGACGGCGCGGGAGCCCTCGAACACCACGCGGTCCACGGTCGCGCCGGTGAGCACGGTGAGGTTCGGCCTGGCGGCGGCCGGGCGCAGGTAGGCGTCCGCGGCGCTCCATCTGCGGCCGCGGTTCTGGGTGACGGGGGTGGGGCAGCAGCCCTCGTTGGAGCGGCCGTTCAGCTCCGCCAGCCGGGTCAGGCCCAGCTCCTCGCAGGCCCGCAGGAAGGCCGCCGTGGTGACGTTGGGGCTGCGCAGCTCGGAGACGTAGAGCGGGCCGGAGGTGCCGTAGACGCCGCCGTGGTTGCTGCCGACGCGCTGCTCGGCCCTGGTGAAGTAGGGCAGGACCTCCTCGTACGTCCAGCCGGGCACCCCCCACTGGTCGTAGTCCTCCTGGCAGCCGCGCACCCACATCTGCGCGTTGAGCGAGGACGAGCCGCCGATCACCCGGCCGCGCGGCCAGTAGAGCTCACGGCCGGACATCTCGCCCTGCTTGGCCGTCGTGAAGTTCCAGTCGTAGTCGGTCTTGAACAGCTTGGCGAAGCCCGCGGGCATGCGGATCTCCAGCTTGTCGTCATGCCCGCCCGCCTCGACCAGCGCCACCGACACCGACGGGTCCGCCGACAGCCGGTTGGCCAGCACGCACCCGGCGGACCCCGCTCCGACGATCACGTAGTCGTACTGCATGAGCACTCCAGGGGGCTAAGTAACCTGCCACTTGCTTACTCCAGGTGAGCTGGCGCGTCCATATGCCCTTCGAACCTTGGTTACCTACTGCGGCCCGCGTTCAGCGGGCCGCAGTAGGGCCGAATGAAATTCGCCCTACCGGTCGGTATGTGGGGCTGCCAAGATGGCGGCAAGCGCGTACAGAGGAGGAAGGCGTTCATGCTCAACTTGTCGGTCGTCCTGGAGGACAGCGCCAGAAACAACCCCGACGGCACGGCGATCGTCTTCGGCGACATGCGCCTGCCGTACGGCATGATCGACACTGTCGCCCGCCAGGTGGCGAACCTGCTGGTGTCGCGGGGCATCGGCAAGGGCGACAAGGTGGCGCTGGCCTGTCCCAACCTGCCGTACTTCCCGTTCGTCTACTTCGGCATCCTCAAGGCGGGCGCCACCGTGGTGCCGCTGAACGTGCTGCTGCAGGGCCGCGAGATCGCCTACCACCTCGACGACAGCGACGCCAAGGCGCTGTTCTGCTTCGAGGGCTCGCCGGAGCTGCCGCTGGGCGAGCGCGGCAAGGCAGGCTTCGAGGCCGCGGACGGCTGCGAGCACTTCTTCGTGCTGCCCGCCACCCCGCTGGCCACCGAGTCCCCGTACGGCGAGACGGTGTGGGCGGCGCTCAACGGCGTGCCGGCCGACTTCGAGACGGTGCAGACCGACCCCGAGGACACCGCCGTGATCCTCTACACCTCGGGCACCACGGGCCAGCCCAAGGGCGCCGAGCTCAGCCACCAGAACATGCTGATGAACGCCCTGATCAGCGACCGGATGTTCCCGCGCAGCGAGGGCGGCGACACCTACCTCGCGGTGCTGCCGCTGTTCCACTCCTTCGGCCAGACGACCGTCATGAACACCGCCTTCATGCGCGGCGCGACGGTCGTGCTGATGCCGCGCTTCGAGCCGGGCGAGGCCCTGGAGCTCATGCGCAAGGAGAGCGTGACGACCTTCGCCGGCGTCCCGACGATGTACTGGGGCATGCTCACGAAGATCCACGCCGAGGGCGCCGAGGTGCCGCGCAGCCTGAAGGTGGCCGTAGCCGGCGGCGCGTCCTCGCCGGTGGAGGTGCTGAAGGACTTCGAGCAGACCTTCGGCATCGGCATCCTGGAGGGGTACGGCCTGTCGGAGACCTCCCCCGTGGCCAGCTTCAACCAGCTCGGACGGCCCACCAAGCCCGGCACGATCGGCACCCCCATCTGGGGCGTGGAGATGAAGCTGATCGACGGCGACTGGAAGACGGTCGAGGGCGAGGGCCCCGGCGAGATCGCCATCCGCGGCCACAACGTCATGAAGGGCTACTACGGCCGCCCGGAGGCGACGGCCGAGGTGCTCAAGGACGGCTGGTTCCGCACCGGCGACATCGCCACCCGCGACGCCGACGGCTACTACGCCATCGTCGACCGGGCCAAGGACATGATCATCCGTGGCGGCTTCAACGTCTACCCGCGCGAGCTGGAGGAGGTGCTCATGACCCACGAGGCGGTGTCGCTGGCGGCGGTCGTGGGCGTCCCGCACGAGTCGCACGGCGAGGAGGTCAAGGCGTACGTCATCCGCACGCCCGGCTCGACGGTCACCGAGGACGAGCTGATCGCCTGGGCCAAGGAGAACATGGCGGCCTACAAGTACCCGAGGATCGTCGAGTTCCGCGACGCCCTGCCGATGACGGCCACGGGCAAGATCCTCAAGCGCGAGCTCCGCTGACGGGCCGCGGCGCGGGCCCCGGCCCGCGCCTTCTCGCCCGCGTACGTGAGCGCTTCGCGCTTGCCGAGCCCGTCGAGGAGTTGTGGCGGGCCTACCGGGCCAGGCTGCCGTGGCTGGTGGAGTGCCGGGCCGAGGTGCTGGCGGGGCTCGACCGGCTGCGGGCGGCGGGGTGGGCGGTCGGGATCGTGACGAACGGGATGGCCGACAACCAGACGGGCAAGATCCGGCGTACCGGGCTGGCCGAGCGGGTGGACGGGTGGGCGATCTCCGGCGCGGAGGGCGTGCGCAAACCCGGCGCGCGGCTGTTCCGGATCGCCGCCGACCGGTGCGGAGCCGTCCCGGCCGGCGGGTGGATGGTGGGCGACGACCCGGACAAGGACATCGCGGGCGGGCGCGCGGCCGGATTGCGGACGATCTGGATCGACCGCGGGACCGGCGCGGCGGCTCCCCGCGCGGACCTGGTGGTGGACGACGTGCTGGCGGCGATGGAGCTGTTAATCGGGATGCCCGGCGGCGAGGGCGGTCGCTAGTGTGGCCGGATGCGTGACAGGCCCGCGGATCTGGACGAATCGCTGCTGGCGCCCGCCCTGGAGGCGTGGGGGATCAAGGCCGTCGGGCTGGCGTACGCGCCGGTGGGCTTCGGCGACCACCACTGGATCGCGACCGGCGCCGACGGACGACGCTGGTTCCTCACCGCCGCCACCCTGCCCTCCGCACCGCACACCGCCCCCTCACCGGCTCCCGGTGGCCTGGGCGGAGGGGCGCAAGTGGCGTTCGGGGAGCTGGGGCGGGCGCTGGAGACGGCGGCGGCGCTGTCCGCGACCCTGAAGTTCGTGGTCGCGCCCGTGCCGGACCTCCACGGCGGCGCGCTGCTCCGCCCGCTCGCCCCCCGGTACGCGCTGAGCGTCTTCCCGTTCGTCGACGGCGTCACCGGCGGCTTCGACGACGAGCCGGCCGAGCACGACCGCGCCCAGGTCATCGACCTGCTGGCCGAGCTGCACGGCACGCCCCCGCCCCCGTCTACCCCGTCCCGCCCGCTGCAGCCGGCCGGGCGGGCGGCGCTGGAGCGGGCCCTCGCCGAGACCGGCCGCCCGTGGACCGGCGGCCCGTACGCCGAGCGGGCCCGAGCCCTGCTCGACCGGCACGCCGCGACCCTGCACGCCCGGCTGCGCGACTTCGACCGCGGCTGCCGCGACCTCGGCCCACCCGTCGTCACCCACGGCGAACCCCACCCCGGCAACCTGCTCCGGCACGAGGGCCGCTGCCTGCTGATCGACTGGGACACCGTCGGCCTGGCCGTGCCGGAACGGGACCTGTGGCTGGTCGCCAGGACCCCCGGCGACCTGGCCAGGTACGCGGCCGCCACCGGCCGTACGCCCGACCCCGCCGCCCTGGCCCTCTACCGGCTGCGCTGGAGCCTCGACGACGTGGCCGAGTACGTCGCCCTGTTCCGCGCCCCGCACGGCCGCACCCGCGACGCCGAGCTGAGCTGGCACTTCCTCAACGGCACGCTCGACGGCCTGGCCGCCGGCGGAACCTCCGCCCGCTGAGCGTCCCCGGTGGTCAGGCGCCGAGCAGTTCGGCGAGCACCGCGGCCTCGCTGATCTCGGGCTGCTTGGTGGCGGTGAGCAGGGTCAGCGGGCCCTTCCCGGCGAGCTCGCGCAGGTGGGCCAGCGCCTCGGCCCGCTCCGGCGCGGCCAGCTCGTCCCGGTAGCGGTCGCCGAACTCCGCGAACCGGTCGGGGTCGTGCCGGTACCAGGTGCGCAGCTCGGTGGAGGGAGCGACCTGTTTGCACCATTCGTCGAGGTGGGCGTCGGCCTTGGCCAGCCCGCGCGGCCACAGCCGGTCGACCAGCACCCGGGCGCCGTCGTCCGGCGCGGGCTCCTCGTAGACCCGGCGCACCCGGACCCTGTTCCCAGCCGTCACCGTCCGCCCCCCTTCGACCGTGGGACCACGCTACGCCGGGCGATGCCAAGCGCCGTTCAGGGACCCGGCCGGGGGACGTCTAGGATCCGGGATGTGGACGAGCCGATCCCCGACGCGCTGCTGCCCGTGCTCCGCGACCTGCGCGCCACCTGCGGGGTGCGGCCGGACCTGCGGGAGGAGACGCCGCTGCGGGGCGGCGAGCGGGTGCTCATGCTGTTCGCGCCCGACGGCAGCGGCGTGGGCCTGCGCCTCGGCGTCGCCGGCGGCCCGGCCGAGCAGGTGGCCGACCTCGCCGACCAGGCGCAGGAGTGGGCGGTCGAGGCGCTGTGGGGTCAGGGGCTGCCCGCGGTGTGGCCGGAGTGCCCCGAGCATCCCGGCACCCACCCGCTGGCCGCGACCGTGGTGGACGGCGTCGCGACGTGGTCGTGCCCGCACACCCGCGCGCCCGTCGCCGCCGTGGGCCGCCTCTGACCGCGGCCACACCCGGGTGAGCCGGCCGCTCGGACAGCGCCTCGGGGCGGGGGTGAGCCGCAGGGAGAGGGCGACGGGCCCTCTCCCGCCCGTCACGGCCAGTTGACCGCCGGGCGCAGCTGCACGCCGGACCGGCCGTCGTCGTCGAGCTTGACGCCCAGCACCTGGTGCAGCTGGACCTTGTTGCGCTCGAAGCCGACGATGCAGCCCGCCATGTACAGGGCCCACACCCTGGCCGTGCCCATCCCGACCTCCTGGACGGCCTCGTCCCAGTTGGCGTCGAGGTTGTCGCACCAGTGGCGCAGGGTCTTGGCGTAGTGCTCGCGCAGGTTCTCCTCGTGGCGGATCTCGAAGCCGATGTCCTCCATCTGCCTGATCAGCCAGCCCACCGACTCCAGCTCGCCGTCGGGGAAGACGTAGCGGTTGATGAAGCCGCCCTTGTTGAACGTCTTCTCCTTGCCCGTCGGACGGGTGATGCAGTGGTTGAGCAGCCGGCCGCCGGGCTTGAGCTTGCCGTAGAGGAACTCGAAGTACGACGGGACGTTGTCCTTGCCGATGTGCTCGGTCAGGCCGATGGAGCTGACCGCGTCGAAGCCGGTCTCCCGCACGTCCCGGTAGTCCATGAAGCGCACCTCGGCGAGGTCCTGGAGGCCCTCGTCGGCGATCGCCTTCTGGGCCCACTCGGCCTGCTGGCGGCTCAGCGTCACGCCCAGCGCCTTGACGCCGTAGTGCTTGGCGGCGTGGATGACCATGCCGCCCCAGCCGCAGCCGACGTCGAGCAGGCGCATGCCCGGCTTGAGGTCGAGCTTCCTGGCCACCAGGTCGAACTTCGTGTACTGGGCCTCCTCCAGCGTCGCGCCCTCCTCGGGGTAGGTCGCGCACGTGTAGGCCATGGACGGCCCCAGCACCCACCGGTAGAACCGGTTGGACACGTCGTAGTGGTGGTGGATCGCCTCGGCGTCACGCTGCTTGGCGTGCCGCGAGCCGAGCCGGGCCAGGGCGCTCTGGCGCACCTCCTGCGGGGGCGGCGGCACCCGCATGAGCAACGGCTTGACGCCCAGCGACCGTACGGCGGCCAGCTTCTCGCCCGCGGTCAGGTCGTTGGTGGTGATGTTCCACATGCGGTCGAGCAGGGTGTACAGATCGCCGTGCACGTCGATGTGGCCCGAGATGTACGCCCTGGCCAGGCCCAGTTCCCCGGGGGCCTGTGCCAGGTAGGCCACCGCGATGGGCGACTTGACCTCAAGACCGAGGTCGGCGCCGTCAGGACCGGCCTTGCTGCCGTCGTAGGCCATGAACGAGATGTTCGCGTCAGAGCCGACGATCTTCTCAAAGATGCTTGCGAGAGCCATGCTCACCTTCCCCGTACACACTTTTCGTACAGGTCCAGCAGGCGACCGTTCGGGTCGTATTCCCGCTTGACCGGCCAATAAGCATCACCGTTGTACAGCTCCCAGAACTGCTCACGGGCGTAGAAGGAGGTCGAGTAGAGCGACTTGTGGCCGTCCAGCTCGTGTACCGAGTCCTCGATGAGCCTGTTGTAGTAGCCGTCGAACTGGCCGCGCGGCAGCGGAACCATGCCCCAGAAGCCGAAGTTGACGTAGAGCTTGCCCGGCTCCAGCGGGTACAGCGGCCACTGGGAGCTCGACCGCAGCGGGCACATCCAGACGGGGGTCATGCCCACCTTGTCGTGGAAGAACTCCAGGAACTGCGCGCCGCGCTCGACCGGCACCTCGACGTCCTGGATGACCGACTCCTGGACGGGCTGGTCGCGCCAGCGGTCGATGCGGGCGGTCAGCCCGGTCCGCCGGTCGAGGGCGACGAGCCTGCGGTAGACGTCGGAGCGCATCCAGCGGCGCGGCATCAGCGAGCGGACCACCGTCTGTTGCACGCCGAACGCCCGCGAGCACCAGAACCAGTCGGTGTCCCAGCGCCACAGGTAGTCGTGGATGCTCAGCCAGTCGCGGCTGCGCTGCCTGATCGACTGGTAGTAGATGCGCATGCCGGTGTAGTCGGAGACGTAGGGCGCGCGGTCGGCGAAGCGGCCCAGCGTGATGTACATCTCCTCCGGGTCGAAGAAGACGCCGTCCACGAAGTCGACCTGCTCGCCGTCGTGCACCATGCTGTCGCAGATCTCCTGCATGGCCAGCATGCACTTGGCCGCGTCGGTGAACCTGATGTGCGTCAGGTGCACGTACGGCTGGACCTTGCGGAGCTTGATCCGGATGCGCAGGGCGTAGCCGAGCGTGCCGTAGGAGTTGGGGAAGGCGCGGAACAGATCCTGGTGCTCGTTGTCGTCACGGGCCACGACGATGCGGCCGTCGCCGGTGAGGATCTCCAGTTCCTCGACCGACTCGTGCGGCAGGCCGTCCCGGAAGCTGGTCGACTCGATGCCGAGGCCGGTGACGGCGCCGCCGAGCGTGATCGTCTTGAGCTGGGGCACCACGTACGGCATGAGCCCGTGCGGCAACGTGGCCTCGACGAGGTGCTCGTACGTGGTCATGCCCTGGACCTCGGCCGTCATCGTCGCCGGATCCACGCTGATGACCTCGTCGAGGTCTCTGGCCGACAGCTTGGCCGTCCTGCCTCCGTCACGGAACCTGAACAGGTTGGACGTGGACTTGGCCAACCGGGGAGCGGCGTCGCCGGGGATCTCGGCGTAGGACTGCCGGATCTGCTCTACTGCCCGTTGGTGTGTCGACATCGTCGTCGTCACGGAAGCACCCCCTTGAGCTGGTAGAGATCGTCCGTAAGACCGTATCTCCCGCAGCCCGGCTCGAACAGACCGGGGTCGTTAAAGACACGAAAACTGTTCATCGTGCCAGGTGAAACGCCTATGTGGCAGGCAAATGCGGAAATCTACGCCGAACCAGAGGTGAGACCCCATTGAGCACAGCACGCACCTCTCGTCCCTCCAGTGCCGCCGTCAGGTTGTCCAGCACGGCCGTGAGCAGGCGCGTCGTCGCTTCGGGCGTCACCCCGGCGGCGTGCGGCGACAGCAGCACGTCGGGCAGGTCGCGCAGCGGGTCGCCGGCGGGCAGCGGCTCGGTGTCGAACACGTCGAGCGCGGCCCCGCCGAGATGCCCGTCGCGCAGCGCGGCGACCAGCGCCGCCTGGTCGACGACGCCGCCCCTGGCCGCGTTGACCAGCAGCGCGCCCTGCTTCATGCGGCGCGGGTCGATCAGGCCGCGGGTCTCCTCCGACAGCGCGATCACCACGACCAGCACGTCGCTGCCGGCCACCAGCGTCTCCAGGTCGGCGCGGCCGGGCGCCTGCCGCGGGGACCTGGTCCAGTAGGAGACCTCGCAGCCCAGGGCGCCGAACAGGCGCACGCAGTTCTCGCCGATCGGGCCGTAGCCGACGACGCCGACCCGGCGGCCGCTCAGCTCGCGCGGGCGCAGGCCCTGCTGCGGCCACTCCCCCGCGCGTACGGCGGCGTCGGCGGCCCCCAGCCGGCGCGACAGCGACAGCGTGGCGGCCAGGCACCACTCCGACACCGCGACGGCGCTGACGCCCGGCGTGTTGGCCAGCGGCACCCCGGCCTCGGCCAGGGCGGCCAGGTCGTGGCCGTCGACGCCCACCGAGGGCTGCTGCACGAAGGCCAGCGCGGGCGCGTGCTTGACCGCCTCGGCGTCGAGCACGAGCGTGGAGGTCCAGTCGCCGAGCACGATCTCGGCCTCGGGCAGCGCGGCCAGCAGCCCGGCCCGGTCGCGGGTGGCGGGCACGCGGACCGTCACCCGGTCGCCGAGCGGGGCGAGCAGGCCGCGCGTCGCCTCCTCGGGCAGCGGCGGCAGGGCGAGCAGGTTCCAGGGGCTCATGCCTTCACCGTAAAGCTGTCGATCACCTGTCGCATCAGTGTCCTGTTGCGCAGCCACTGGTCCTGGGTGACCGTCCAGGACAGGATGTAGGCCGTCTCGCCGGACACCACCGCGCGGCGCACCTCGTGGTAGGTCATGCCCGGCCTGATCCAGTGGGTGCCCGCGGCGCTGGCGCCGGTCCAGGAGAACTCCCACTCGACCGCCTTGACGCCCCGGTGGTTGACCACGCGGCGGCCGCGGCTGATCACCTCCTGGCCGTCCTGCCGCAGCGTCTCCTCCGAGTCGCGCAGGATCTGGTTGGCGTCGAGGCTGGAGTACAGGGCCTCGACGCCGAGGTGGGCGTTGCCGTCGCGGCGCGTCCATTCGGTGACGGACTCGCGCAGCGCGCCCCGCCAGCCGATCGGGCGCAGGATCGACCAGCCCTCCCGCGAGGTCCACGCGCGCACGGCCGGGCGCACCCGCCGCACGGTCGGCGTGGGGGTCGCCGACGGCGTCCGGCTCGTCGTGGGCTGCTGCGCGGGCGACGGGCTCAGCGGGCTGGCCGCGGCGGCCGGCTGGGCGGTGCGCGGGGCGCCCTCGGCGGGCGTGGCGAGCTTGAAGTAGGCGACCGCGCCACCCGCGACGACCACGACGGCGGCGGCGGCCACGGCCAGCACGGCCCGCCCGCGCCCGCTGCCCGGCTTCTTCTCCGGCAGGTCGGTGTAGGCGGGCTTGGCCGCCACCTCGATGGCCGCGAGCAGCCGGTCGGCCTCCTCGGCGTCCACCCGGTCGGCGGGCTCCTTGCGGAGCAGGCCCTTCAGGATCGGGTGCATGATCGGCGGGATGCGCCGGTAGTCGGGCTCCTCGTTGAGCAGCGCGTTGATCGTCGCCATGGCCTCGCCGCGGTCGAACGGCGAGCGGCCGACCATCGCGGCGAACAGCGTCGCGCCGAGCGACCACAGGTCGGAGGGCGGTCCGGCCTCGTCCGCGCGCACCCGTTCCGGGGCCAGGAAGCTGGGCGAGCCGGTCACCATGCCCGTCCTGGTCAGCGAGGCGTCGCCCTCGACCGTGGCGATGCCGAAGTCCATCAGCACCGCGCGGCCGTCGTCGGCGAGCAGGATGTTGGCGGGCTTGACGTCCCTGTGCAGGATCCCCGCCTCGTGGGCGGCCCTGAGCGCCGACAGCACCTGGCGGCCCACGTCGGCCGCCTGCCGTACGGGCAGCGCCCCCGAGGTGGCCACGACCTCTTCGAGCGAGGGGTGCGCGACCAGCTCCATGACGATCCAGGGCCGGCCGCCCTCCTCGACCACGTCGTAGACCGCGACCACGGAGGGGTGGTTGAGCTTGGCCGCCGTACGGGCCTCGCGGGCGGTGCGCATGAGGTGGCGCTCCTGCTCGCCCGGCGACAGCCCCTCGGGCAGCAGCACCTCCTTGATGGCCACCTGCCGGTTGAGCAGCGTGTCGTAGCCCTCCCAGACGACGCCCATACCCCCGCGGCCCAGTTCGCGCAGTAACTGGTAGCGCCTGGCGACAAGCCGGTTGCTCTCCGAAACCATGTCCTACCCCTGTAGCGGCGCGAGCGCCTGCTGCAGACAGCCGCTGGACGCCGGCGATCTGTAGACCACCCGAACAGTGGGCAAGTTTCCCATACCTCCCACGAGTTCGCGGGAAGGACGCAAAAAGGCCGCTTGCCACGACTTGCCGAATGTTGTTCTACTGAGGCAGGTTCGGAGCCGTGAAGCCAAGCGTTTGCCGGTGCGACTGTCGAGGAGATGTCCATGTCGAAGGGTAGTGGCGGCCCGCTGGCCGGAGTGCGCGTCCTGGAGCTCGCCGGGCTGGCCCCGGGGCCGTTCGCCGGGATGATGCTGGCCGACCACGGCGCCGAGGTGCTGCGGGTCGACCGGGTGCAGGCCGTCTCCGACCGGCCCCGTACGGACGTCATGGACCGCGGCAAGCGGACGATCGGCCTGGACCTGAAGTCGCCCGAGGGCGTGACCGCCTTCAAGGAGCTGGCCCGCAACGCCGACGTGGTGATCGAGGTCTTCCGTCCCGGCGTCGCAGAACGGCTCGGCATCGGCCCCGCCGACCTGCACGCGGTGAACGAGCGGCTGGTCTACGGCCGGATGACCGGCTGGGGCCAGGACGGCCCGCTCGCGCCCACCGCGGGCCACGACATCGACTACATCGCGATCTCCGGCGTGCTGTCGATGCTCGGCCGCGAGGGCGGCAAGCCCACCCCGCCGATCAACATCCTCGGCGACTTCGCCGGCGGCGGCCTCATGCTCGCCTACGGCGTGCTGCTGGCCCTGTTCGAACGCGAGCGCACCGGCAAGGGCCGGGTGATCGACGCCGCCATGGTGGACGGCGCCGCCCTGCTGTTCTCGATGTTCTACCAGGCCGCGCAGAGCGGCTTCTGGGGCCCGCGCGGCACCAACCTGCTCGACACCGGCGCCCCCCAGTACGACACCTACGAGACCGCCGACGGCGGCTTCCTGGCCGTCGGCTCGCTCGAACCGCAGTTCTGGGACGCCATGGTGAACCTGATGGGCCTGACCGGCCTGCCCGACCGCAACGACAGGACGCAGTGGCCCGCGCTCAAGGCCCGGCTGGCCGAGGAGTTCGCCAAGCGCACCCGTGCCGAGTGGGAGGCCCTGTTCGAGGGCTCGGACGCCTGCGTCTCGCCCGTCCTGTCGATGGCCGAGGCCGCGCGGCACCCGCACAACGTCGCCCGGGGCACGTTCGCCGAGGTCGGCGGCGTGACCCATCCGGTGCCCGCGCCGCGCCTCCTCGGCGTGCCGGACCCGGACCTGTCGCCGGCCACCCGCCTGACGGACCTGTCCGCGTGGGGGCTGCCGGCGGCTGAGGCGGAGAAGCTGCGGGAGCAGGGCGTGCTGGCCTGAGCCTTCGTCAGGGGCGGGACGTCACCGGTCGCGCGTGCGCGGCGTAGTCCTTGAGGCGGATCGAGTCGTGCAGGCGCACCCCCTTGCTGCTGATCTTGGTCGCGGCCCTGGTGAGGCCGACCGGCAGGTGGTTGACCAGCCGGATGCCCTGGGTGAGCGCCCACACGTCGAAGCGGCTCCCCGGGACGATCCCCCTGGCCGCGCGGCGGGCGAAGGCGCGGCTGCGGCGCACGTACTCGCCGATCCCGGCCTCGTAGGCGGGGTAGGCCGCGCGGTGGTCGCCGCCGTGCGCGGCCAGCTCGCCCGCCAGCACGTACGCCCCCACGACCGCCAGGCTCGTGCTGCCGCCCACGGCCGGTCCCGGGCAGTAACCGGCGTCGCCGGCCAGCGTCACCCGGCCGCGTGACCAGGAGTCGAGCCTGAGCTGGGTGATGGAGTCGAAGTAGAAGACGGACGCGCGGTCCACCTCGTCCAGGATCCTGGGGACCTGCCAGCCGAGGCCGCCGAACCGTTCGCGCAGCAGTTCCTTCTGCCGGGCCACGTCCCGGTGGTGGTAGTCGAGCGGCTCCGGCGTCCTGAACAGGAAACCGGCCCGCGCGTCGTCCATGTGCGCGGCGCTGTAGACGGCGGCCATGTAGCCCTCGCCCGCCATGGCCTCCATCCGGCCGTCGAGCCCCAGGAAGTTCGGGACGGAGGCGACGGCGAGGTACGCGCCGATCCAGGTGGCGAAGCGCTCCTCGGGGCCGAAGGTCAGGCGGCGCACGTTGGAGTGCAGGCCGTCGGCGCCGATCACCAGGTCGAAGCGGTCCTGCCGGCCGCTGTCGAAGCGCACCTCGCCGTCCTCGGAGATCGAGGCGATGGAGTCGCCGAAGACGTAGGCGGCGTCGTGCCGGGTGGCCTCGAAGAAGACCTCGCTCAGGTCGTCGCGCATGATCTCGACGTGCCGGTCGGAGACGGCGCTGAGGATGCGCCGCAGCTCCAGCTCCACGGGCCGCGCCCGGCCCTCGCGGTGGACCCTGAACCGGTCGGTGCCGGTCTTCTTGGCCGTGACCGGCTCCAGGAGGCCCATCTTCTCGACGATGTCCATGGCGGGACGGAACAGATCCACCGCGTGGCCGCCCGACTTCCTGAGCGCCGGGGCGCGTTCGACGACCGTGACCTCGAAGCCGTACCTGGTCAGCCAGTACGCCAGCACCGGCCCGGTGACGCTGGCGCCCGAGACGAGGACCTTCATGGCCCCCTCCTTACTTAACGGTTGGTAAGTCCACGCTAGCACGCGTCCTTACTTAACGGTAGGTAAGGGATAAACTTCAGGCATGCCCAGTGACACCAAGTCCCGAATCCAGGCGGTGGCCCGCGAGCTGTTCGCCGAGCAGGGCGTGCAGAACACCAGCCTGCGCCAGATCTCCGACCGGCTGGGCATCACCAAGCCCGCGCTCTACTACCACTTCGCCTCACGCGACGACCTGGTGCGCAGCATCGTGCAGCCGCTGGTGGAGGACTTCGAGCGCTTCACCGCCAGGCAGGAGCCCGGCGACCCGCGCGCGCTGCTCGACGACTACTTCGAGCTCATGTGGCGCCACCGCGACGTGACCGGGATGATGGTGCGCGACCTCTCGATCCTGGCCTACCTCGACCTGGGCCAGCGCATGTTCGAATGGCGGCGCGAGCTGATCGCCCTGCTGCTCGGCCCCGACCTCACGCAGGCCCAGCAGATCCGCGCCACAGTGGCGCTCGGCGGCATGGCCGACTGCACGGTCGAGTACGCCGGCCTCCCCCTGGAGGAGGTCAAGCCGACGGCCGTCGCGGCGGCGGCCGGGGCGCTCGGCCTGTGACTCCCGGGGCCTAGACGGCCACGTAGAGGTCGGCGCCCTCGAAGTGGTGGACCTCCAGGTCCGTGGTGAAGGCGCGGGAGGGCTGGCCGCCCGACTCGGTGTGCTGCCACACCTGCTGCCACGCCTCGATCAGCGCCTGCGGCAGCTGCCCGCGGACCTCCAGCCTGATCGACTTGGCGGCCGGCACGCGCACCGCCACCATGCCCTCGGGCAGGCGCGGCACCGTGCGCACGCCGATGCCGACGATCTGCGTGTAGGCGCCGGTGTGGTCGCTCTCGTAGTCGGTCAGCACCGCGTAGAGGTTCTCGTCGATGCGGCCCGGCACGTGCGCGAAGGCCCCCGGCGCGCCCGCCCGCTGCCACAGCGTGGGCAGCGCGGCCCGCGCCGGATCCGCCTCGTCGGCGTTCGTCGTGCGTACGGCGAAGCCCACGACGGTCAGCTCGGCCCGTTCGACGATGTCCACGACTTACCTCCCCCAAATGTGTCCCCGGCCGATCATAAGCCCCGGAGAACGGGGGAAACCCCTTGGTGGACCTGTCACCCCATAAGATGGATGAACGTGAAGTTTCTCAACGACCAAGAGCCTCGTTACGATTTGACTTACAGCGACGTGTTCATGGTGCCGTCGCGCTCCTCGGTCGGATCGCGGCTCGCGGTCGACCTCTCCACGAACGACGGCACGGGCACCACGATCCCCATAGTCGTCGCCAACATGACCGCGGTCGCCGGCCGCCGCATGGCCGAGACCGTGGCCCGCCGCGGCGGGATCACCGTGATCCCCCAGGACATCCCCCTCGACGTCGTCGCCGACGTGGTCGACTGGGTCAAGAAGCGCGACCTGGTCCACGACACGCCGCTCACCCTCACCCCGCACGACACCGTGGGCGAGGCGCTGCAACTGCTGCCCAAGCGCGCCCACAACGCGGTCATCGTCGTCGACTGGGACAACCGGCCCGTCGGCGTGGTGACCGAGGCCGACTGCCAGGGCGTGGACATGTACACGCAGCTGTCGGAGGTCATGTCGAGCGAGCTGCTCACGCTGCCCGCCGGGCTCGACCCGCGCGCCGCCTTCGACCGCCTGCACGAGGGCCGCCACCGCCTCGCGCCCATCGTGGACGACGAGGGCCGGCTGGTCGGCATCCTCACCCGCACGGGCGCGCTGCGGGCCACCCTCTACCAGCCCGCGCTCGACGCCCAGGGCCGCCTGCGCATCGCCGCGGCCGTCGGCGTGAACGGCGACGTCGCCGCCAAGGCCAAGGAGCTGCTGGAGGCCGGGGCCGACTGCCTGGTCGTGGACACCGCCCACGGCCACCAGGAGAAGATGATCGCCGCCCTGCGCGCCGTCCGGGCGCTCGACCCCGGCGTGCCGGTCGCGGCGGGCAACGTGGTGACCGCCGAGGGCGTGCGCGACCTGGTCGAGGCCGGGGCCGACATCCTCAAGGTCGGCGTGGGGCCGGGCGCCATGTGCACCACGCGGATGATGACCGGCGTCGGACGGCCGCAGTTCTCGGCGGTGCTCGAATGCTCGGCCGAGGCCCGCCGGCTCGGCAGGCACGTCTGGGCGGACGGCGGCGTCCGGCACCCCCGCGACGTCGCCCTGGCGCTGGCGGCCGGGGCGTCCAACGTGATGATCGGCTCGTGGTTCGCCGGCACGTACGAGTCGCCCGGCGACGCCCGCACCGACGCCGACGGGCGCAAGTACAAGGAGAACTTCGGCATGGCCTCCTCCCGGGCCGTACGGCTCAGGACGGCCGAGGACTCCGCCTACGACCGGGCCAGGAAGGCGCTGTTCGAGGAGGGCATCTCGACCTCGCGCATGTACCTCGACCCCAAGCGGCCCAGCGTGGAGGACCAGATCGACGGGATCGTCGCGGGCCTGCGGTCGTCGTGCACGTACGCGGGCGCGGCGAACCTGGAGGAGTTCCACGAGCGGGCCGTCGTCGGCGTCCAGAGCTCCTCCGGCTACGCGGAGGGCATGCCGCTGCACCAGAGCTGGTGACCCACCGGCGCCGGTGACGTGCCCCTTTCTCCCGGCTTCTGGCGGCCCGGCGCCGGGAGAAGGGGCGGCCATGAACGACGGCCGTACCCCGACGGCATAGAGTCGTCGGGTTATTGTCATCGTCAACAGGAGCACATTCGTGGCACTCGAGAAGCCCGAGATCGACTTCCCCGAGGGCAACCCGCCCGCCGACCTGGAGATCGTCGACCTCGTCGAAGGCACTGGCCCCGAGGCCAAGCCGGGCCACAACGTCAGCGTCCACTACGTGGGTGTCTCGTTCTCGTCCGGGGAGGAGTTCGACGCGTCGTGGAACCGCGGCCAGGCGTTCGAGTTCCCGCTCGGGGGCGGCCGCGTCATCGCGGGCTGGGACCGCGGCGTCGCCGGGATGAAGGTCGGCGGCCGTCGCAAGCTCGTCATCCCGCCGCACCTCGGTTACGGCGACCGCGGCGCGCCGCCGCGCATCAAGGGCGGCGAGACGCTGATCTTCGTGGTCGACCTGCTCGGCGTCAGCTAGACCGGACCGGGCGGGCCGCCGACGGCGGCCCGCCCGGCTACCCCTGCTTTGGAAAACCCGGGACATATCGGGTGGGGAAATGTCGGCGTGGTGAGGCACGATAGCGGTGTGCTTCTGATCGACGTGGTCCGGACCTCCGACGCGGTGACGCGCACCTCCGCACGGCTGGGCAAGGTCGGGCATCTGGCCGAGCTGCTCGCCCGGGTCGGCCCGGACGAGGCGGAGATCGCCATCGCCTACCTGTCGGGCGACCTGCCGCAGCGCCAGGTCGGCGTGGGCTGGCGCTCGCTGGAGGACGTCCCGCAGCCCAAACTCGCCGCCACTGCCACCCTCACGACCGTCGACGCGCTGCTGACCCGCATCAAGGCCGTCTCCGGCCCCGGCTCGCAGGCGGCGCGCAGAGCGCTGGTCGCCGAGCTGTTCGCCGGGCTGACCAGCCAGGAGCAGCAGTTCATGCGCAGGCTGCTCAACGGCGAGCTGCGCCAGGGCGCCCTCGACGGCGTGATGATCGAAGCGCTGGCCAAGGCGTCCGGCGCGCCGTCGGCCGACGTGCGGCGGGCGCTCACCCTGCGCGGCTGGCTGCCCGCCGTGGGCGCGGCGGCGCTGACGGGCGGCGTGGCGGCGCTGCACGCGTTCAAGCTGGAGGTGGGGCGGCCGGTCTCCCCCATGCTCGCCGGCAGCGCGCCCAACGTGGCCGCCGCGCTGGAGAAGGCCGGTTCGCCCGCGTCCCTGGAGTGGAAGCTCGACGGCGTACGCGTGCAGGCCCACCGCTCGGGCACGCAGGTGCGGGTCTTCACCCGCACCCTCGACGACATCACCGCGCAGGTGCCCGAGCTGGTCGAGGCGGTGCTCGGGCTCGACTCCGCCGACCTGGTGCTCGACGGCGAGGTCCTCGCGCTGCGGCCGGACGGGCGTCCCCACCCGTTCCAGGTGACCGCGAGCCGCGTCTCCAGCAAGACCGACGTCGCCAGGCTGCGCGAGCAGACCCCGCTCAGCGTGTTCTTCTTCGACGCGCTGCGCGCCGACGGCGCCGACCTGCTCGACCTGCCGTACTCGCAGCGCCAGGAGGCCCTGGCCCGCGCCGTCCCGCCCGGCCTGCTGACGCCGCGGCTGATCACCGCCGACGTGGCCGAGGCGGAGAAGTTCTTCACCGACGTGGTCAAGGCGGGGCACGAGGGCCTGGTGGTGAAGTCCCTGTCCTCGCCGTACGCGGCCGGCCGGCGCGGCGCGGGCTGGATCAAGGTCAAGCCCCGGCACACGCTCGACCTGGTCGTCCTGGCGGCCGAGTGGGGCCATGGCCGGCGCGAGGGCAAGCTGTCCAACCTGCACCTGGGCGCGCGCGACCCCGAGGGCGGGTTCGTCATGCTCGGCAAGACGTTCAAGGGGCTCACCGACGAGCTGCTGGCCTGGCAGACCGAACGCTTCCTCGAACTCGCCGACGGCCCCACCGACGAGTGGGCGGTCAAGCTGCGGCCCGAGCTGGTCGTGGAGGTCGCCTTCGACGGCGTGCAGCGTTCGCCGCGCTACCCCGGGGGGATGGCGCTGCGCTTCGCCCGGGTGCTGCGCTACCGCCCGGACAAACGCCCCGAAGACGCCGACACCGTCGCCACCGTCCGCTCCCTCATGCTCTGACCACGCCTGCCGGACTGCACGGCCGCCCTGCATATCCGCACCCAACGACCGCTGGCCCGCCTTGCCAGCAGATCCCACGCGCACGCACTCCGCGGACAAATCGCACGCTTGGAGAGCAGGCGGAGCAACGCGTGACGCTGGTGAGCAGGGGGTGCCCCGCCTTGCCATCGCATCCCCCCGCGCACGCCGCCAGACGGGCTGCCTGTCCGGGGAGCAGGCAAAGCAGCTCCCAAAGGCCAGCACGCTGGGACAGCCCGCCTTGGCCCGCATTCCCCTGCCCCTTCCCAGGGGGACTGCACGCCCGAGAACCAGCCACAGCGGCGAGTGAAGAGCGTCGTGGAGGGGTCGGCCGTCTTGTCGCCGGGTTCTGCCGAGGCGGATTCCCTCGCTCACGACCTGAGGGGCGGTTGGGCCGTTCGCGGCCTTGGCTCAGGTCGGCCCGGTTGCGGTCATAGATCAGGTTGGTCCGTTTGTGCGCCGAGGTTGTCGGGTTGGCCTGGAGCGTGGTGTTAGACGAGTTCTGTCGTTCTTCGGAAACCCCAAGATCCTCGGCGTACGCTCGGCGTTCTGGGCCTCTTGCGCCCTTAAGTGAGATATGTCACTGTATGTCGCATTAAGTTGTCTTTACCTGCTGTTTGTCGCATATGTTCGTCCTCGCCCGCCGGATCCCCATCCCTTGCGGGCGGACAGGCCGTCACACGCCTCCCACCCCCCTTGACCTGGCCTTTCTCTTTCCTGTCCCCTAGCTAGGACCGTGGTTTACCTTGGGCCAGCACTCCCACAAATCGTCCCCCAACGACCGCAAGCTCTCCCCGGGCAAGCGCCGCTGGACCGCCATCGCCGCGGGGGCCGCCGTAGTGGCCGCCGCCTCGACCACCGCCTGGGCCGCCGTCGGCAACGACGCCCCCGGCACCACCTCCGCCAAGGACGCCGCCACGGCGACCACCTCCACCGGCAGCCCCAACCCGCCGGTCGCGGCCAACGTCTCCCAGGCCAGGACCACCACCCCGGCTCTCACGGCTTCGAGCCCCAGCGCCTCGCCCTCCACCGCTTCTGGGCCGAGCGCGAAGAACGTCCCGAACTCCCCGCACGGCGCCAACCCCGCGCCGAAGGCCCCCGCCGCCGCCCGGCCCGACGCCACCGAGCCGTCGGCCTCCGACACGGCCTCGTCCGACACGGCGGCATCCGACGCGGCAACGTCCGACACGGCGAAGAAGACGACCAAAACCGTGAAGCCGGTCAAGCTCCGGGCCACGAAGCCGAAGGTCCGCGTCCTGTCCTCCGGGACGTGTGGCGCCTCGTACTACGGCGAGCCCCAGATGACGGCCAGCGGCGAACGCTTCAACCCCTCCGCCATGACCGCCGCCCACAAGACCCTTCCGCTGGGCAGCCGCGTCCGCGTCACCAACCCGCGCAACGGCTCGTCGGTCACCGTACGCATCAACGACCGCGGCCCGTACGTGGGCGGCCGGTGCCTCGACCTCTCCAGGGCCGCGTTCGACGCGATCGGCAGCCTGGGCGCGGGCGTGATGACCGTCCGCTACGAAGTCCTGGCCCGCTGACCGCGTCCGGTCTCTCCTCGGCCCTGCCCCCGCTCATTCGTCCCCTGGGGGCGGGCCGGGCCTCTACGGCACCATCGCCACGCGAACCTCCGGGCACTCGGCACCCCAGATGTCCCCCGACATCCTTCGGTCCCGCTCCCCGGTCGCGGCGCTGATGCCTCCTGGTCCTCGACCCCAGATTCCCTGCCCCTCCGCATCCCCGGACACCTCGATCCGGCCATGATCCCGTGACCCCTCAGGCCCCCCGACCCGGAATCCCCCGCACCCCGGGGACGCCCCCGATGTCCCCGGACGTCCCCGACGTCCCTTGGTCCGGATATCGCGTGCCCCGGCCCCCGGTCCCCGCCATTACCGGGGACGTCCCCCGACGTCCCTTGGGCCCGATCTGAGTTCCCTGGGCCCCGGCATCGCTTGGTCCTGATCCGGATTCTCGGACGTCGCGGTCAATCTTCCGGATATCCCCCCGACATCCGCTATCCGCGAGGCCCCCGCATCTGCGATCCGCGCGTCCGTTCATCAGCCGCCGTCGCGCGGCGGCCTTTCTCCACCCCGGGCGCACGCCGCCGTTTCGTTGAGAGCAGGCTCCCCCGCGTGCTGCCGGGAGGTGTCACTTGACCAGGCGGACCGTCAGCGGGTAGCGGAAGCTGCTCTCGGACAGGGCCGAGATGCCACCGACGATGCCCATGACGACGGCGCCGACCCAGATCAGCGGCAGCAGCACGATGCCGATGACGGTGACCGACAGAATGCAGCTCACCCCCACCACGGTGAGCTGGAAGTTCAGGGCCTCCAGCGCCTGCCGTCGCAGGTACGGCGAGGTCTTGGCCGACGTGAGCAGCAGGATCAACGGGCCCACCACCGGGATCCCGATGGCCACCAGCAGGTGGCCGAAGGCGGCCTGGAGGCGTTCGTTGCTCTCCGGAGCCCGTTCCGGACGGACCGGCCGGGGCATCGGCGGCGCGAGTCTCGGCACCGCCATCGTCCCGTACAGCTCGTTCATGATGGGCATCAGGTCGCCGTGCGTACGCGCGGTCATCGCACGTTCCAGCCGGTCGTCGAACTCCAGCTTGTCGAAGCGGCCCTCCGCGTAGGCAGCCTTGACGTGCTCGACGACGTGCTCTCGGTCCTGGTGGGTGACGCGCAGATGAGCTGGCGGCACCTGTCCCGGCCCGGGGGTCTTGGGTACCCCAGCCATGATGGTCATGCCTCTCCTTGGAATCGGCAGTCAACTTTCATACTGCGGCCTCGGAGCCGGACGTGCCATCGGGAGAAACCCCGAGCTGTCCCCGAGATCATCCCCGACACCGGCGCTCCGGACGGTATAAAAAGGATCCATGAGATGGCGAGACCGCTACGGTATCCGTCGGCTGCGCGGGCAGAAGATCGCGCGGTTCGACCGCGAGGCGACCGATGCCGACATCGAAGCGCTCATCGCCTTCGCACGTTCGCGGCGTGGCGTCGAGTTCTACGTCGAGCCTGAGACGTTCGCCACCGACACGACCGCTGTGGCGGTGGCCGACGACGGCGAGTGGACCAGGCGCAGGGTCGGGTCGCCCGCGGTGATCCACAAGGTGGCCCGAGATCTGGCGTTACCGGTGTACGACGTGCAGCTGACGGGCTATCCCCCTCGGATGCGGGCGTACAACGAGCGCCGGCGCCGCGAAGAAGGCAGCCTGTAGTTCCGGCGGGAAGGGTGCTGGTGGAAGCCACCGGCACCCTTTCTTCATGCGCTCCCACCCAGTCCCTCGTGCCGGTCGGGCACCGGCGGGGACGGGACGTCGTCGAGCAGGCCGAGCATGGGGATCAGCCAGCCGCCGTTGGCCGGGCCCATGGCGGTGTCGAGCTCGGCGGGGCTGGGCAGGCGGTCCCGGACGACGGCGGGTGAGAGCAGGCTCTGCAGGGCGTGCATCAGGAGGTTGGCCATCGAGTAGTGGGGGTCGGTGGTGAGAGCGCGTTCGAGGGCGATGGTGGCCAGGATGTTGTCGCCCGAGCGCCAGGCCGCCATGGCCAGCAGGGAGGCGGCCGGCGGGACGAAGCGGGGCTCCAGGCGGCGGGTGAGGTCCTTCCACAGGGGCAGGTGGGCCTCGCGCATCATGGTCCAGGCTTCGTCGCGGACTCTGATCACGGTCAGGGCCAGGCCCAGCCGGGCGGCTGCGATGTCGTCGAGGCGGACGCCGCCGGGGTGGGCGGTCAGGGTCGCGCGGACTTCGGCGAGGGCCTCGGCGACGTAGCCGCGGGCGAAGGTGTCCAGGTCTGGGGCGGCCACCAGGCGGGCGCGGACCTCGGCGACGGCGGTGGCGGTGGCCTGGCGCATCGCCATGCGGACCGGGCCGGCGGCGGGGGCGATCGTGCGTTCGAGACTGCGGCGGTCGGGGAGGGCGACCAGGCCGCGCACGGTGGCCTCGGCGGCGATCTGGCTGGTGGTCGGGTCGTACGGGGTGCCTTCGGGCGGGCAGCACCGGGGCAGGTCGCAGACGTAGGACCAGTAGCGGCCCTCGTGGGCGCGGAGGGCCTCGCCCACGCGGATCTCCGATGCGGCGGCGAGCCGCCTGGCCTCGTCGACGGCGGGTGTGACCGTGTCGCCTCCGCCGTAGCCGACGATGACCAGCTCGGTGACGCCTTCACGGGACAGCAGGCCGGTGAGGGGGTCGAGGGTGCCCCGGGGGAACGGGAGGTCCCACCTCGCGGCCACCATGGCCTGGCCCCGGTGGAGGCCGACCACGACCAGGCTGTCGTGGGGGTGGAAGCCGACCAGATAGGGGACGGCGGCCAGGATGTCGGCTGGGCTGGTGAGCGTGAGGCAGGGGGCCGGGGCGTTGGTCGTCATGAGCGTCAAGGGTGCCGGGCAGGCACGCCGCGAAAGCGCCCGAGCGCGGTTCTGTGGACGACGAGCGCCCCGACGGCCCACCCTGTGGACGACGCGCGCGAATGAAACAAACCGGCAGGTCAGGGGGCGGAGCCGCAGGGTGGGGAGTCAGGCCGGTGGGGGCCACGCGGGTGGGGGTCACGCCGCTGAGATCACGCGGGTGGGGAGTTACGCCGGTGAGGGGTTACGCAGGTGGGGAGTCAGGCCGGTGGGGATCACGCGGGTGGGGATCACGCGGGTGGGGCGAGGCGGGGCAGGGCGTGCGGATGGGCTTATGCCGGTGGGGTCAGGTGGGTGGGGTTGGGGGTGGGGTCGGGGGGTGGGGTGGCGGTTGTGCGGGCGCGTACGAGCAAGGCGGCGCCGGCCACCGCGGCCGGCATGGCCACCACCGCCACGAACGGCACCAGGAACAGCAGGAACCCCACCACCCCGAACCCCAGCGTGGTCGCCATGTTCCGGCGCAGCAGCGCGAACCGTTCCTTCCTGGCCACCCCCCGGCGTTCGAGGGCCAGCGTGGTGAGCTCGACCGTCAGGAAGAACCCGGAGACGAAGGCGCCGACCAGGGGCACCACCGTCTGGCCGATCACCGGCACGAACCCCAGGAAGAACAGCGGCACGGTGAACAGCAGCACGTAGAACAGGGTGACCAGGCTGTCCCTGATCGAGCGGGGCAGCGTACGCCACCACGGCTGCTCCACCGCGCCGGGCAGCGGGTCGGCCTCGGCCGAGAGCCGTTCGTAGAACGGCTCGCCGATCGCCAGCGTCAGCGCCGTGAACGTCAGCACCGCCAGCGCCAGCCCGCCGAGGAAGAGCGCGATGCCGACGAGCGTGCGGAACAGGTCGGCCCAGCTCCACGAGTCGGCGAACGGGGTGAAGAACTCGGCCAGGTCGCGCGCGTGGGTGCCGAGCAGGATCAGCGCCGCCACGTAGACGGCGAACGCGATCACCGCCGGGATCAGCCCGAACAGCCACCACCGGCCGTGCCGCGACACCCAGCCGAGACCCTGGAAGAAGAAGCCGACGCCGGCGGCGAAGTCGCGCAGAGATCGCATGCCCGGCAGGCTAGCGCCAGAACGACGTGACCGCGTAACCCAGCTCGTCGAACAGCTCGCGCAGCAGCGGCAGGGACACCCCGAGCACGTTGCCGTGGTCGCCCTCGATGCCCTCGACGAACCAGCCGCCGCGGCCCTCGATGCTGAACCCGCCGGCCAGGCCGAGCGGCTCGCCGGTGGCGACGTAGGCGGCGATCTCCTCCTCCGACGGCTGGCCGAAGCGCACCACGGTGGTGGCCACCTGCGCCGCCTGCCGGCCGGCCGGCACGTCGATCACGCAGTGGCCGGTGACCAGGCGGCCGGTGCGCCCGCGCATGATGCGCCAGCGCTCGACGGCCTCCTCGGGGGTGCCGGGCTTGCCGTAGGGGCGGCCGTCGAGCTCGAGGATCGAGTCGCAGCCGATGACCAGCCCCTCCTCCAGCCCGCTCGCGACGGCCTGCGCCTTGGCCTTGGCCAGGACGAGGCTGAGCGCCGCCGGCGAGTGCGCGGAGAAGGCGTCCTCGTCCACCCCGGAGACGATCACCTTGGGGTCGAGGCCGGCGTTGCGCAGAACGGTGAGGCGGGTGGGCGAGGCAGAGGCCAGAACGATCACCGTCCCAGCTTACCGAAGGCCCGCGCGGTCACCAGTCGTGGTTGGGGGCGCCCCTCGCGGGCTGCCGGTCGGCCGGGTCGTACGGGCCGCCCTGGGCCGGGACGGTGCCGCCGAAGATGCCGCTCAGCAGGCCGTCGAGCAGCTGGCCGAGGCCGCCGGGCAGCGAGGCGTGCTCCGCGCGCAGGTCGGCGGCCAGGGCGGAGGCGTCCATGTTGGCCTTGGCGGCGCGGCCGGCCAGGAGGGACATGACCATGGGGGCGACGAGCGGGAGCAGCCGCATGATGGTGCCGGAGCTGACGCCGGCCAGTTGCGAGAGCCCGGCCGCGGCCCGTTCGGTGCCCTGGCCGCCGAGGACGTGGCCGAGGATGCTGTGGCCGTCGCGGGTCAGCGAGGCCACGTCGCCGTTGAAGGGGTCGGCGTCGACGTGGTCGTCGAGGGCACTGCGCAGGGCCTCGGCGCCGTCGGGGTGCTCGGCGTTGCGGGCCATGCCGCCGATGACGGTGCCGGCCACGGCCTCGACGACCTTGCGCGCCGTGGCCGTGTCGGTGCCGAGCATGCCGGCGATCTGGTCTACGCCTGAGTCGCCGAGCTGGGCGAGAAGCTCGTCATTCAGTGTCAAGGCAGTCCCCCGATCCGAGTCGCGGGAGACGTTCCCCGGCCGTGATCGAGGCAAGGCCGGGGTTCCCCTAAGTCTCGGGAAAGGCGGGTCTCCCGCGGGGCTCAGTCGAGGGCGGGCTGCTTGCTGCCGCTGGCCAGGCCGGCGGCGGCGTACGCGCTCGCCTCGTCGAGCGTCTCGTGTTCGAGCAGGGCCGCCACGATGCCGTCGAGCCGTTCGCGGTTCTCGGTGAGCACCTGGACGGCGCGCTCGTAGCACTCGTCCACGATGCGCCGCGCCTCCTCGTCGACGGTGGCCAGCGTGGCCGGCGACGCCTGCGGCGAGGAGCCGTCGTTGGGCAGGATGGTCAGCGGGCCGATCTTCTCCGACATGCCCCAGCGGCCCACCATGCCGCGCGCGATCATGGTGACCTGTTCGAGGTCGTTCTCGGCGCCGGTGGTGATGATGCCGTAGACGACCTGCTCGGCCGCCATGCCGCCGAGCGCGCCGGTGATGCGCCCGCGCAGGTACGGCTCGTCGTAGGCGTAGCGGTCGGTGTCGGGGGTGGACAGCGTGACGCCGAGCGCCCGGCCGCGGGGGATGATCGAGATCTTCCTGACCGGGTCGGCGCCGGGCTGGAGCATGCCGAGCAGGGCGTGCCCGGCCTCGTGGAAGGCGGTGCGGGTGCGCTCCTCCTCCGGCATCACGATGCTGCGGGCCGCGCCGAGCTGGAGCTTCTCCAGCGCGTCCGCGAAGTCGGACATGTCGACCTTCTCCTTGCCGCGCTTGGCGGCGAGGAGTGCGGCCTCGTTGACCAGGTTGGCCAGGTCGGCGCCGGTCATGCCGGGGGTGGTCTTGGCGATGCGGTCGAGGCTGACCTCGCCGTCGAGCGGCACGCCGCGCGAGTGGACCTCCAGGATGGCCGTGCGTCCGGCCGCGTCGGGCAGGCCCACCTGCACCGTGCGGTCGAAGCGCCCGGGACGCAGCAGCGCCGGGTCGAGGATCTCGGGCCGGTTGGTGGCCCCGATGACGATCACGCCCTCGGCGCCGGAGAAGCCGTCCATCTCGGTGAGGATCTGGTTCAGCGTCTGCTCGCGCTCGTCGTGGCCGCCGATGCCGCCCGCGCCGCCGCGGGCCCGTCCGATGGCGTCGATCTCGTCGATGAACACGATCGAGGGCGCGACCTTGCGCGCCTCCTCGAACAGGTCGCGGACGCGCGAGGCGCCCACGCCGACGATCATCTCGATGAACTCGGAGGCGCTGGCCGAGAAGTACGGCACCTTGGCCTCGCCCGCCACGGCCCTGGCCAGCAGCGTCTTGCCGGTGCCGGGAGGGCCGGCCAGCAGCACGCCCTTGGGCAGCTTGGCGCCCAGCCTGCGGTACTTGCCGGGGTCCTTCAGGTAGTCGACGACCTCGACGAGCTCGTTCTCCACCTCGTCGATGCCGGCGACGTCGTCGAACGTGACACGCACCTTGTGGGCCTCGACCGGCTTGGCGGCCTTGGACTTGCCCAGCCCGCTCAGGCCGCCGCCCATCATACTGGCGCCGCGGCGCATGACCCAGATCCACAGGCCGGCCAGCAGCAGCACGGGCAGCAGCGACAGCAGCAGGTTGGAGAAGAAGCCGCGGGTCAGCGGCTTGGACGTGGTCTCCACCTGGGCCGACTTGAGCTGCTGGTCGAGCTGGTCGGTGTTGGCGAAGGCGGGGATCTCGGTCTGGAACTTGGTGTAGGACTCGTTGCTCTCGGGGTTCTTGGCCGCGCTCCTCAGGTCGCCCTCGACCGACAGCCCCTGGGCGTAGATGTCCTTGACGTTCTTCGCCTCGACCTGCTTGGTGAACTCCGTGTAGGAGATCGTCTCGACCGAGTTGTTGTCGACCAGGGAGGAGACGACGAAGAAGCCCGCGTACACCACGAGCAAGGTGACGACGAAGCGCCACCAGTTGATCTTCGGCCGCCCGCCTGGCGAACCGGGCAGGCCTTCCGAGCGCCAGGGCGGCTTGACCTTGCCCTTGTTCGGTGCCTGCGGCGGTCCAGAGCGTTCCACGGCGTCACTCCCCCACATCGCCGCATACATGATCTTTCTAGCCTAGAACACGCACTCCTGAGACCACGCGGCCAATATCACGCCAACGCTTTCTCTGCGAGTCAGGCACTGTGACGAACGCAAGTCCTGGCTTGCTCATTCCCCCGTCCATGACCACGACGGCCGCTCGGGAGGAATGTTTGCCGTATTTGACGCGATATACGAGCATCCATCCGGTTTTAACCCGTTGCGAGGCGAGCCAGCTGATCTTGGAGCCCTTGGGGTGGTGGTTGAGCGTCCAGCGCGCGGCCAGCAGCGCCGTGTCGCGCGGCGACCTCTGCTCCATGATCGGCAGCGGGCAGGTCACCAGCATGCCGCGCAGCATGCCGCCGCGCACCGCCGGCAGCACCTGCTTGCTGGTGAACGGCGCCGCCCCGTGCGTCTTCCACGGCTTGCCCAGCCGGGGCACGGCCAGGCCGGTGCGCGTGTCCTTCACCAGGCGCCTGGCCGGCCGGGGCAGGGCCATCCGCTTGACGCGGCCGGTCAGGCGGGGCACCCGCGGGTCGGCGTACAGGGCCTGCATGGCGGTGTAGCCGGGGGCGAGCGAGGCGCCCGGCGACGGGGTCGGGGTGAGAGCGGACGTCGGCGTGGCGGACGACGTCGGCGTGGGGGTGGCCGACGGCGTGGGGGCCTGCGCGGACGAGGCGGGTGCGGACGAGGCGGGTGCGGCCGGCGGCGCGGTTACCGGCCCCGCCACGACCTCGTCCGGCCCGGACGGGAGCGCCAGGACGATCACTGTGGCGCCGACCGCCACGGCCGCCACAACGGCGAGCCCCCGATAGATCGACCGCATGCGGACATCGCCGATGCGGGAGCGCCTGGGCGGTGAAACAGGGTTCGCAGGGCGGTCTGTGGTTCTCACTCGTGAACCCTCGGTCTCATCTTCCCCATGGAGCACGACGGGAGCGTACGACATATCCCGCCATTGCGTGTGTGAAGCGACCGAAGTGCAATCATGGCGGGGTGGAACAGGTGGAACTGCGGTTCGGCGAGGACTCCCGGTTCGCCCAGACGCACACGAATCTCTCCGCGGTCAGGTGGGAGCCGTCGGGACTGTGGGTGGCCGGCGACGAGACCGCCACCGTCGAGCGGCTCACCTGGACCGGCGACCACTTCGGCGACGAACGCTCCTTCTTCCTGGCCGACTACGTGGACCTGCCCGCCGGACGCTTCGACGAGGCCGACATCGAGGGCCTGGCCAGGGCCGACGGCCATCTGTGGGCGGTCGGCTCGCACAGCCTCAAACGCCGCAAGGCCAAGCCGGGCTCGCCGGAGAAGTCGATCAGGCGGCTGGGCACGGTCGTCCGCGAGGAGAACCGGTTCATCCTGGTCCGCCTGCCGCTGGACGGGACCGGCGAGCGTCCGCTGCCCGGCGCGATCCTTTCCGGCGAGCGCAACGTCGCCGCCATGCTGTCCGGCGACCGCCATCTGGCGCCGTTCCTGGCGCTGCCGGGCAAGGACAACGGGCTCGACATCGAGGGCATCGCGGTCGTGGGCGAGCGGGTCTACCTGGGGCTGCGCGGGCCGGTGCTGCGCGGCTGGGCGGTGGTGCTGGAGATCCGTCCGGTGGACGACGGCGGCGGCCGGTTACGGCTCGACGGGCCGTACCGCAAGCACTTCCTCGACCTCGGCGGGCTGGGCGTGCGGGACATGTGCCCGCACGGCGGCGACCTGCTGCTGCTCACCGGCCCGACGATGAGCCTGGACGGCCCGGTGCGGGTCGTGCGCTGGCGGGAGCGGCAGGGCGGCGGGCTGGTGCCCGCGCACGACCTGGAGACGGTCCTGGAGCTGCCCTACGGCGTCGGCGACGACCATCCGGAGGGGCTGGCCGTGCTGCCCGACGGCCGGCTCATGGTCGTCTACGACAGCCCGTCGCCCGCCCGGATCACCCCGGCGGGCGGCGTGCTGGCCGACGTCTTCACGATCTAGCGACCCGCCCGAGGAGCCAGGGCGCCTCGGCGACGAACGTGCACGAACCCGGCTCGATCTCGGTGAACCCGGCGTCGCGCACCACGGGCAGCCCGGCGGCCACCTTGGCGTCGAAGTCGTCCCTGCCGGGCGCGGCGCGCACGGAGACGGCCAGGCCGTCGGCCCGCCAGGCGGCCCGCTCGGCCTCGTCACTGGCCCACCAGGCGAGCTGCGCGGCGTGCCCGGCCTGGGCCATGGCCTTGCCCGCCGACATGGTCAGCACGGGGTTCTCCCACAGCACCGGCGGGCCGGCGGGCGGGTCGCCGGGCTCGGCGGCGTCGCTCAGCTCGGTGCCGCCCACCTGGAGCCGGGCCAGGTCCTTGGGCCAGGCGTCGAGCGGGACGGGCGGGTGCACCCGCACCTGCGCCGTGCGGTGCTCGACCGTGCGGCCGGGAAGCGCGGCGGCCCTGCGCCACTCGGCGCCCCTGGCGCGCCGCACCACCTTGCGGATCTTGCCGGTGGACTGCCAGGCGTGCAGCTCGGCGGCCCACTCCCCCGGGTCGTCCAGCAGGCTCAGCACGGCCATGGCGGCGGCCTCCAGCGCGTCGGTGCGCTCGGGGGGAGCGGCCCTCTCGATCCTGACCACGAGGGGGAGGACCATCAGTTCGGTCTCGTTCATCACCGTCTAGCATGCCGGATGGCCAGGGACATTCCCGCGGCCAGGAGGCAGAGGGCGCCGGCGGCGTACCAGGCCAGGTCGTAGGCGCCGAGATGGTCGCGGGTCAGGCCGGCGCCCACGGCGGCCACGGCGGCGCCCACCTGGTGCGAGGCGAACACCCAGCCGAACACGACCGCGCCGTCCTGGCCGTAGATCTGGCGGCACAGGGCGACGGTCGGGGGCACGGTGGCCACCCAGTCCAGGCCGTAGAAGACGATGAAGATCAGCATGCTGGGCTCGGTGGTGGCCGCGAACAGGCCGGGCAGCAGCATCAGCGACAGGCCGCGCAGTCCGTAGTAGACGCCGAGCAGCAGCTTGGGGTTGACCTTGTCGCTGAGCCAGCCGGAGGCGACCGTCCCGGCGATGTCGAAGATCCCGATGATCGCGAGCAGGCCGGCGGCGACCGGCTCGGCCATGCCGTGGTCGTGCGCGGCGGGGATGAAGTGCGTGCCGACCAGGCCGTTGGTGCTCATGCCGCAGATCGCGAAGCCGCCGGCGAGGAACCAGAAGGGCCGCGTGCGCGCGGCCGAGCGCAGCACCGTCAGCGCCCGCGCCGCCGCGTTCCCGCCGGCCGGCCCGGTCCGTACGGCGCCCGCCTCGGCACCGAGCGCCGTCGTGCCCACCTCCTCGGGGTGGTCGCGCAGCAGCCACCAGACGAACGGCACCACCGCGAGCGCGGCGCCCGCCACCGTCAGGGAGGCGGCCCGCCAGCCCGGCCCCTCGGCGAGCCAGGCCAGCACGGGCAGGAAGATGAGCTGCCCCGTCGCGCCCGCCGCGGTCAGGATGCCGGTGACCAGCCCGCGGTGCCGGACGAACCAGCGGTCGGTCACCGTGGCGGCGAACACCAGCGCCATCGACCCGGTGCCGAGCCCGATGAACACGCCCCAGAACAGCAGCAGGTGCCAGCTCGCCGTCATGATCACGGTGAGCCCGCTGCCCACCGCGACCAGCAGCAGGGCCAGCGACACCACGCGGCGCATGCCGAAGCGGTCCATCAGCGCGGCGGCGAAGGGCGCGGTCAGCCCGTAGAGCACCAGGTTGATCGACACGGCCAGCGAGATCGTGCCCGTGCTCCAGCCGAACTCGTCGTGCAGCGGGGTGATCAGCACGCCGGGGGTGGCGCGGAAGCCGGCCGCGCCGAGGATGGCCACGAAGGCCACGGCCGCGACCCACCAGGCGCGGTGGATCCTGCGGGTCCGCGTGGGGGCGGGGGTGGTGCTCAACGTCATGCGCCAATCCTGATTCATCGCATTTTGACGGCGCGAGTGGCCCGAAAGCCAATATGTGCAAGAATCGGGCCATGGCCCATCGTGTCGCGGTCGTCGTGCTGAACCACTTCGCCCCGCTCGACCTCGGCGTGCCCGGCCAGGTCTTCCAGTCGGCCGAGACGCCGGACGGCGAGAAGCTCTACGAGGTCGTGACCTGCTCCCCCGACCGCGAGCCGGTCCGCTGCACGGCCGGTTACACCGTGCTGCCCGACCACGACCTCGACGTGCTGGACACGGCCGACACGGTGCTGGTCCCCGGCATCCACGCGGGCCGGGCAATGAAGGACGGCACGATCACCGCCACCCTGCGCGCCGCGTTGCAGGACCGGCCGCGGGTCATGTCGATCTGCACGGGCGCGTTCGTGCTGGCCGCGGCGGGCCTGCTGGACGGCCGTCCGGCCACCACGCACTGGCGCGAGGCGGCCCGGTTCGCCGCCCTGTTCCCCCAGGTCAAGCTGGACCCCGACGTGCTCTTCGTGGACGACGGCGACGTGCTGACCTCGGCCGGGGTGGCGGCGGGCCTCGACCTGTGCCTGTACGTGATCAAGCGCGACCACGGCACCGAGGTGGCCAACAGGGCCGCCCGCCGCTGCGTGATGCCGCCCTGGCGGGACGGCGGCCAGGCGCAGTACATCGAGCGCCCCCTGCCGCACGACGGCGCCGGCGGCACCGCCGCGACCCGCGACTGGATGCTGGCCCACCTCGACGCCCCGCTCGACCTGGCCGCGCTGGCCGCCCACGCCAGGATGAGCGTGCGCACCTTCACCAGGCGCTTTCGCGAGGAGACCGGGATGAGCCCGGCCAAATGGCTGTCCGGCCACCGCGTCCGCCACGCCAGGCGGCTGCTGGAGACCACCGACCTCGGCGTGGAGGAGGTGGCCAGGCGCTCCGGCTTCGGCACGGCGGTCTCGCTCCGGCAGCACCTGCACGCGGCCGTCGGCGTCGCGCCGCTGACCTACCGGCACACCTTCCGCAGCTCCTGAGAGCCCTACTCGAACAGGTCGGGCTGCTCGCGCACGATCTGGTCGTGCAGCGGCTGGTAGTTGATCCAGCCGACCAGGTCGTTGCCGATCTGCTGGTGGGTGAGCGCGGCGTTGTCGGGCTCGATGGGCACGACCTGCCCGGCGGCCTTGGCCAGGAGCTGCACCTGGGCCGAGCGTTCCATGGTGATGAACCACCAGGCGGCCGCGTCGACCGTGTCGCCGACGGTCAGCAGGCCGTGGTTGCGCAGCACGAGGGCCTTGTTGCCGCCCAGCGTCGCGGCGATGCGCTTGCCCTCCTCCAGGTCGGTCACGACGCCCGTGTAGTCGTCGAACAGCGCGTTGTCCTGGTAGAAGGCGCAGGCGTCCTGGGTGATGGGCTCGATGGTCTGGCCGAGCGCGGACAGGGCGCGGCCGTGGATCGAGTGGCTGTGGGCGGCCGCGACGACGTCGGGGCGGGCCTGGTGGACCTGCGAGTGGATGGCGAAGGCGGCCTCGTTGACGTGGTAGCGGCCCTCGACGACCTGGCCCTCGTGGTTGACCAGGATGAGGTCGCTGACCCTGACGTGCTTGAACGACATGCCGAACGGGTTGACCCAGAAGTGGTCACTCAGCTCGGGGTCGCGGGCGGTGATGTGCCCGGCCACGCCCTCCTCGAAGCCGAACCTGCCGAAGATGCGCAGCGCCGCCGCGAGCCGTTCCTTGCGGTGCCGCCGCTCCTCCTCGATCGTCTCGAACGTCGGCGGCAGGCGGAAGATGAGGTTGTCCGGCATGGCTCTCCTCGTGCACAGAATGTTGTTCTGACCGCAGACTAACGCCTGAACGGCACGCCCGCCGTCCGCGACCTGGCCAGGATCACCAGGGCCTCGCCGAGCAGGCCGACGCCAATCGACAGCGGGATCGAGCGCACCTCCTGGTGCATGCCGGCGGCCAGCGCCAGCGCGCCCACGCCGAAGCTGATCGCGAACGTCACGACCCACACGACCAGCGTCCGCCAGGTGTAGCGCTGCCAGAGCACGCCGTCCTTGGGGAAGACCTGCGTGGTGGCCGCGCGCAGGGCGCCGAAGGCGACGCCGATCAGGGCGGTGACCGCCAGCCACATGATGTCGAGCGCGGTGGGGCGCAGGCCGAGCAGGCCGTGGAGGCCGATGCCGATGAGGATGACCGGCGGCGCGTACACGTCCTTGGCGACGAGCGGCTGGCCGATCATGCGCCGGGCCACGGAGTAGACGACGAGCGCGGCGATTAGTAGCACGTCCATGCTAAATAAATTAGCAGGGCCGTGCTATAAAGGACAACATGCCGAAAGTCGTGGATCCCGAGGCCCGCCGCGACGAGGTGGCCGACGCCGTGTTCCGGGTCGTGCGCCGCGCCGGGTTCGAGCAGGCGTCGCTGCGGAACGTGGCGGAGGAGGCCGGGCTCGCCATCGGCTCGGTCCGCCACTACTTCGCCGGGCACACCGAGCTGATGACCTTCGCGATGCGCGCCTCGATCGAGCGGATCAGCGCGCGTCTGGAGGAACGCGTCGGCCCGCTGCTGGCCGCGCGGAACGGCGAGGAGCGGGCCGAGCTGGTGGAGCAGATGTTGTCGGAGCTGCTGCCCCTGGACGAGCCGCGGCTGGAGGAGGCGGCGGTCTGGCTGGCCTTCACGACGGCCGCGCGCACCCGGCCGGAGCTGCGGCCGCAGGCCCGCGAGGCGTACGACGGCATGCGTCGCCTGGTCGGCCGGATCATCGAGGGCATCGCCGCGCACCGCCGCCTGGACGCCGACGTCGAGGTGGAGACCGAACGGCTGTGCGCGCTGATCGACGGGCTCACGGTCGAGGGCGTGCTGCACCCCGAGCGGATGACGCCCGGCCTGATGCGCCGCTGTCTACGCCGCCACCTCGACACCCTTGCCGAACCAGGTCTCTAGCGCCTGCGTCAGCGTCTCGTCCGGCGTGCCCGCCCAGGCCACGTAGCCGTCGGGGCGCACCAGCACGGCCTCGGCCGGGCACGACGGCACGGTCACCGTCTCCACCCGCGCGTGGCGCACCCGCAGCTCGCCGGTGCGGTCGAGCAGCAGCGGACGGGCCCGGGAGGCGGGCTCGGCGGGCAGGTCGGCCAGGAACCGGCCGGCGAGGGGATGCCCGCTGCCGGGCGTCGGGTAGGGCAGGTCGGAGCCCGCCATGAGCGCCGCGACGCGCCGCCGGTTGGCGTCGTCGTCCAGCAGCTCGGCGAACAGCGCGCGCAGGGCGGTCACGTCGGGGCCCGGCGCGGCCAGGGCGAGCTGGGCGCTGGAGTGCAGGGCCACCCGCTCGGCGGCGGGCCTGCGCTCGGCGTCGTAGGTGTCGAGCAGGCCCGCGGGCGCCCAGCCCTGGATCTCGGCGGCCAGCTTCCAGGCCAGGTTGGCGGCGTCCTGGAGGCCGAGGTTGAGCCCGGGGGCGCCCATGGCCGAGTGCACGTGGGCGGCGTCGCCGGCGACCAGGACGCGGCCCGCCCGGTAGCGGTCGGCCACCCGGGTCTCCCGGCCGTTCAGCCGCCGGAGCAGGTGGGGGCCCGCGCCGGTGGGCGGGGCGAGCGGCAGGTCGGCCCCGAGCACGCGGGCCAGGCTCGCGCGCAGCTCGCCGATCGTCATCGGCACGTCGTCGCCGGGGGCCTCGCCGCCCCACTCCATCGCGGTGACCGAGAGCTCGCCCGGCCCCGTGGGCAGCAGCGCGTACGCGCCGCGCTCGGTCCGGTGCCAGGCGTAGAGCACGAACGTGCCGTGGCCGGGCACCTCCATCTCGGCCGTGCCGGGCCGCACGACCGCCCCCGGCACGGTGACGTGGGCCGTGCGGCTGACGACGTCGGGCGCGCTCACCCCCGGGAAGCCGATGCCGGCCCGCTTCCTGACCAGGCTGTGGGCGCCGTCGCAGCCCACCAGGTAGCGCGTCCGCAGCTCGAAGGGGCCTTCGGGGCCCGTCACCGCGAGCGTGACGCCCTCGGCGTCCTGCTCGAAGCCGGTCAGCTCGTGGCCGCGCCGGATCTCCACGCCCAGCTCGGCGGCCCGCCGCTCGAACAGCTCCTCCAGCTCCGGCTGCCGGACGGGCAGCGCCCGCAGCGGGTTGCCGTCGAGCCCGGCCAGGTCGAGCGGCATGGCGCCGAAGACGAACGCGGGCACCGGCGCGGGCACCGCGGCGAGCCCGCGCTGGTGCAGCAGGCCGACGACCTGGCCGATGACGCCGTTGGCCTTGGGCCGGTCGCTGCGGGCAGGCAGGCGTTCGAGCACGACGGGCCGGACGCCGGCCAGGCTGAGCTCGCAGGCCAGCATCAGGCCGTTGGGACCGGCGCCGGCGATGACGACGTCCGCGACCGCGGGGTCGGTCGTGGTCATGGGGTCTCTCCTTCGGGGTGGGGGGCGGGCAGCCCCGCGGCCAGGCGGTGCAGCGCCTCGCGCAGCACCGGCACCAGCGGGACGGGCGGGTCGGAGCGCAGCCAGTGGCCGACGGCCACCTGCACGGCGGCGCTCACCGTGGCCGCCACCAGGTGCGGGTAGAGGTCTTCGTCCGGATCGGTGCCCGTGCGCTCGGCCACGGCCGCGGCCAGCTCGCCGTCGGCCGCGAACTGGGCCTTCAGGGCCTCGGCGCGCAACGCGGGCTCCTCGGCCAGCAGCCTGGTGAGGGCCAGCCGGTCGGCGTCGGGCGGCCCCGGGCTGGTCAGGGCGTGTTCCCAGGGCTCGGCGACGGCCGCGATCAGCGCCTCCCACAGCGGCTCGGCCGTCGGACGGGCGCGCAGCACGGCCACCGTCCGCCGGACGCGGTCGGTGTGGCGGGCGGCGAGGGCCTCGTACTTGCTGGAGAAGTAGTTGTTGAACGTGCGCGGCGACACGCCGACCAGCTCGGCGACGTCCTCCACCCGGACGTTCTCCAGCCCGCGCTCCAGGGCCAGCCTGAGCGCCGCGTCCATCAGCGCCTCGCGGGTGGCCTGCTTCTTCCGTTCCCTCAATCCGGTCACCTTTTCAGAGTATGCATTTTTTCTGATTACGCAATGTTTCTGGGTACGCAGTTTTTTACCTAACGGCAGCATCGATGAGCAGACGTTAGATTGGAGGCATGTCCACCACGCTGACCATGGAGTTCGCCGGCACGGTCAGGGCCGACCGCTCCGGGCCCGTCGACCGGCTGCGCGACGCCGCCGCGATGACCGAATGGCTCCGCGAGCACGCGACCGACCTGGGCCTGCCGCCCGGCTTCACCGCCACGGAGGAGTTGCGCGAGCAGGCCGTACGGCTGCGCCAGGCCGTCCGGGCGCTGCTGGCCAGGGCGATCGCCCCGGAGCCGCCGAGCGTCGCGGACGCGGCCGACCTGCCCGGTTTCGCCGAGTCGCTGGCCCTGGTCAACGCGACCGCCCTGGCCGCCCCCATGGCCCCGCAACTGTCGTGGACCGGCGAGCCGGCGCTGACCATGGCCCCCGCGACCAAGGCGAACCCGTCCACCCGCCTGCGCGGGCGGCTCGCCGTCGCGACGGTGGAGTTCCTGGCCGGACCCGACCGCGTCCTGCTCCGCACCTGCGGAGCCCCGCGCTGCGTGCTCTATTTCGTCAAGGAGCACCCGCGCCAGGAGTGGTGCTCACCGGCGTGCGGCAACCGCGCACGGGCGGCGCGGCACTACCGGGAACACAAGAAATAACCCTCTCTAACGCCAGCGCACCATTTTTGCCGTTATATTGGTTTCTAACGGCCAATCAGTCGTGCAACCGTTAGACGAGGAGAGTCGTATGTCATTCCGGACCGGGCACGTCGGGCTCAACGTCACCGACCTCGACAGGTCGAAGGAGTTCTACGGCCGCGTCTTCGGCTTCACCGTCGCCCACGAGTCCGCCGAGGACGGCCGCCGCTACGCCCTCCTCGCCCAGGACGGCGAGCTCGTCGTCACGCTCTGGCAGCAGAGCGACGGCCGCTTCCCCACCGCCCTGCCCGGCCTGCACCACCTGTCCTTCCAGGTCGAGGACCTCGACGCGGTGCGCAGGGCCGAGCAGGTCATCAGGGAGATCGGCGCGAAGCTGCACCACGACGGCGTGGTGCCGCACGGCGAGGGCGCCTCCTCCGGCGGCGTGTTCTTCGAGGACCCCGACGGCATCCGGCTGGAGATCTCCGCGCCCGGCGCCGCGGGCGATCGTCCCGCGCCCACGGCCGGCGCTCCCACCTGCGGATTCTTCTAAATGAGACATCCGGGGGAGATCGCCGTCCAGGCCCGCGCCGGGGTGCGCACGCCGGGCGCGTTCGGCAGCTCGCGCACCCGTCCCGAGATCCCCGAGGTGGCCGCCGCGTTCCTGCGGGCGCAGCGCCTGCTGGTCGCGGGCGCGGCCGACGACCTCGGCCAGGTGTGGGCCGACGTGCTGACCGGGCCGCCGGGGTTCGCCGACGCCGACGACGACCGCACGATCACCGTCCGCGCCCTGCCCGCGGCGCCGCTGCGGGGCCTGTTCACGGCGGAACGCGACATCGGGCTGCTGGCCATAGAGCCGCGCACCCGGCGCCGGATGCGCGTCAACGGCACCGCCGTGCAGGCGGGCGATGGCCTGGTGATCTGGACGGAGCAGGTGTACTCCAACTGCCCCAAGTACATCCAGGCCCGCGAGCCCACCGCCGCGCCCGGCGTCCCGGAGGTCGTCGGCGGCGGGACGCGGCTCGCGCCGGGCCACGTCGAGTGGATCGAGCAGGCCGACACGTTCTTCATCGCCACCCGCGCCGCGGGCCTGGGGGCCGACGTCTCCCATCGCGGCGGCAACCCGGGGTTCGTCCGGGTGACCGGACCGAAGTCGCTGGAGTTCCCGGACTACGTCGGCAACTCGATGTACATGACGCTCGGCAACCTGGAGCTCGACCCGGCCGCCGGGCTGCTGTTCGTCGACTGGGACACCGGCCGCACCCTCCACCTGACCGGCCGGGCGGAGGTGGACTGGGCCGCGGAGCAGCGGTCCGTGCGGTTCGAGCTGACCGCGTACACGGAGGTGGACGGCACGGTCGGGGCGGGCTGGACCCCGCCGGAGCACCACCGCTTCAACCCGCCCGTCACCCGCTGACGACGGGCGGCGGGCTCAGAGGTTCGCGGGCATCGAGGTCACGCCGTTCAGCAGCGGGACGAGCTGTTCCTCCTCGTAGTCCAGGTGGGCCTCCAGCTCGGCGGCCAGCCGGTCGAGCTCGTCGCCCGCGCCCGCGTCCGTGGGCGTGCGGGGCGTCGCAGAAGGCCAGGCAGTGCGTGCGCAGGTCGGACCCCGCGCCGCCGGCCCGCAGGCGTGCCCGGCTCCCGCCGGAAGCCGTCGTGCAACTTCACCAGTTCGTCACCCCACGCGATCAGGCGCTGTTCCGCGCTCATGCCCACGCCACCGCCCTCGCCCGGTGGACGGCCGCGAACACGGCGGCCAGCAGGGCGGCCCCGGCGGCGACGCCGAAGCTCCAGCCCGCTCCCCCGGCGGCCGACACCGCCGCGCCGACGGCTCCGGCCAGGCTGCTGCCCACGACCCTGACCAGCGCGTTCACGCCGCCGGCCGCCGCGGTCTTGGCCGGCTCGACGTGCTCGACGGCCATCGTGCCGAGCGCCGCGTACACCAGGCCGACGCCGAGGCCCAGGACGGCGGCGGCCCCGTACAGGTCGGCGGCGGTGTCGCGGAAGACCACCAGCCACACCGCGGCGGCGGTGACCAGCGCGGAGCCGCCGGAGACCAGCGCCGCGGCCGGGAAGCGCCGCATCAGCGGCCCGGCCAGCATCGAGACGGCGAGCATCAGCACCGTGGTCGGCAGCAGGTACAGCCCCACCTGCAGCACCGAGGCCCCGAGGGCGCCCTGGGCGACCGCCGACAGCGTGGTGATCGCGCCGAACAGCGCGAACCCGATGAGGAACGAGGCCACCGTGGCCCCGACCGTGCCCCGGTGCAGCAACATGGGGATCTCGATCAGCGGCGAGGCGGTGCGCCGGGCCGTGACCACCCACACCACCGCGAGCACGACCGCCCCGGCCAGCAGCCCCAGCGTCGGCGGCGACGTCCAGCCCCAGGCGCCGCCCTTGCTGATCGCGAGCAGCAGGCAGACCAGCCAGCCGGCGACGAGCACGGCCCCCACCAGGTCGGGACGCCCAGCGCGCCCGGCCGGCGCCGCCTCCCGCACCAGCGCCGCCACCAGGACGAGGCTCAGCGCGCCCAGCGCCGCCAGGATCCAGAACATGGCCCGGTGGTCGCCGCCGACCAGCCCGGCCAGGATCATGCCGCCGCCGCTGCCCACGCCGATGGTGGCGCTCAGCACGCCGATCGCCGTGGCCAGCCGGTGGGCGGGGACCGCCTGCCTGGCCAGCCCCATGGCCAGCGGGAGCAGCGCGGCGGACACACCCTGGAGCACCCGTCCGGCGACGACCGCGCCGAGCGCGCCGGACAGCGCGGCGACCGCCGAACCGGCCACGAGCAGGGCGAGCGCGGACAGGGCGACCGGGCGGCGGCCGTACATGTCGCCGAGCCGGGACAGCAGCGGGATCGCGACCGCGCCGGACAGCAGCCCGGCGGTGAGCGTCCAGGAGACGGAGGTGGGCGACGCGCCGAACTGCCTCTGGAGCAGCGGGAGCAGCGGGACGACGACGGTCATCTGAAGTGACCCGACGGCGACGGCGAACGCCAGGACCACCACCGCCGTCCAGGGGGATGTCTTTTTATACATGTATAGAAAGTAACATGACGGCATGCCCGCACGCACTGGAAGGCCGCCCCGGATCTCGCGGGCGGACATCGTGGCAGCGGCGCACCGGGTCATCGAGGCCGACGGCGTCGGCGGGCTGACCATGCGCAGGCTGGCCAAGGAGGTCGGCAGCACGCCGATGGCGCTCTACCACCACGTCCGCGACAAGGAGGAGCTGCTGCTGCTCCTGCTCGACGAGTACGCGGCCGGGCTGCCGCGCCCCGACCTGCCCGCCGACCCGCGCGAACGGGTGGTCGTCGTGGCCCTGGCCATGCGCGACGGAGTGGCCGGCTGCCCCTGGGCGGTGGACGTGCTGCGCGCCGACGACCTGCTCGCGGTCGGCGCGCTGTGGTACCCGGAGAAGATCATCGACGCGGCCCTCGACGCGGGCCTGACGGCCGAGCGCGCCGTGCACCTCTACCGGATCATCTGGCACTACACGGCGGGCGAGATCGCCGTCCGCGCGGCGGCCGGGCGCAGGCGCGAGGAGGGCGGGCCGACCTACCGCGACCAGGTCTTCGCCGGCCTCGACCCGGCCGCCCTGCCCCGCCTGGCCGCACTGGGCGGCCGCTGGGCCGAGCTCACCGCCGCGGACACCTACGAGCTGGGGCTGCGCGCCCTGGTGGACGGCCTGCTCCCCCGCCCCAGGGCGACGGGTTGAGTCAGGGGCCGAAGGCGCGGCGGTAGGCGGAGGGCGAGGTGCGCATCGCGCGCGTGAAGTGGTGGCGGAACGTCGCCGGGCTCTCGAACCCGACCGCCGCCCCGATCTCCTCCACCGGCGCCGCCGTCGACTCCAGCATCGTCAGGCTCGCCGCCACCCGCTGCGAGATCACCCACCGCAGCGGGCTGGTCCCGGTCTGCCGCTTGAAGTGCCTGATGAACGAGCGTTGCGACATGTGCGCCACCGCGGCCAGGTCCGCCACGCCGATCGGCTCGGCCAGGTGGTCGAGCGCCCACCCCATCGCCCTGGCCACGCCGCCGTCGTCGGCCACCGGCGTGACGGCGGCCTCGATGAACTGGGCCTGACCGCCCTCCCGGTGCGGCGGGACGACCAGGCGGCGGGCGACCGCGTTGGCCACGTTCGGCCCGTGGTCGTTGCGTACCAAATGGACGAGCAGGTCGAGGCCGGCGGCGCTGCCCGCGCTGGTCAGCACGTCGCCGCCGTCCACGTACAGGACCGAGGGGTTGACGCGGACGGCGGGGAAGCGCCGCTGGAGCAGGTCGGCGTACCTCCAGTGGGTGGTGGCCTCGCGGCCGTCGAGGAGGCCGGCGGCGGCCAGCGCGAACGCGCCGGAGCAGATCGACACCATCCGGGCGCCCCGGCCGTGGGCCAGGCGCAGCGCCTCGACCAGCTCGCCCGAGACCTCGCCCCGGACGTCCGCCACGCCGGGCACGATCACCGTCCCGGCCCCGGCCAGGACGTCGAGCCCGTGCGCGGCCTGCATGGTGAACCCGCCGACCACGCGCAGCGGCTCGGGGGTCTCGGCGCACACCTTCAGGTCGTACCAGGGGACGTCCAGCTCGGGCCGGGGCAGCCCGAAGAACTCCACGACGCACCCCAGCTCGAACGGCGCCATCCCGTCGAAGGCCAGCACGGCGACGGTGGGCAACCGGGCGGGCACCGGCAGCGGTACCGGAGCCGGAACTGGAGGCGGACCCGGTACCGGCGGCCGGGCGGGGGCCGGACGCGGGGCGGCGGAGGTCGAGGGCGGTCGGCCGGAGGTCGGAAGCGGCACATACGCATATTAACCGCCCATATCCGGCGCGAGCAGGTTAGCGCTCGGCTCCCTGCGGCAGGAGTGATATATGCATATTTCGGGGGTAGAGACCGTTTTCCCCGATCACCGCTACGAGCAGGCGGAGATCACCGAAGCGTTCTCCCGTCTGACGGACTGCGACGAGGAGTTGCTGCGGCGCTTCCACGCGGCCACCGGCGTCGTGGGCCGCAACCTCGCACTCCCGCTGGACGGCTACACCAAGCTCGACTCCTTCGCCCGCGCCAACGCCATGTACGTCGAGATCGCCCTCGACCTGGGCGAACAGGCCGTCCGAGGCGCCCTCGAAAAGGCCGACGTGCCACCGGGGAAGATCGACCACCTGCTGTTCTGCTCGACCACCGGCCTGGCCACGCCCTCGCTGGACGCCAAGCTCGCCCAGCGCCTCGGGCTGCGCGGCGACGTCAAGCGGGTGCCCGTGTTCGGCCTCGGCTGCGCCGCCGGGGCCTCGGGCCTGTCGCGCCTGCACGACTACCTGCGCGGCTGGCCGGACCACGCCGCCGTGCTGGTCTGCGTGGAGCTGTGCTCGCTGACCATCCAGCGCGACGACTCCTCGATCGCCAACATGATCGCCAGCGGCCTGTTCGGGGACGGCGCGGCGGCCGTCGTGGCCACCGGGCGCGGCCGGGGCCCCGAGGTCGTCGCCACCCGCAGCAGGCTCTACCCCGACACCGAGCACCTGATGGGATGGGAGGTGGGGGACCACGGCTTCCACATCGTGCTCGACGCCGACCTCACCCACTTCGTGGACCAGGTGCTGGCCGACGACATCAGGGCCTTTCTGGCCGACTACGGCCTGACCCCCGACCAGGTGCCGACGTGGATCTGCCACCCCGGCGGCCCCAAGGTCATCGACAAGATCGTGCAGAGCCTCGACCTCGACCCCAGGGCCCTGGACGTGACGTGGCGGTCGCTGCGGACGTACGGGAACCTGTCGTCGGTCTCGGTGCTGCACGTGCTCCAGGAGACCCGCGGGCACGCCGGGCGGCCCGCCGTCCTGATGGCCCTGGGCCCCGGCTTCTCCGCCGAACTGCTCCTGCTCCACTGGTGACGACGACCGGCCGACGACCGGCCGACATGCGGGCGGCGAACGGGCGGCGAACGGGCGAAAACCGATGACGAACGGGCGACGGCCGGTAACGGCGGGGCGACGGCGGCCTCCTCCGGGCCCGCGCGACCGTCCGCGCCGCACATCCCCGCCCACCCCATCAATCCCGATCTGTCACAACTGATCACGTGACGATCGCGGTTTGCGCTCGCTTGCGTCTCCGGCCCGGCCGCTGCCACGCGGATCTCCGTCATAGGACGCGGAGGTGGTTGTGATGAGATGTCGCCCCTTAGCCATTCGTCCCCTGGCCATCAGCGTCGGGCTCGCCGCGCTTCTCGGACTCGCCGCGTGCGGCGGCTCCGGCGGATCGTCCACCGGCAGCGCCGCGCGGGCCCCCCTGTCCGACACGCAGCGTCAACCCGCGCCGAGCGCGTCCCCGGCCGGCACCCAGGAATCCGAGCAGGACACGACCAAGGCGCAGATCTCCACCTTCGCCCTGGACGTGGACACCGCCTCGTACGGCTACGCCCGCCGCACGCTCCAGGAAGGGCGCTGGCCCGCGCCCGGTGAGATCCGTCCCGAGGAGTGGGTCAACGCCTTCGCGCAGGACTACGCGCAGCCCTCCGACGACGGCTTCGCCGTGCACGTGGACGGCGCCCGGCTGCCCGGCCGCGACGAGGCCGTGCTCCGCGTGGGCCTGCAGACCCGCGCCTCCGACGCGGCCGCGCGCCGCCCGGCCAACCTCACGTTCGTGGTCGACGTCTCCGGCTCGATGGCCGAGACCGGCCGCCTCGACCTGGTCAAGTCGGCCCTGCACAAGCTGCTCGACCAGCTCGCGCCCGGCGACCAGGTGTCGCTCGTGGCCTTCAGCGACGAGGCGGAGGTGCTGGCCTCCATGACGCCGCTCACCGCCAGGAGCCAGCTGCACGCCGCGGTGGACGAGCTGGCCACCGCCGGCGGCACGAACCTGCAGAGCGGCGTCCTGACCGGGTACCGCGAGGCGTCCCAGGCGTTCCGTGCCGCCGCCACGAACCGGGTCGTCCTGCTCTCCGACGGCCTGGCCAACCAGGGCGACACCGAGTGGCGGACCATCGTCGGGCAGGTCAAGGAGTACGCGGGCAAGCAGGTCACGCTGCTCACCGTCGGCGTCGGCCGCGACTACGGCGACGAGCTGATGGAGCAGCTGGCCGACAACGGCGACGGCATGGCCGTCTACGTGGACTCCGAGCAGGAGGCCGAGAAGGTCTTCACCACCCAGCTCCCGGCCAACATCGAGGTACGGGCCCGCGACGCCAAGGCGCAGGTCGTCTTCAACCCCTCGGTCGTGGAGAGCTACCAGCTCATCGGCTACGAGAACCGCGCGATGTCGGCCGAGGAGTTCCGCGACGACAGCCGCGACGGCGGCGAGATCGGCCCCGGCCACTCGGTCACGGCCCTGTACGCCCTCCACCTCAAGCCGGGCGCGCGCGGGCAGCTCGCCCAGGCGACCGTGCGCTGGCAGGACCCCGACACCCGGGCGGCCTCCGAGGCCGGCAAGTCGCTGCGGGCCGACGAGCTGCAGCCCTCGATCTGGACCGGCACGCCGATCCGGCTGCAGGTGGACGTGGTGGTCGCCGCCTTCGCGGTCTACCTGCGCGACAGGAAGGCGTTCGGCCTGGACCTGCCGGCGCTGCGCGAGCACGCCGAGCGCCTGTCGGGGAGCTCGGAGGACCCGATGGTCGCCGAGCTGGTCACCCTGATCGACAAGGCCCGCTCGGTCGGCTGACCGCCCGGCGGGATCAGGCGGCGGGTCAGGCGGGGTCGGGGGCCGGCCGGGAGGCGACGAAGCCCTGGTGGGGCGAGCGCGAGACGGGCAGTGTGCCCGCGTAGAGCTCCCCCACCAGCGGCATGGGCTCGGGGTGGCAGAACACCGACGAGCCCGTGCGCAGGATCGCCGGGCTGTTCAGCACCAGCGGCAGCCCGGCCAGCAGGAACGGCAGCGCGTTCGCGGCCTGCTCGGGGCTGAGCTCCTGGCCGCCGACGCTCGGCAGCACCGCCGCCACGCACCGGGCGCGGAACGCGGCGTCCTTGGCGGCCAGCCGCTCCAGCTCCCGCCGGGAGCGCCGGTAGGCGCGGTTGCCGGCCAGCTCGTTCCAGTCGAAGACGGTGGCGTTGGCCGCGCCCATGCCTTCGAGCACCCGGATCACCCGGTTGCGCGTGTTGTTGGCCGCCGACCGCGCCTTGATCAGCGCCGCCCCGGACGGGAGCCCCCGCGCGACCAGCGTGCCGGCCAGCTCGACGCCCGGCACGAGCACGTGCACGCCGGTGAACGTGCGGGTCGCCCACTCCAGCAGGCTGCGGATGGCCCGCAGGGTGAAGAACCCGTTGAACGCGCTGACCTCGACGACGGCATGCTCACGAGCGGCGAGGATCTTCGCGCACCGCGGGGTCAACGGGACGGCCTGCACGCTGGACATGGCACGGAGAGTAGCAAGATTTGACTCAGCGTATGCCTGGTACGCGCATGTGTGTGGCGGGTCCCGGAGTCCGATACACTTGTGACCGCAGCAAGGGGCTATGGCGCAGTTGGTAGCGCGCCTCCATGGCATGGAGGAGGTCTGGGGTTCGAATCCCCATAGCTCCACCCCTCATCCACCCGGGCGTTCGCCCGGGTCACCTCCTCTCCCGCAGCTCGTAGTCCAGGGTGTAGGAGTGCGTGCCGTCCGGGGCGATGGTGATGGTCATCCGTCCCGTGATGCCGGTCAGCTCGCCGACGCCCGAGTCGGGCACGATCGTGATGCTGAGCGACTGGCCTCCGCGGTCGCTCAGCGCCTGGTGCGCCACGACGAAGCCGCCCTTCCGGCCCTCCAGGGTGCCCTCGATGCGTTCCAGCGCCACGTACGCGCGCGAGTCCTCCACCGGGGTCGAGGCCACCATCAGATGGACGACGCTCGTCCCGGTCAGGTCGCCGTGGAAGGTCTTGGTCATGCTGACGAGGCCGAGCGCGACGCCGTCGCGGTCGTCGAAGGGCGGCTTGGCGTCCCAGCCGGCGGTGTCGAAGGTTCCCTGTGCGGTCATGGGAAGCATCTTGCCGGGCTTACCTGTCAGCTTCCGTCAGGTACCGGCCAGACGTTCCACGACGGGCGCGAAGGCGTCGACGAACTGGGCGTTCACCGTCACGTACGAGATCCCGAGCCGGTCCCTGCGCCGCCGCAGGACGTCGGCCATCTCGTCGGGCGTGCCGGTGAGCAGGCCGGTGGCCTCGGGGCCGAGCGGGCCGAAGCGGCCGGTCAGCCAGGCGGGCGGCTCGCCGCCGGCGGCCACCAGGTTCATGCCGAGCTCCAGGTCGTGGAAGCGGTCGCCGGCCAGCTCGTACAGCTCGTCCAGCTTGGCGGCGACCTGGTCCTCGGTGTGCTGCGGCGGCACGCCGAGCGCCACCGTGTCGGCCTTGCGCGCGGCCAGCCCCAGCACGCGGGCGCCGGTCGCGGCGACCAGGATCGGCACGTCCTTGACCGCGTCGATCGTCGCGGCCAGGCGTGCCACGCGCTCGGCCGGGGTGCCGAACGGCACGCCGAGCGCCGCCGCGTCCTGCTCGGCGCCCGGACGGCCGGCGCCCAGCCCCAGCTCGAAGCGTCCGCCGGTGAGGGTGTGCAGGGTGGCGGTCTCCCAGGCCACGGTCTCGGGCGTGCGGTACGGGGCGCTGATCACGTACGTGCCGACGCGCAGCGTCGTAGTGACGGCGGCGGCCGCGGCCGCGGCGGCGAACGGCGACAGCGTCCCGAGCGTGTCGGGGACGAGCAGGGTGGAAAAGCCCAGGCTCTCGACCCTGCGGGCCAGCCCGGTCCAGGCCTGCGCGGTGGGGGCGTAACCGGCGACGGCGCCGAATCTGAACGGGTGATCGGTCATGCGCTCCACGATGCCGCGACGGCCCGGCCGGCACATCGTCCGCCGGACCGGTGGCCCGCTACGACGGCGGGCGCACGCCCGGCGCGGGCCGCTACTCCTCCGGCAGTAGCCGGACGAAGTCGTTGGCGAACGTGCCCGCCGGGTCCAGCCGCCCGGCCAGCTCGCGGAAGCGGGCGGGGCAGCCGGGGCGGCGGGTGAACAGCTTGCCCCAGTGGGGCCGCGGGCCGAAGGGGGCCAGCGTCCGCTCGACCAGGTCGATCGCCGGGAGCACGGTGGCGACGTCCCTGATCCAGGTGAAGTGCACGCCGACGCTGTCGCGGTCGCGGAAGGGGCTGAGCCACAGGTCGTCGGCGGCGATCGTGCGCACCTCGGAGATCTGCAGGGCCGGGCGGACGCGGTCGCCGACGGCGTACAGCTCGCGCAGCGCGGCGACCGCGTGCGCGCGGGGCAGCAGGAACTCCGACTGGAGCTCGTCGCCGGCGCCGCTCGGCGGGGCGTCGGGGCGGAAGTGCGGCAGCCGCTCGTGCCAGGGGCCCGGCACGCCGAGCTGCGTGGTGCAGGCGGCGGCGGGCATCCCGGGCAGCGGGTGGCGGGGGGCCGGGGCGGGGCGGGTGCCGTGCCAGGACCCGGCGGTGAACTCCTCGCGGCGCTTGAGCCAGATCCGGGTGTCGCGCCAGTCGGTGAACAGGCTGACGCTGTAGCCGCCGGCCATGATGTCGTCGAACCCGTCGAGCGCGTCGGGCGTCAGGCCCTCGCGGACGTACTGGCGCAGCTCGAAGGCCGGTACGAGGTCGAGCGTCAGCGTGTGGACGACGCCGAGGGCGCCCAGCGAGACGACCGCGCCGGCGAAGTCGTCGTCCCCGCGGGACAACGACAGCAGCGAGCCGTCGGCGGTGACCAGCTCCAGCCCGGACACGGCGGCGGCCAGGCAGCGGTTGGCGTCGCCGGAGCCGTGCGTGCCGGTCGCGACCGAGCCGGCGACCGAGATGTGCGGCAGCGAGGCCATGTTCTCCAGCGCGAACCCGGCCGCGTGCACCGCCTCGGCCAGCCGCGCGTACGTCGTGCCGGCCGCGACCCGGACCGTGCGCGCCGCGCTGTCGATCTCGATCGTCGCGGGCATGCGGTCGAGGACGACGAGGTCGCCGGTGGTGTCGGCGACGTCGTTGAAGGAATGACCGCTGCCCAGGGCCCGCACCCGGTCGCTTCCGGCCACCAGGCCGCACAGCTCGTCGAGCGAGGCGGGATGGTGGACGGCCCGCGCCCGGAAGGCGGTGTTGCCCGCCCAGTTGGTCAACATCACGGCTTCACCCTATTCATCCGGTTTCCCTTGCCGACTCCCCCGCCCGTCACTACGTTCGGCCCCGTGCTGTATCTGTCCGAGGCCATGGGCCTGGCCACCCTCGTGTTGTGGCTCTACTGCCTCTTCGACGTGATCACCACGCCGGACGCGGTCTGCAGGAACCTGCCCAAGATCGTATGGGTGCTGGTGGTCCTGCTGTTCCCGCTGGTCGGCTCGATCGTCTGGCTCGTGGCGGGCCGTCCGGAACGCGCCCCGCAGGCGGCCTCGCGCCCGAGCGCGTTCCCCGAGTACGACCGCCCGGGGCGGTTCGCCGCCACCGACCCCGACGCCGACGCCGAGTTCCTGCGCCGCTGCCGCGAACGCGCCGAGGAGCAGCGCAGGAACGCCCCGAAGAAGCCGCCGGAGGACTAGAAGCGACTAGAAGCCCTGGGCCAGCCGGTAGTACGCCTGGTTCCAGCGCAGCTCCTTGGTGAACTGCGCCGTCGTGGTGTCCTTGTCGATCACCAGCAGCTCCACGCCGAGCATGTCGGCCAGGTCGGTCAGCTCCTCGCGCCCGACGGCCGTGGACAGCACGGTGTGGTGCGGCGCCCCGGCGGTCAGCCAGGACTCGGTCGAGGTGCGCAGGTTCGGCCGCGGCGACCAGACGGCGCGGGCCACGGGCAGCTTCGGCAGCGGCTGCGGCGGCGCGACGATGTCGATCTCGTTGGCCACCAGGCGGAACCTGTCGCCCATGTCGGCCAGGCCGACGACGATGCCGGGGCCGGGCGCGGCGTCGAACACCAGCCGCACCGGGTCCTCCCGCCCGCCGATGCTCAGCGGGTGGATCTCGCAGGACGGCGTCCCGGCGGCGATGGACGGGCAGACCTCCAGCATGTGCGCGCCGAGGATGAGCTCGTTGCCGGGCGTCAGGTCGTAGGTGTAGTCCTCCATGAACGACGTGCCGCCCGGCTTCATGGCCTTGAGGGTGCGCAGCAGGACCGAGGTCTTCCAGTCGCCCTCGCCGCCGAAGCCGTAGCCGTCGGCCATCAGGCGCTGCACGGCCAGGCCGGGGAGCTGGCGCAGGCCGCCGAGGTCCTCGAAGTTCGTGGTGAAGGCGCGGAAGCCGCCGCGCTCCAGGAAGCCGCGCAGGCCGAGCTCGATCCTGGCGGCGTACCGCAGCGACTCGTGGCGCTCGCCGAGCAGCTCGGGGGCCACCCGGTACAGCTCGGCGTACTCCTTGACCAGCGCCGACACGTCGGCGTCGGAGGCCGCGTCCACGGCCTCGACCAGCTCGTTGACGCCGTAGGTGTTGACCGAGACGCCGAAGCGCAGCTGCGCCTCGACCTTGTCGCCCTCGGTCACGGCCACGTCGCGCATGTTGTCGCCGAAGCGGGCCAGCCGCAGCGCCCGCACCTCGGCCACGCCCCTGGCCGCCCGCGCCCACGCCTCGACGCGCGCGCCGACGGCCGGGTCGCTGACGTGCCCGGCGACGGTCTTGCGCGGCACGCCGAGCCGGGTCTGCACGAACCCGAACTCGCGGTCGCCGTGCGCGGCTTGGTTGAGGTTCATGAAGTCCATGTCGATGGAGCTCCACGGCAGCTCGACGTCGGCCTGCGTGTGCAGGTGCAGCAGCGGCTTGCGCAGCGCGTCGAGGCCGGCGATCCACATCTTGGCCGGGGAGAAGGTGTGCATCCAGGCGATGACGCCGGCGCACTCGTCGTCCGCGTTGGCCTCCAGCATGACGCGCCTGATCGCGGTGGCGTCGGTCAGCACGGGCCGCCACTGCACGGGCACGGGAAGCTGCTCGGCAATGCGCCGCGACTGCTCGGCCACCTGGCTCAGCGTGTCCTCGCCGTACAGTCCCTGGCTGCCGGTCAGAAACCAGATGTTCAACGCGGGCTCCTCTGTCCGTAGACGTTCTGATAGCGGTCGTACAGGCGGTCGATGTGGGCCGGGCCGATGGGCAGCGGCGTGCCGAGCTGCCTGGACACGTGGACGGTGCGGGCCACGTCCTCGCACATCACGGCGGCCTTGACGGCGGCCTTGGGGTCCTTGCCGATGGTGAAGACGCCGTGGTTCTGCATGAGCACGGCCGGCGAGCGGTGGCCCTTGAGCGTCCGCACGACGCCCTGGCCGATGGAGTCGTCCCCGATCAGCGCGAACGGGCCGACCGGGATCTCGCCGCCGAACTCGTCGGCCATGGCCGTCAGCACGCACGGGATGGCCTCGCCGCGGGCCGCCCACGCCGAGGCGTAGGTCGAGTGGGTGTGCACGACGCCGCCCACCTCGGGCATCTCGCGGTAGACGTAGGCGTGCGCGGCGGTGTCGCTGGAGGGCGCGTGGGCCCCCTCGACGAGGTTGCCGTCGAGGTCGCAGACGACCATGTTCTCCGGGGTCAGCTCGTCGTAGGAGACCCCGGACGGCTTGATGACGAACAGCTCCTCGCCCGGGACGCGGCCCGAGACGTTGCCCGCGGTCCAGACGACCAGGCCGTAGTGCACCAGCTCGGCGTGCAGCCCGGCGACGGTCGCTCTCATTGCCTCGTGGTTCACTTGGCGGCCTCGTTCCTGATCGCGCGGAGGGTGTGCAGCATGCGCCCGTCCCCGAAGTGGTCGTGCAGGTCGCGGTACTGGGCGTACAGGCGGTCGTAGGCGTCGGCGCGGGCCTCGTCCGGCACGTACGCCGCCGGCGTGCGCTTGCCCATCGCCGCGGCGGCCTCCTCGATGCCCGGGTAGGCCCCGGCGGCGACGGCGGCGTGCACGGCCGAGCCGAGCGCCGGGCCCTGGTCGGAGCCGATGACCGACAGCGGGCGGCGCAGCACGTCGGCGTAGACCTGCATGAGGAAGCGGTTCTTCAGCAGCCCGCCGGCGACCACGAACTCCTCGACGGGCACGCCGGACTTCTCGAACGTCTCGACGATCATGCGGGCGCCGTACGCGGTGGACTCGATGAGCGCGCGGTAGACGTCCTCGGGCCTGGTGGCCAGGGTCTGGCCGACGATCACGCCGGACAGGTCGTGGTCCACGAGCACCGAGCGGTTGCCGCCGAACCAGTCGAGCGCGACCAGCCCGTGCGCGCCGACGGCCTGGCGCTCGGCCAGCTCGGTCAGGCGCTCGTGGCCCTCGGTGCCGAAGGTGTCGACGTACCAGGCGAAGATGTCGCCGACGGCGGACTGGCCGGCCTCGTAGCCCCACAGGCCGGGCACGATGCCGTCCCGGACGACACCGCACATCCCGGGCACCTCGGCCAGCCGGTCGCTGGGCATGATGTGGCAGGTGGAGGTGCCCATGATGGCCACCATCTGGCCGGGGCGCACGGCGTCCGCGGCGGCGGCGGTGACGTGGGCGTCCACGTTGCCGACGGCCACGGCGATGCCCTCGGGCAGGCCGGTCCATCCGGCCGCCCGCGCCGTCAGGACGCCGGCCAGGCCGCCGAGGGGGGCCAGGGTGACGCCGCCGACGTCGTCGCCGACCACGCCGGTGGCCAGTTTGCCGGCGAAGCCGGCGAAGGCAGGGTTCAGCGCGGTGAGGAAGTCCTCGGAGGGGTAGCTCCCGTCCTGGAAGACGCCCTTGTAGCCGGCGGTGCAGATGTTGCGGCTCTCGACGCCGGACAGCTGCCAGACGATCCAGTCGGCCGCCTCGATCCAGCGCTCGGCCCTGGCGTACACCTCGGGGGCCTCCTCCAGGACCTGCAGGGCCTTGGCGAACTCCCACTCCGAGGAGATCTTGCCGCCGTAGCGCGGCAGCCAGCTCTCGCCGCGCCGCGCGGCCAGCTCGTTGATGCGGTCGGCGTGCGGCTGGGCGGCGTGGTGCTTCCACAGCTTCGGCCAGGCGTGCGGCTGCTCGGGCGTCTCGAAGCACAGGGGTGTGCCGTCGGCCGTGGTCGGCAGGACGGTGCAGGCGGTGAAGTCGGTGCCGATGCCGATCACGTCCTCGGCGGCGACCCCGGCGGCGGCCAGGGCCCCGGGCACGGCCACGCGCAGCACGTCCAGCCAGTCGCGCGGCGACTGCAGCGCCCAGTCGGGGCCGAGCCGCACGCCGGTGCCGGGGAGCGTGTGCTCGATGACGCGCTCGGCGTACTCGTGGACGGCGCTGCCCAGCTCCGCGCCGTCGGACACGCGGACGACGACCGCGCGCCCCGACAGCGTGCCGAAGTCCACTCCGACCACGAACTTGTTAGCGTTCACATTGCACTCCAGAGAGTTGTCTGTTCGCCTGCCGGCTATCGGGCCGGCGCGGTGCTGGACCTGACGACGAAGCTGGGACGCACCACCATGCGCTCGTACGCCGCCGGCCCGGCGTCGATCTGCCGCAGCAGCACCTCGATGCAGTGGCGGCCCACCACGTCGAAGTCCTGCCGGACCGTGGTGAGCGGTGGGGAGAAGAACTCGGACTCGGGGATGTCGTCGAAGCCCACCACGCTGATCCGCCCGGGGACCGGCACCCCGGCCTCGCTGAGCGCGCGCAGCACGCCCAGCGCCATCTGGTCGTTGGCGGCGAACACCGCGGTGACCCCGTCCATCCCGGCCAGGCGCCGGCCGGCCGCGTACCCGGCGCGCGGGCTCCAGTCGCCGGGCAGCGGCTCGGGCACCGGGCGGCCGGCCGCCTCCAGCGTGGCGCGCCAGCCCTCGACGCGCCCCTCGGTCTCCAGCCAGTCGGACGGCCCCGTGACGTGCCATACCGTCTCGTGGCCCAGGTCGAGCAGGTGCTGGGTGGCGAGCCTGGCGCCCTCGACCTGGTCGATGCAGACCGCGGAGACGTCGGCGCCGTGCGCGCCCTCGACCACGACCGCGGGCACCCCGGCCGGCAGGCTCTCCAGGGCGGAGGCGGCCGAGCGCTGCGGCGCGACCACCACCACCCCGTCCACGCTCTGCTCGGCCAGGTAGTCGAGCGCGTCGCGGACGCTGGCCGCGTCGATCGACTTCAGGCTCACGATGCTGACGAAGTACCCCGCGGTCCTGGCCGCCTGCTCGATGCCGTAGACCATGCTGGCCGGGCCGTACAGGGTGGTGTCGAAGCTCACCACCCCGAGGGTGCGCGAGCGTTTGGTGACCAGCGCGCGGGCGACCAGGTTGCGGCGGTAGCCCAGCCGGAGGATCGCCTCCTCCACCCGGGCGCGGGTGTCGGCCCGGACGTTCGGGTGGTCGTTGAGCACCCGTGAGACCGTCTGGTGCGACACGCCGGCCTCCTTGGCCACGTCGGCCATGACCGGCGGACGCGGCCTGGGGCTCGGTACCACGGGTTCTCCTTTCGCGGGGCTTGCCGGGCCTGCGGTGGTCAGCGGGAGGCGCCGGCGCGCCGCTTGGTCCACACGTCGAACGCGACGGCGGCCAGCAGCACGGCGCCCTTGACGAGCATCACGCGCTCACTGGGCGAGCCGATGAGCGACATGCCGTTGTTGATGACAGCCATGATCAGACCGCCGGTGATCGCGCCGACGACCTTGCCCACGCCGCCCTGGACGGCCGCGCCGCCGATGAAGGCGGCCGCGATGGCGTCCAGCTCGAAGCTGTTGCCCGCGGTCGGGCCGGCCTGGTTGAGCCGGCCGGCGAAGATGATGCCGGCGACGGAGGCCAGCACGCCCATGTTGACGAAGATCCAGAAGACCACCGACTTGACCTTGACGCCGGACATGACCGCCGCCTGGAGGTTGCCGCCGATGGCGTAGATCTGCCGGCCGAAGACCGTGCGGTTGGCCATCAGCGAGTACGCCAGCACCAGCGCGGCCAGCAGCACCAGCACCCACGGCAGGTTCTTGAAGCGGGCGAGCTGCACGACCAGGAACAGGATCAGCGCGGCGCCGGCCGCCATCTTCAGCGCGAACACGGCCATCGGCTCGACCGACTGGCCGTAGCCCCTGCGGGCGTTGCGGGTGCGCCACTGCGCGGCGACCATGCCGCCGATCGCGACCAGGCCGATGAGCAGGCTGAACAGGTCGGCGCCGCCCAGCGGGCCGAGGCCCACGTTGCCGAGGTAGCCGTCGGTGAAGCCGTTGGCCAGCGTACGGACCTGGTCGGGGAACGGGCCGATGCCCTGGTTGCCGAGCACGGTCATGGTGAGCGCGCGGAACAGCAGCATGCCGGCCAGCGTGACGATGAAGGCCGGGATGCCGAAGTAGGCGATCCAGTACCCCTGCCAGGCCCCGATCAGCGCGCCGGCGGCGACCGTGATCAGCAGGGCCAGCGGCCACGGCAGGCCCATGTTCACCATGAGCACGGCGGCCAGCGCCCCGGTGACCGCCACCACCGAGCCGACCGACAGGTCGATGTGCCCGGCGATGATGACCAGGATCATCCCGATCGCCAGGATCAGGACGTAGGAGTTCTGGACGATGATGTTGGAGATGTTCTGCGGCTGGAGCAACGCGCCGTCGGTGAGCATCGAGAACAGCACGATGATCAGCGCGAAGGCGATGTAGATGCCGCTCGAACGCAGGTTCAGCGACAGGCCGCCCAGCGACACCCGGCCGGGCCGCCGCGGCGCTCCCCCGTCGCCTCCCGCGCCGACCTGCACGTCGGCGGGCGTGATGCTGCTCATCGGAGCTACTCCTGTCCCTTGGTCATGAGATGCATGAGGCTTTCCTGGGTGGCCTCCCGGCGGGGGACCTCGCCGGTGACGCGACCTTCGGAGAGCGTGTAGATGCGGTCGCACAGGCCGAGCAGCTCAGGCAACTCACTGGAGATCACCAGCACGGCCTTGCCCTGGTCGGCGAGGCGGTTGATGATCGTGTAGATCTCGTACTTGGCGCCGACGTCGATGCCGCGGGTGGGCTCGTCGAGGATGAGCACGTCAGGCTGCGTCAGGATCCACTTGGAGAGCACGACCTTCTGCTGGTTGCCGCCGCTCAGCTTGCCGACGACGCTGTTGACGCTGGGCGCCTTGATGTTCATGCTCCGGTGGAACTCCTCGGCGACCTTGTACTCCTCGTTCTCGTTCACCCAGCCGCGCCGGGCCAGGCCCTTGAGCCCAGCGGCGCTGATGTTGCGCTTGATGTCCTCGATGAGGTTGAGGCCGTACCGCTTGCGGTCCTCGGTAGCGTAGGCCAGGCCGTGGCGGATCGCGTCCTGCACGTTGCGGATCTCGATCGGCTCGCCGTCCTTGAAGACCCTGCCGGAGATGTGCACGCCGTACGTGCGGCCGAACAGGCTCATCGCCAGCTCGGTGCGCCCGGCGCCCATCAGGCCGGCCAGGCCGACGATCTCGCCCCTGCGCAGGGTGAGTGAGGCGCCGTCCACGACCTTGCGGCCGGGCTGGCTCGGGCTGTGCACCGTCCAGTCCTCGATCCGCAGGACCTCCTCGCCGATCGTCGACTCGTGCGGCGGGAAGCGGTTGTCCAGCGCGCGGCCGACCATGCCGGAGATGATCCGGTCCTCGGTGACGTGGTCGGTGGCCATGTCCAGGGTCTCGATCGTGCGGCCGTCGCGGATGATCGTGACGGAGTCGGCGATCGCGGTCACCTCGTTGAGCTTGTGCGAGATGATCACGCAGGTGATGCCCTCGTCCCGCAGGCCGCGCAGCAGGTCGAGCAGGTGGGCCGAGTCGTCGTCGTTGAGCGCGGCGGTCGGCTCGTCGAGGATGAGCAGCTTCACCTCCTTCGACAGCGCCTTGGCGATCTCGACGAGCTGCTGCTTGCCGACGCCGAGGTCGGAGACCGTGGTGGTGGGGTTCTCCTGGAGGCCGACGCGGCGCATCAGCTCGGCGGCCTCGTAGTTGGTGCGGTTCCAGTCGATGAAGCCGCGCCGGGCGCGCTCGTTGCCGAGGAAGATGTTCTCCGCGATCGACAGCTGCGGGCTGAGCGCCAGCTCCTGGTGGATGATGACGATCCCGGCGTGCTCGCTGTCGCGGATGCCGGCGAACTCGCAGCGCGCGCCCTCGAAGGTGATCTCGCCCTCGTAGTCGCCGTGCGGGTAGACCCCGGACAGCACCTTCATCAGCGTCGACTTGCCGGCGCCGTTCTCGCCGCAGATGGCGTGGATCTCGCCGCGCCGGACGGCCAGGTTGACGTCCTGCAGCGCCTTGACACCGGGGAACGTCTTGGTGATCCCGCTCATCCGCAAGATGTGCTCGGTCATATGCCCCTCGCTCAGGTGTGGGAAGTGCCCCCGGGGGACCGCGGTCCCCCGGGGCGGGCCCTTACTTGAGCTGGTCCTCGGTGTAGTAGTTGCCGCCGACGATGATCTCCTTGTAGTTGCTCTTGTCCACGATCACCGGGTCGAGCAGGTAGGAGGGGACGACCTTGTTGCCGTTGTCGTAGTCCTTGGTGTTGTTCACCTCGGGCTTGCCGCCCTTGAGGACCGCGTCGGCCATCTTCACCGTCTGCTCGGCGAGCTTGCGGGTGTCCTTGAAGATGGTGGAGTACTGCTCGCCGGCGATGATCGACTTGACCGAGGCGAGCTCGGCGTCCTGGCCGGTCACGACGGGGTAGGGCTGGCCGCTGGTGCCGTAGCCGGAGCTCTTGAGCGCCGACAGGATGCCGATGGACAGGCCGTCGTACGGGGACAGCACGCCGTCCACCTTGGTGCCGCCGGTGTAGGTCTTGGTGAGGATGTCCTCCATGCGCTTCTGGGCCGTGGCCGGGTCCCAGCGCAGGATGGCGGCGGTCTTGAAGTCCTTCTGGCCGCTCTTGACCAGCAGGGTGCCGTCGTCGATCTTCGGCTGGAGCACCGACATGGCGCCGTTCCAGAAGAACGTGGCGTTGTTGTCGTCGGGCGAGCCGCCGAACAGCTCGACGTTGAACGGGCCCTTCTTGCCGTCGTCCACGCCGAGGCCCTTGAGCAGCGAGGTCGCCTGCTGCACGCCGACCTTGAAGTTGTCGAAGGTGGCGTAGTAGTCGACGTTGGGGCTGTTGCGGATCAGGCGGTCGTAGGAGATGACCGGGATCTTGGCGTCGGCGGCCTGCTGGAGCTGCGAGGTGATCGCGGTGCCGTCGATCGAGGCGATGATCAGGAGCTTGGCGCCCTTGGTGATCTGGTTCTCGATCTGGTTGGCCTGCGTCGGGATGTCGTTCTCCGCGTACTGGAGGTCGACCTTGTAGCCCAGCTGTTCGAGCTGCTGCTTGACGTTGTCGCCGTCGTGGATCCACCGCTCGGACGACTTGGTGGGCATCGTGACGCCGATCAGGGCGCCCGCGCCGCCGGCGGCGGCCGACGTGGAGGCGTCGGCGTCGACCGTCTTCTGGCTGGAGCCGCAGGCCGTCATGGTCGCGGCGAGCGCGATGGCGGACACCACGCCCCCGATACGTCCCAACCTCATGTGGCACTCCTTGCAATGGGGGTTGCGGCAGCGGAATGTGAGCGTTAACTGCCGATCTTGCAGAGGACTCAGTCACAGAACGTGCCGAATCAGAACAAAGTTCTCGCTTCGTTCCCGCCGATTGTTATCGCTAACAAAGACGATGTCAACGGTTGAGGATAACCTGACGGAAACCTTTAGGTAACTTTCGCAGCAGTCTCCTCGCAGGTCAGCGCCTTGGGCGCGCGCTGAAGACCCGCTGCAGCACGATGAAGACGAACAGCAGCAGGCCGATGAAGATCTTGGTCCACCAGGAGCTGAGCGTGCCCTCGAAGCTGATGATCGTCTGGATCAGGCCGAGCACCAGCACGCCGAGCACCGTGCCGAGCAGGAAGCCGCTGCCGCCCGTGAGCAGCGTGCCGCCGATCACCACGGCGGCGATGGCGTCCAGCTCCATGCCCACGGCGTGCAGGCCGTAGCCCGAGAGCATGTAGAACGACAGCAGCACGCCGCCGAGCGCCGAGCAGAAGCCGCTCACCGCGTAGACCGTGATCTTCGTCCGGCCCACCGGCAGGCCCATGAGCAGCGCCGACTGCTCGCTGCCGCCCGTCGCGTACACGGCCCGGCCGAGCCGGGTGTAGTGCAGCACGTACGCCGCCACCAGCACGACCCCCACCGCGATGAGCACGCTCGGCGAGATCCACAGACCGGCGAATAGGTCGATCCTGGTCTGCGCGAACGCCGTGAACGTCGGGTCCTCGATCGGGATCGAGTCCGTGCCGATCGTGTAGCACAGCCCCCGGGCCAGGAACATCCCGGCCAGCGTCACGATGAACGGCTGGATGTCGAAGGCGTGCACGATGTACCCCATCACCAGCCCGAGCCCGGACCCGACGGCCAGCACCACCGGCACCACCACGTACGGCGGCCACCCCGGCCCCGACATCAGCGACGCCGAGATCATCGTGGACAGCGCCACCACCGACCCCACCGACAGGTCGATGCCCCCGGCCAGGATCACGAACGTCATCCCCACCGCCACCACCAGCAGGAACGCGTTGTCGATGAAGACGTTGAGCACCACCTGCCCGCTGGCGAACCCCTCGTACCGGAGGCCGCCGACGACGAACATCGCCACGAACAGGCACGCCGTCACCAGCACGGGCAGGTGGCGGGCCGGCAACGCGACCCGGCCCACGGTCATGGTCGTCACAGGGTCACCCGCACTTTCTCCTCGGGGGCCGGGCTGGGCGGCGCGCTGCCGCCGCGCCGGCGCAGCGCCTTCGCGCGGAACGACGGCGACTGCACGAGACAGACCGCCGTCACGACCAGCGCCTTGAACAGCAGGGTCGTCTCGGGCGGCACGCCGATGGAGTAGATCGTCGTGGTGAGCGTCTGGATGACGAGCGCGCCGGCCACGGTCCCGCCCAGCGAGAACCGGCCGCCCGACAACGAGGTGCCGCCGATCACCACGGCCAGGATCGCGTCCAGCTCGATCCACAGGCCGGCGTTGTTGCCGTCGGCGCTGGAGACGTTCGAGCTGATCAGGATCCCGGCGATGCCCGCGCACAGGGCGGCGAAGGCGTAGACCATGACGACGATCCCGCGCGACCTGATGCCCGCCAGCCGGCTGGCCTCGGCGTTCCCGCCGACCGACTCGATCAGCAGGCCCAGCGCCAGCCGCCGGGTCAGGAACACGGTGACCGCCAGCACCACCGGCACCAGCAGCACCCCGAACGGCACCCCCAGCAGATACCCGCCGCCGATCAGCTTGTACGACGGGCTGTTGACCGTGATGATCTGCCCGTCGGTGATGAGCTGGGCCAGGCCGCGCCCGGCCACCATGAGGATCAGCGTGGCGATGATCGGCTGGATGCCGGCCTGCGCGACCAGGAACCCGTTCCACGCGCCGAGCAGCAGGCACAGCCCGAGCGCGAGCGCCACGGCGGCGAGCACGCCGGCGTCCTCGCTGATCCGCAGGCAGGCCAGCGCGCCCGAGATCGCCACCACCGAGCCCACCGACAGGTCGATGCCGCCGGTCGCGATGACCAGCGTCATGCCCAGCGAGACCAGGATCAGCGGCGCGCCGAAGCGCAGGATGTCGATCAGGCTCCCGTACAGGTGCCCGTCCCTGACCTGGACGGACAGGAAGCTGGGGGTGAAGAACACGTTCAGGGCCAGCAGCAGCGCGAGCACCGCCACGGGCCACAACAGCCGCCGCATCAGGGCCGCCCTCCGCTCGCGATCGTCTCCATCAGCACGTCCGTGGTGAGGGCTTCGTCGTTGGGCAGCTCGGCCACCAGCCGCCGGTCGCGCAGCACCTCGACCTTGTGGCTGAGCCGCAGCACCTCCTCCAGCTCGGCGGAGATGAACAACACCGCCATGCCGCCGTCGGACAGCTCGGCGACCAGGCGCTGGATCTCGGTCTTGGCGCCGACGTCGATGCCGCGCGTGGGCTCGTCGAGGATGAGCAGCCGGGGCTCCAGGATGAGCCAGCGCGCCAGCAGCACCTTCTGCTGGTTGCCGCCGCTCAGGTTCCGCACCAGGTGCTCGGGGTTGGGCGGGCTGATCCGCAGGGCCTTGACGTACCGGGCGACCAGCTCGTCCTGCTGTTCGCGCGGCACCGGCCTGGTCCAGCCCCGGGTGGCCTGGAGCGCCAGGATGATGTTCTCGCGCACGGTGAGGTCGGGGATCAGGCCGTCCTCCTTGCGGTTCTCCGAGCAGAAGGCGATCTTGTGGTTCATCGCCGCGCGCGGGGTGCGCAGCGCGGCGGGCGCGCCGCCGACCGACAGCTCGCCGCCGCTCGCGTGGTCGGCGCCGAACAGCAGCCGCGCGACCTCGGTACGCCCCGAGCCGAGCAGCCCGGCCAGCCCCACGACCTCGCCCTCGTGGATGGTGACCGAGAACGGCTCGACGGCCCCGGCCCGGCCCAGCCCGCGCGCCTCGACCAGCGGGCGGTCGAAGACCCTGGCCTCGCCGTGCAGGCGGTCGAGCGCGGCCAGCTCCTGGCCGATCATCTTGGCGACCAGGTCGAGCTGGGGCAGCTCGCGGGTGAGGTACTCGCCGACGAGCCGTCCGTTGCGCAGGATCGTCATACGGTCCGAAATTTCGTAGATCTGGTCGAGAAAGTGGGAGACGAAGAGGATGGCGATGCCCTCCTCCTTGAGCCGCCGCATCACCCGGAAGAGCTGCCGCACCTCGTCGGCGTCCAGGCTGGAGGTGGGCTCGTCCAGGATCAGCACCCGGGCCTCGATGTCGACCGCCCGCGCGATGGCCACCATCTGCTGCACCGCCGGCGAGTACGCCGACAGCGGCGCCGAGACGTCGATGCTCAGGTCCAGCCCGCTCAGCAGCTCGCCGGCCCTGGCCCGCACGCGTTTCCAGTCGATGCGCCCGAACCTGCGCGGCTCGCGGCCGATGAAGATGTTCTCGGCCACCGACAGGTTCGCGCAGAGGTTGACCTCCTGGTAGACCGTGCTGATGCCGCCCCGCTGCGCCTCGGCCGGGCCGGCGAAGGCGACGGGGCGTCCGCCCAGCTCGATCGTGCCCGAGTCGGCGGGATGCACGCCGGTGAGCACCTTGATCAGGGTGGACTTGCCGGCGCCGTTCTCGCCCATGAGCGCGTGCACCTCGCCGGGCAGCAGCCGCAGGTCCACGCCGTCCAGGGCCTTGACCCCGGGAAACTGTTTGCCGATCCCGTTCATCGTCAGGACCGGCACGGGTGCGGCCATGCGCCTCCCCTTCCGCCTGAAGGGGCCGGGCCACCGGGCCCGGCCCGCGCGATCAGTACTGACGGCTGGACAGGACCTGCTTGGCCTGCTCCTGCGTGAACGTGGTCTCCTCGGTCACCACGCGGGCCGGCACCTGCTCGCCCTTGACGACCTTCTTGGCCAGGTCCATGAGCTGCGGGCCGAGCAGCGGCGAGCACTCGACGATGTAGTTGATCTTGCCGTCGGCCAGGGCCTGCATGCCGTCCTTGACGGCGTCGACCGTGATGATCTTGATGTCCTTGCCGGGCACCTTGCCCGCGCCCTCGATGGCCTCGATCGCGCCCAGGCCCATGTCGTCGTTGTGGGCGTAGAGCACGTCGATGTCCGGGTTGGACTTCAGGAAGGCCTCCATGACCTCCTTGCCCTTGGCCCTGGTGAAGTCGCCGGTCTGCGAGGCGATCACCTTGAACTTCGGGTCGGCGCCGATTACCTGGGCGAACCCGGCCTTGCGGTCGTTGGCGGGGGCCGAGCCGGTGGTGCCCTGGAGCTCGACGATGTTCACCGGGTCCTTGGCGTCCTTGTACTCCTGCACCAGCCACTGACCGGCCTTCTTGCCCTCCTCGACGAAATCGGAGCCGAGGAAGGTCTTGTACAGGGAGGTGTCCTTGGAGTCGACGGCGCGGTCGGTCAGGATGACCGGGATCTTCGCGTCCTTGGCCTCCTTGAGCACCGTGTCCCAGCCGGACTCCACCACCGGCGAGAAGGCGATGACGTCCACCTTCTGCTGGATGTAGGAGCGGATGGCCTTGATCTGGTTCTCCTGCTTCTGCTGGGCGTCGGAGAACTTGAGCGTCACGCCCGCGTTCTTGGCCGAGTCCTGCACGGACTTGGTGTTCGCGGTGCGCCAGCCGCTCTCCGCGCCGACCTGGGCGAAGCCCATGGTGATCGAGCCGTCGCCGCTGCCGCCGCTGCCGCCACTGCCTCCGCCGCAGCTCGCCACCGACATCGCGGTGAGCCCGGCGAGCACCAGCGCCGAGATCCTCTTGAACACGTGGGGGGTTCCCTTCTCATGTGAGCGCTAACAACCGAAGCCGGCTGCCGGCGCCTTCCTGCCTCGGGGGCCTGCGCGGTCCCGTCGGGCCGTGCCCGTCTCGCGTACCGGCGACCGCGGGGTGCCAGGAGGCGGGCCGCCACCTCGCCTCCTCGGCCGCGACCGAGGGGAGACGACCCCGGACCGATCCCGCGACCGCTCCTTTCCTGGCTTGGCCACGACTGTGAACGTTAACAAGCACATCCGTCAAGGGCCCTCCGCATCACGGTCACGTCACGCCGGACACCCCTTGACTCCAGGGGCATTCCCTCCCTAACGTGACGCCGATCACCTTTGTTAGCGGTCACTTCGACTGGTAGCGCTAACAGTCCCCTCGTTCGAGGAGCCCCCCATGGAGCGAACCGTCCCGGCGCCGGGAAGCCGGTGGCCTCCCGGCCCGCCGCCGTCCGTCCTCAGACCGGTACGACGCGGTGGTGGGTGGTGATCCGGCCGTCGTCGTCCAGCACGTGGAAGACGAGCCCCGGCGGGAGTTCGTAGTCGGCGCAGCCGGCCAGCGTGGTCGCGCCCTCCCACGGCAGCCGCAGCGTGGACACCACGCCGGGGGCGGCGAGCAGCGGGCGGCCGGCGAAGGTGGTGGCCGCCGCGGTGTGGGCGTGGCCGACCAGCACGGCCGTCACGTGCGGGTGCCCGGCCAGCAGGCCGGCGAGGCGTTCCGGGGTCCGGAGCATGATCGTGTCGACCGGCGAGTGCAGCGTCACGGGCGGGTGGTGGAAGGCCACGAACACCGGCAGGCCGCGTTCCGCGCCGAGCACGCCGTCGAGCCAGGTCAGCGTCTCGTCGTCCAGGTGGCCCTCGGGCCGGCCGGGGACGGAGGAGTCGCACAACACGTAGACGGCCCCGCCGGTGCGGTGGACCCGGTTGACCGGCCCGGAGGCGGCCGGCTCGGCGAGCAGCACCCGCCGGAACTCCTCCCGGACGTCGTGGTTGCCGGGGCACACGAGGACCGGGTGGCGCGAGGTCAGCAGCTTGCGCGCCTGCTCGTACTCCTCGGGCAGACCGTGGTCGGCGATGTCGCCGGTGACGAGCACCGCGTCGAGGTCGTACGGGAGGGCGTCCAGACAGCGCATGACGGCGTCGGCGCGCTCGACGGACCGGTCCGAGCCGCCGAGGTGGATGTCGCTGAGATGGGCGATCACGAGCATGGGCAGAACTTCCTTTCGAGGTACGCCCTCGACGGTAACCGCCCACCGGCCCACCCGTAAGATCCGGTTTTGTGGCGAAATATTGGGCCAGTTCCGGAGTTGACCTGCATCTGGAGCTCGATCCCGCACTCGGATGGCGGCGGGCCGTCGAGGACGCGCTGCGCGCCGCCGTCCGCGACGGGCGGCTGCCGCCCGGCACCCGCCTGCCCTCGACCAGGGCGCTCGCGGCCGGGCTGGGCCTGGCCCGCGGCACGGTGAGCGCCGCCTACGACCAGCTCGCCGAGGAGGGCTACCTCACCACCCGCCCGGGTTCGGGCACCGAGGTCGCCGACGCCCTTCCACCCGCCCCCGCGCCGATCCGCTCTCCTTCCGTCGCCGGGCCGGCCCAGCCGGTGCACGACCTTCGTCCCGGCCAGCCGGACGTGTCGGCCTTCCCCGCACGCGCCTGGCTGCGGGCCACCCGCCACGTGCTCGCCGCGGCCCCCGCCGACGTCTTCGGCCCCTGCGACCCCCGCGGCCGGATCGAACTGCGCACCGCCCTGGCCGGCTACCTCGGCAGGACCCGCGGCGTGCGCACCACCCCCGACCGGATCGTCGTCACCACGGGCTTCGTCCAGTCGCTCAACCTGCTGGCGGGCGTGCTCGGCGCGGGCCCGATCGCCATGGAGGACCCGGGTCACGACTTCTACCGCGAGGTCCTGCGCCGCGCCGGCCGCACGATCGTCCCCCTCCCGGTGGACGGGCAGGGCGCCCATACCGGCGACCTCACGTCCGGGGTGGCCGCCGCCGTGCTGACCCCGGCGCACCAGTACCCGACCGGCGTCCCGCTGGCCCCGGCCCGCCGCCGCCTGCTGCGCGAGTGGGGCGGCCCGGTCATCGAGGACGACTACGACGGCGAGTTCCGCTACGACCGCCGTCCCGTGGGCGCCCTCCAGGGCACGGCCCCCGACCAGGTCGTCTACTGCGGCACCACCTCCGAGTCGCTCTCCCCGGCGCTGCGCCTGGGCTGGATGGCGCTCCCGCCCGCCCTGGTGGGCCCGGTCGCCGAGGCCAAGCTGCACGCCGACCTCCACACCGGGGTGCTGGGCCAGCTCGTCCTGGCCCGGCTGATCGACGACCACGACTACGACCGGCACGTCCGCGCCGCGCGCCTGCGCTACCGCCGCCGCCGCGACCTGCTGCTGTCGCGGCTCGGCCCGGGACCGGACGCCCCGCTGCCCGGGGCGCGCCTGCCCGGCGTGGCCGCCGGGCTGCGCGCCCTGCTGCTGCTCCCGCCGTCCGGGCCGGCCGAGTCCGCCGTGCTGGCGGCCTGTGAACGGCGCGGCATCGCGCTGCGCGGCCTGAGCCCGCTGCGCCAGACACCCGGCCCCGGCGGCCTGCTGATCGGGTACGCCGCCCCCTCCGAACGCGCCTTCCCCGCCGCCCTGGACGCCCTGGCCGACGCTCTGACCTGGGCGTCGGCCGAGGGAAGCGCCTCCAGCGCCGAAAACCCCGATAATTTCGGCCTTTCCGGGTAGTTGACCGGCTCTCACCGACCTCAACGGAGGAGTCCGATGAGCTGGAGCTACCGCAAGACGATCAAGCTGGGCCCGGTCCGGCTGAACCTGTCCCGCGGCGGCGTTGGACACAGCTGGGGCAACCGGCTGTTCAGGGTGACGCGTACCGCCGACGGCCGCCGTACGCTGTCGGTCAACCTGCCCGGCGGCTTCCACTGGCGCAAGACACTCAGCGGGCGCTGACCCCCGCCGGAACGACGGGCCGGAGGCGCGCGGCCTCCGGCCCGTTCCCGTCTTCCCCGGACGCCGCCCGGATGATGATCTGTAGGCATGAACGCCCATATGACCCCCGAGGAGTTCCGCCGCCACGGCAGGCAGGTCGTCGACTGGATCGCGGACTACATGGCGGGCATCGAGTCCCGTCCGGTGATGTCACGGGCCGAGCCGGGGGACGTCCGCCGCGCGTTGCCCGCCGAGCCGCCCGAGCACGGCGAGCCGTTCGAGGCCGTCCTGGACGACCTGAACACCATCCTGCTGCCCGGCATCACCCACTGGCAGCACCCCGCCTTCTTCGCCTACTACCCCTCCAACGCCAGCGGCCCCGCCATCCTCGGCGACCTGCTCTCCAGCGGCCTCGGCGTGCAGGGCATGTTGTGGGTCACCAGCCCCGCCTGCACCGAGCTGGAGACCGTGGTGGTGGACTGGCTGGCGAGCCTGCTCGGCCTGCCCGCGCACTTCAGGACCGACGCGCGCGGCGGCGGCGTGATCCAGGACTCGGCGTCGAGCGCCTGCCTGGTCGCGCTGCTGGCCGCCCTGCACCGGGCGAGCGGCGGCCGGGTCGCCCGCACGGGCGTCGCCGAGCGGTACACGATCTACGTCTCGTCGCAGACGCACTCCTCGCTGGAGAAGGCCGCCCGCGTCGCCGGCCTCGGCTCCGACGGCGTGCGGGTGGTGGACGTGCACCCCCGTACGCTGGCCATGGACCCGGGACGACTGCGCGAGCTGATCGCGGCCGACAAGGCCGCCGGCGCGGTCCCCGCGATGGTCTGCGCCACCGTCGGCACCACCTCCTCGGCCGCCGTCGACCCGGTGCCGGAGATCGGCGAGGTGTGCCGCGAGCACGACGTCTGGCTGCACGTGGACGCCGCCTACGCCGGGGTCGCCGCCGTCTGCCCCGAGTTCCGCGGGCTCAACGACGGCGTGGCGGAGTACGCCGACACCTACTCCACCAACCCGCACAAATGGCTGCTGACCAACTTCGACTGCACCGTCCTGTGGACGGCCGACCGCGCCCCCTTGCTCGGCGCGCTGTCGATCCTGCCGGAGTACCTGCGCAACGCCGCGACCACGGCCGGCTCGGTGGTCGACTACCGCGACTGGCAGATCCCGCTGGGCCGCCGGTTCCGAGCGCTGAAACTGTGGTCGGTGATCCGCTGGTACGGCGCCGAGGGCCTGCGCGCCCACATCCGCAAGGGCGTCTCCCTGGCCCAGCACCTGGCTGCCCTGATCGCCGCCGACCCCGCATTCGAACTGCACGAGCCGCACCCGCTCGGCCTGGTCTGCTTCCGCCCCCGCTGGCCCGGCCTGCCGCCCGCCGACGCCGACGCCGCCACGCTGCGCCTGATGGAGACCCTGAACGCCGGCGGCTCCCTCTACCTGACGCACACCGCGATCGGCGGCCGGATCGTGCTCCGCATGGCCGTCGGCGGCCCCGCCACCGAACTCCGCCACGTGGACCGGGCCTGGGCCGACATCCGCCAGGGACACGCCGCCGTGGCAGAAAAGACCGCCGAGGAGACCGCCCGGGAGACCGCCCGCGACGCCTAGACCGGCAGCCCCGCCTGGGCGGCCAGCGTGCTGAGGACCCTGGCGAGCACGGCCCGGTCCCGCGGGCCGAGCCCGCCGGTCAGCTCGGCGTCGAGCTCCAGCGTCACCTCCAGGCACCGGCCGAGCAGCGCGCGCCCCTCGGCGGTGAGGTCGAGGAGCTGACGCCGCCGGTCGCCGGGGTCGCGCACCCGGGAGATCGCGCCGAGCCGTTCGAGGTGGTCGGCCAGCGTCACCACCAGGCTCGGCGCGACGCCCATGGCCTTGGCGACGTCGAGCTGCGAGGCCGCGCCGCGCGCCTCCAGCAGGGTCATCAGCCCGACGTGCTTGGGCTTGAGATCGAGCGGGACGAGCGCGGCCGTGAACCGCTCGGTCAGGATCGCCCCGAGCGTCCCGATCCTGAAGGCCATCGTCCCCGCCACCGACACCGGCTTGACTTCGTCCACCCGCACAATGGTAGTGCCGATACATCATTCAGAGCATGAATGATTCGACGGCCCGTCGCGTCCGGTGCACGATCACTCAGGGGCGGCGGTTCAGTCCGTGCTCGTAGGCCCAGATGACCGCCTGGACCCGGTCGCGCAGCCCGAGCTTGGCCAGGATGCGGCCGACGTGGGTCTTGACGGTGCCCTCGGACAGGAACAGCGCGCCCGCGATCTCGGCGTTCGTCTCGCCCCAGGCGATGTGCCGCAGCACCTCCCGCTCCCGTTCGGTCAGCGGGTCGGGCCCGGCGTCCGGCAGGTGCGGCGCGACGTGGTCGAGCAGGCGGCGGGTGGTCGAGGGGGCGATCACCGCGTCCCCCCGGTGGACGGTCCGCACCGCGGCCAGCAGTTCCTCGGCGGGGGCGTCCTTGAGCAGGAAGCCCGACGCGCCGGCCCGCAGCGCGGCGAAGGCGTACTCGTCCAGGTCGAAGGTGGTCAGGACGATCACCTTGGGCGCGCCGGGGGTCGCCAGCAGCCGCCGGGTCGCCTCGACGCCGTCCATGCGCGGCATGCGGACGTCCATGAGCACCACGTCGGCCGTCACCCCGCGCAGCCCGGCCAGCGCCTCCATCCCGTCGCCCGCCTCCCCCACCACGCGCATGTCGTCCTGGGCGTCGATCACCATCACCGTGCCGGTGCGCACCAGCCGCTGGTCGTCCACGACGTACACGCCGATGGTCATGCCGGGTACGGAAGGCGGGCCTCGACGACGAACCCGCCTTCCTCCTCCGTCCGGACGTCCAGGGTCCCGCCCAGCGCGGTCACCCGCTCGCGCATGCCCGCCAGCCCGTTCCCCGGCCCGTCACCGCACGTCGTGGCGGAGGCGGTGCCGCCCGCGTCGCCGGCGGTGATGCGCAGGGCGTCGTCCGTCCACTCCAGCCGGAGGGTGCTGCGCGCGCCCGCGCCCGCGTGCTTGAGCGTGTTCGTCAGCGCCTCCTGCACCACGCGGTAGGCGACGAGGTCGGCCCCCGGCCCGAGGGGACGCGGCGTGCCGCGCACGATCTCCTGGACGGGCAGCCCGGCGTCCCTGGTCCGCGCCACCAGGTCCGGCAGGCCGGTCAGTCCGGGCGGCGGCCCGTCACCGGGCGTGGCGCGCAGCACGCCGACGGCGGCCCGCATGTCGGTGAGGGCCGCGCGTCCGGTCTCCTCGATCGCGGCCAGGATCTCGGCCGCCCGCGCGGGCGCGAACCGGCCGCCCCTGGCCTGGGCGACGATGACGGCCAGCGCGTGGGCGACCACGTCGTGCATCTCCCTGGCGATCCTGGCCCGTTCCTCGGCGGTGGCCCGCGCCGCGGCCTCGCCGGCCCGCTCCCGCAGCAGGTCGAGATGGGCGAGCTGGGTCCGCCGGTACAGGCCGAGCCCCCACGCCGCGACCACCACCGCGGCCAGCAGCGCCAGCAGCAGCCACGGGTCCGGCCCGAGCCCGGCCGCCGCGACGCTGGAGTCGGTCGCGAACCTGGCCGCCGCCGCCCCCGCCCCCGCCAGGCCGACCACCAGCGGCGGGTGCCGCCGGGCGTGGGCGGCACAGGAGTAGACCGCGAGCGGGAACAGCGCCGACGACGGCAGCACGAGGAACAGCCCGGTCACCGCGACCTGGACGGCGAAGGCCGCGGCGACCACGAGGAACGCCCACGTCCGCCGCCGGTACGCCACGGCCGCGTGCGCCGCCAGGCAGGCCCCCGCCAGCAGGACCGCCCGCACGCCGGGCGCCGACAACACCGCCACCGTCAGGGAGAGCGGGAACAGTGTCACCCCGGCGACCAGGGCCAGGACCACGTCGGCGCGGCGGGGCGTCATCGTGCCGTCGTGCGCTGGTAGGAGAGGGTGGCCCCGGCGACCGCGAGCCCGAACAGCAGCCAGCTCCCGTACACGACCGCGACCGCCGCCACCGTGGCGGGCTCGGACAGCGGCACGGGCCCGTGGGTGAGGCCGAGAAGCTGGGAGAACGTGCCGAGGACGGACATGGCTCCCATAGTGGTCAACATGGCGGCGCCCGTCCAACCGCCGGCCAGCACCAGCCGCCGCGGCAGCGACCGTCCCCACCTCTGCACGAGGGCCAGCGAGCCGGCCGCGCCGATGACCAGCATGATCGTCTCGCCGTACGGGAAGCCCTCGCCGTAGTCCGCGGGGCGCAGCAGGGTGCCGCCCGCCGACCAGTAGAGCTTGGCCAGGGGGTAGACGAACCCGAGGGCGAAGGCGGCGTACCCGAGCCAGGGCCCGGCGGGCACCCTGACGCGCGGCAGCAGCAGCGCGCCCAGCAGCGCGCAGCCCGCCAGGCTGAGCCCGCGCAGCGCCATCCCGGGCCAGTCGACCTGCGCGAACTCCCCGGCGGGGATGCCGGTGAGCGCGAAGAAGGCGCGGAAGACGTCGAGCACGAGCCCGCCCGCCGACCACAGCAACAGCAGGACGGGCAGCAGCCCCGCCGGATGCGGCCGCACCACGAAGACCGCCCCCACCCCGGCGGCCGGCACGGTCACCCAGTGCGGCGCGAACCCCATGGTGTACGGCAGCCCCGGCAGCGGCGCGAGCGCGAGCGCCACGACGAGCGCGAGGACGGAGAGCGCCGAGATCTGGAGTCGTTGAAGTCGCATGCCCTCGACGATCGCGGCTCCAGCCGGCCGCCCGCGTCTCCCCCAGGTCCGGACAAGAGGTGACCTGAGAGGTATTGACACGGCCTGGCGTAGGCACGAAAAAAGGTGACGCCCTCACGGACGCCACCTTCTTCTGCTGTGGAGCTATGGGGATTCGAACCCCAGACCTCCTCCATGCCATGGAGGCGCGCTACCAACTGCGCCATAGCCCCTTGCGATCACCAAGTGTATCGGACTTCCGGACCCCTCGCGTCACGCCGGATCCCGCGCCCCGGCAGGCCGGAGGAGCTCTCCGGCCCGCCCCGAACGGCGTGCCGTCAGGCGGCGCGGCGGGACGGGATGCCCGCCTCCCTGACCAGCGCGGCCACGTCGACCCCGGCCTCGCGGAGCAGGCGGCCGGCGCCGTTCGCGCCGTCGGCGAGCAGGCCCCACAGCAGCCGTTCGCCGGTGACCGGCCCCGGCTTCCACATGGCCACCTCGATCGCCTTCCTGGCGTGCATGGCCAGCGGGATCGTGCCCAGGGGCCCGTCCAGGGTGACGCGCAGCGGGCGCAGCCTGGACCGGCGCAGGGCCCACTGGCCGGGCGCGTCCGTCCCGGCCCTGGTGCGGCGGTGCACCTCGTCGAGGTCGATGCCTAGGGTGGCCAGCAGCGCACGGGCGTCGCCCAGGTCGACGCGCGCGCGCAGGCCGGCGCCGGAGGCGGTGAACGACGACAGCGAGAACGGCCGCACCTCGGCCACGCCCAGCAGCAGGAGGTCGGCGCCGAGCGTGGCGCGGTGGGCGTCGAGCGCGAGGATCCCGGCCCGGACCACCGCCCGGCGGGCGCCTTCCGTGAACCTGTCGAACACCTGCTACCTCCCCGTTCTGCGGGCGTGCTTGCGATGGGCGGACTGCCGCCGGACCCCGAGCGCGCCGGCGATCTGCTCCCACGACCACCCCGCCGCGCGGGCGTTGCTGACGTGGACGGCCTCCAGCTCCTCCAGCAGGGCCCTGAGCGCGGCCACCGCCGCGAGGCCCGTTCCGGGGTCGCGGTCGGCTGCCGCCCCGGCCAGTTCGGTGACGTCCATGGTGTCAGCATGTGCTGACAGCGGGCCGCTTGTCAACACATGCTGACGCCTCAGAGCCGTTCGGCCAGGTCGGCGAGGACGGGCAGGGCCGCGGCGAGGCGTTCGCGCTCGTCGGGGGTGAGGGAGTCGACGGCCGCGGCCAGGCGTTCGGTGATCACCTGTTCCCGGCTGACCAGCGCGGCGCGGCCGGAGCCGGTGATGGCGGTGATCACCCGCCGCCGGTCGGCCGGGTCGGGCTCGCGGGCCACCATGCCGCGCTGGTGGAGGCCGCCCAGGACGGTGCCGATCGCCTGGGCGGTGATGCGTTCCAGGTGCGCGAGCTGGGCCGAGGTGTGCGGCCCGTCCCGGTCGAGGCGGGAGAGCACGGCGAGCTCGGTGAACGACACGTCGTCGCCCGAGGCGTTGGTGTAAAGCTGCCGGATGCGGCGGGCGAGCCGCCCGACCGAGATCCGCAGTTCCTTGGCGAGCACAAAAGCCAAGTCTAGCTTTATCAATCCAGCTTTGGTAGTTTCCCGGCACTATGTGCTACGACAACGACGCCGCACCACCGCGCCCGCAACCGCCGATCACCGGCACCCGCTCCGCCGACCTCCGCCTGACCTCCGCCGACGGCACGTCGTTCGCCGCCTATGAGTCCCGCCCCGAGCGGGTGAGCGGGCCCGGCGTCGTGATCCTGCCCGACGTCCGCGGCCTGCACGGCTTCTACAAGCAGCTCACCGTACGGCTGGCCGAGCAGGGCCATCCGGCGCTCGCCCTCGACTACTACGGCAGGACCGCCACCGACGACGACCGCGGCGAGTCGTTCCAGGTCATGGCGCACATCCCCAAGCTGACCAGGGAGAACATCCAGGCCGACCTCCAGGCCGCGACCGAGCGCCTGGGACGTCCGGCGGTGGCGCTCGGCTTCTGCATGGGCGGCCGGAACGCGTTCTTCGCCTCGGCGCCCAGGTTCGGGTTCGCCGGCGTGATCGGGTTCTACGGCGCGCCGGGGATCGCCGGCCCGTACGGCCCCGGCCCCGCCCAGCATGCCGCCGAGCTGGGCGCGCCGATCCTCGGCCTGTTCGGCGGGGCCGACGAGGGCATCCCGGCCGACCAGGTGGCCGCGTTCGGGGCCGCACTGACCGGGGCCGGGGTGGAGCACGAGATCGTCGTCTACCCGGGCGCCCCGCACGGCTTCTTCGACGAGGCCCACGGCGAGCACGAGGCGATCTGCGCGGACGCGTGGCGCCGGGTCCTCGCCTTCCTGGCCGCGAGAGCCTGACCCGGGCTCCCGCAAAAGGGCTCGCCTAGCCGCAGGTGGTGCGCATGGTGAGGGCGGCCTCCTCCAGGGTGAACGCGACCTCGACCGTGCCCAGCTCGGCCGTGTCGCGCACGTGCGTGCCGCCGCACGGGATCGACGCCTCGCCCTCGGGCAGCGAGCAGTGCCAGGTGCGCAACGCGGTCAGACCGGGCCCCGGCACGTCGAGCCGGACCGGCGCCCGGGCCGCCACCCATATGCCGAGCTGCTCGTTCACCCGCCGGGCCAGCTCGGTCAGGTCCAGGTCGTCGGCGGAGAAGCCCTTCTTGCGCAGCGACTTGCCGAGGCGGTATTCGTCCACGCTGCCGTGCGGCAGGATGCGCGAGGAGGTGATCGCCGTCTGGTCGAAGTCGGGGTGGCCGAGCCGGTCCTGCCGCACCTCCTTGCGCCACCTGTCCGCGAGGGCCGCGTTGAGCGCCAGCGCGGCCAGGTGGCAGGCGGTGTGGCCGGCCGAGAGCGCCGCCCGGTAGCCGGCGTCCACCTCCAGGTCCACCTCCGCGCCGACGGGCAGCGGGGTGTCGGTGACGTGGACGACCAGCCACTCCCAGCCCTCGGCGCCCCGCCGGACCGGGATGGACTCGCCGACGAAGATCTCACCGTCGTTCGACTGGGCCCCTGTCACGCAGTCGAGGACCGGCAGCTCGCCGATCGTCCCCCGGTCTGCGGGCTGGTCGGGCCAGGTGTGGTCGAGGGGGTGGAACGGCGTCTCGGCGGTGACGAGGCCGTGCCGGTCCCCCACCGGCACGGCCCCGACAATCGGGGAACGGCCGCTGACCCGGCCGTTGGGGAAGGTGACGACAGTGGATCTCACCTGGTCATTGTGGCAGGGCGGCGCTCGTCCTCCAGATAGCGGTCGCGGCCGGCGTACAGGCCGGTGAGGAGCTGGACGGCGATCACGCCGAAGATCAGCACGTACGTCAGCGACCAGCCGCCGGTCATCTGGTAGATCACCCCGACCAGCAGCGGGCCGGCGCCGGCGATGAGATATCCGGCGCTCTGCCCGAAGGCCGACAGCGCGGCCGTGCTCTCCGGCGTACGGGTGCGCAGCCCCAGCATCACCAGCGCCAGCGGGAACGACCCCATGCCGACCGCCACGAACACCACCCAGACCATGGCGGTCGAGGAGGGCGCGAACCACAGCCCGAGGAAGCCGATCGCGTAGAACACGACCAGCCCCACGACGACCGGCCGCTGGTCGCGGAAGCGCGCGGCGATCGTCGGCACGAGGATCGAGACCGGGATGTTCAGGGCGGTGAACACGCCGAGCATGATCCCGGCCTGCGAGGAGGTGTATCCCCCGTCGGTCAGGATCGTGGCCAGCCACCCGAACATGATGTAGGCGATCATCGACTGGGTGCCGAAGTAGATCGCCACCATCCAGGCGAGCCTGCTCCTGAGCAGGGTCGAGATGCCCGCGTCCCGGCTGCCCGTGTCCCGCTCCGGCTCACTGCGCAGCAGCGCAAGCCACGGAATGGCGGCCACGGCGGCCAGGGCCGCCCACACGCCGAGCGCGATGTGCCAGTCCCCCGACGCGCGCTCGATCGGCACGGTCGCGGCGGCGGCCAGCATGGTGCCCGCCGCCAGGGCCGTGGTGTAGACGGTGGTCATGATCCCGGTACGCCCGGGGAAGTGACGCTTGATCAGCGTCGGGATGAGCACGTTGCCGACGGCGCCGCCGGACAGCGCGACCGCGCTGCTCAGCAGGAACACCGGGGCCGACCCGACCAGCGACCGGACCAGCATGCCCGTGCCGAGGGTGACCAGCGCCAGCAGCAGCAGCCGGTGCTCGCCGATCCGCCGGGCCAGGGTGGGGGTGACCGCGCCGACGCCGGCGAAGGCCAGCACGGGCAGCGTGGTGAGCAGGCCGGTGCCGACGCTGCTCATGCCGAGCGCCCCGGCGAGCTGGTCGAGCAGCGGCCCGACGCTGGTGACGGCCGTGCGCAGGTTCAGCGCCGCCAGAACGATGCCCAGCACGAGAAGCCACGCCAAGGGGGCGGTTCTGCCTGTTCTGCCACGGGCCTCTTGGGCGAGCACGCTCATGCTGGTCAGGTCCTCCACTCATCAAATCATGGGACGAATCACCACCTTAACAGGACCGAAATGTCCCTTTATTCCTGGACATGAGAAAGCCCCCGGGGCGGGGGCTGAGATTCTCGGGGGAGATCCCGTCCTACAGGATCGGGCTCGGGCCCTCCGGGGGCTGGTTGCGCGGGGGAACCGGGCCGGGGGGCGGCAGGGTGCCGCTCGGCGGGTAGTCGCCGCCGCCGACGGTGCCGGGCGGGACCGGCGCGCCGCTGTCGCCGTAGGTGGAGCCGTGCTCGTGCTGGTGGGCGCCGGGGACGTCGCCGCGCCAGCCGCCCGTCTCGCCGCCGCGCGACTCGATGAACGACTTGAACCGCTCCATGTCGTTCCTGATGCGCAGCCGGACGATCTGCAGCGCGTCGCCGACGGTCTCCACGACGCCCTCGGGGTCGTACTCCATCTGGAGGGTGACCTTGGTGGTGTCGGCGTCGATGCGGTGGAAGGTGACCACGCCCGCGTGGTGCGGCGAGTCCGTGCCGCGCCAGGCGACGCGCTCGTCGGGGTGCTGCTCGGTGATCTCGGCCTGGAACTCGCGGCGGACCCCGGCGATCTCGACCACCCACTCGGTGAGCGTGTCGGAGATCTGCTTGACGGACTCCACGCCCTCCATGAACTCGGGGAAGCTCTCGAACTGGGTCCACTGGTTGTAGGCCACGCGGATCGGGACGTTGACGTCTACTGAGTGCTCGATCGTGCTCATGGGGTCTGTCCCTGCCCGCGCACGCCCGGCGTTAACGCCTGCGCAGCAGCCAGTAGAGGCCCACGAAGGGCAGCAGCAGCGGGATGAACAGGTAGCCCTTGCCGTACGACGACCACACCGTGGCGTCGGGGAAGGCCGCCGGGTCGGCCACGCTCGCGGTGCCGATCAGCAGCACGCCGGCCAGCTCGATGACGAGCGCGCCGAGCGCGAGCCGGCGGGCGCCGCGCACGAGGGCGACGGTGAGCACGACGTAGACCAGCGCGGCGAACGCCGACAGCGCGTAGGCCAGCGGCGCCTCGCCGAACCTGGTGGCGATCTGCACCGCCGCCCGCGCCCCGGCCGCCAGCGAGAACAGCCCGTAGACGGCGACCAGCGCGCGCCCGGGGCCGGTGCCGATCGGCGCGCTCACGCCACGCCCTGCCAGATCTGCAGCAGCCGCGCGTTCATCACCGCGATCGCGAACCCGGCCACGACCAGGATCGCCGTGCCCCACCGGCTGCGCTCGGCCAGCGCGAGGAACACCCCGGCGGGCGGGATGAGCACCTGACCGCCGATGTACCCGAACAGCGTGGCCTTCTCCGGCGGCCCCTCGCCGCCGCTCACCGCCGCGATCACGAACCCGGCCTGCACCAGGATCGCCACCTCCAGCACGGCGAAGCCGACCAGCAGGACCATGCCCATGGGCCGGTCGCGGACGGCGACGACCAGACTCGCCAGCATGAGCAGCAGGGAGCCGGCGATGACGATCGTGGCGACGGTGGTGTTCATCGGGACACAGGTTAGCGCCCGTGCAGGTCGCCCTCGCCGCCGTCCCGCTGGTGCCGGTCGCGCTCGTAGGATCGGGGACGTGCAGAGAATCCTCGTCAGCGCCTGCCTGATGGGCCGCCGGGTCCGCTACGACGGCGGCGCGAAGACCAGCGCCGACGCCCTGCTCGCGGGCTGGCGGGCGGAGGGCCGGCTGGTGGTCTTCTGCCCCGAGGTGGCGGGCGGGCTGCCCGTTCCGCGCCCGGCGGCCGAGATCGAGGGCGGCGCTGGCGGGGCGGCGGTGCTCTCCGGCGACGCCCGCGTGCTGGCCGGCGACGGCTCCGACGTGACGGCCGAGTTCGTGGCGGGCGCGCGGGCGGCGCTTGAGGCCGCCCGCTCGGCCGGGGTCCGGCTGGCCGTGCTCAAGGAGGGCAGCCCCTCGTGCGGCGCGCTGGCGATCTATGACGGAACGTTCGGCAGCCGGCGGGTGCCGGGCCAGGGGGTGACCACCGCCCTGCTCGAAGCGCACGGCGTCCGGGTGTTCACCGAGGACCAGTTGCCCGAGGCGGCCGATCACCTGCGCGCTCTGGAGGCGTAGAAGGCCCCGGCCAGCCCGGCGGCCAGCAGCACCGCCATCGTGTCGTGGAACCAGGTGCTCAGGGTCGTGGCCGCCGACGGGTGCAGGGCCAGCGCCAGGATGCCGATCAGCACGCCGCCCAGGGCGCCCGCGTGGGTGTAGACCAGGCCGTCCCATGCCCACCGGCGGCGGGTCAGCGCGCCGTGGCCGCCGGCGAGCAGGCCCAGGGCGCACAACGTCTCCACGACCACCGCGGGCGGCACGACCGGCTGGGACAGCGGGCCGACCGTGAGGCCCGCGTGCAGCAGCGCGGCCCCGGCGAAGATCAGCGCGTAGGCCAGGGAGAGCGCGCCGAGGGCTTTGCGCAGTGCGTCCATGGGCTACACGCTCGCATCGTGGGGGGCCGGCGGAATCGTCCTCAGGGCGAAGGCCGCGGTACACCGCCCGTCGTAGCCAGCATGCGGCGGACGATCCGGATCACCTCGTCGATGGTCACCTGGGCGTCCCCGTCGGACTCGCAGGCCGCCACCTCGCGCCCGGCCTCGCCCATCACCGTGGTCAGCAGCACGACCAGCACGTTGCCCTCCGGCGTGTCCGCCAGGCCGAGCAGCCGCTTGTTGCCGCCGATCCACTCCCAGCCGCGCTGCCTGCGCAGGGTCGTGAACTCGGCCGGGCCGTCGTTCTCCAGGAACAGCCTGGCCACGTCGCGCTGCTCCCACGAGCCCTCCAGATAGGCGCGGGCGCCGGCCAGGAACCGTTCCGCGCCGGCGCCGGCGGTGGCCTTGGCCGCGCGGGAGGTGCGTTCCTCCTGGCTGCGCATGAACTGCTCCCACAGGGCGAGGAACAGGCCCGGCTTGCCGCCGAAATGGTGGTAGAGGCTGCCGACGCTGATGCCCGACGTCTCGACGATGTCGGCGACGGTGGCCTCGGCGTACCCCTTGGCCAGGAAGACCTCGCGGGCCGCGCGCAGCAGCGTGTCGCGGGTGCCGCTGGAACGTCCCCAGCCCCGGTTCTTCATCCGGTCATTATGTACGGGTCCGCCGGGTTTGATGTGGAAATCGAACCGACCTGATCAACGGGAAACTTTCTCGCATTCCCGGGAGTCGTACAGATGCAGGGGGCCCGATTCATTTCGAAACGGGGAAAGGATTCGGCGACAATGGCTGTCGACCTGAACAACGCACAACCCCTGGCCTGGGATTCGGCCAAGCTCGACGCGGACACCAAGGAGATGCTGGACAATCTCCAGCCCAACATTCTCCGCGCGCACGTGCGCGAGCATCTGTCCGTGCTGTTCGTCAGGTTCAACGACGTCGCCGCGGGAAAGGCGTTCCTGCGGCACGTCGCCGTCACGAAGATGAAGTCGGCGCGCCGGCACCTTGAGGAGGTGCGCGAGTTCGGCGCGAACGGCCGGCGCGGCACGCCGTACGTCGGCGTTGGCATCAGCAAGGCCGGCTACCGCGACCTCGGCCACTCCGTCGAGGACGTGCGCAGGTTCGGCGACAAGGCGTTCCGCGACGGCATGAAGCGGCGCGGCGCCGAGCTGGACGACCCGCCGGTGACCGAGTGGGAGCCCGCCTACCAGCGGGAGATCCACGCCGTCATCCTCATCGGCGACGCCCGCCAGGACCGGGTCGAGGAGCTGCGCGAGCAGATCCTCGGCGAGCTGCCCGCGAGCGCGCGGCTGCTCGGCGAGGAGACCGGCCACGGCATGCGCAACCCGGCCGGCGACGGCATCGAGCACTTCGGGTACGTGGACGGCCGCAGCCAGCCGCTGTTCGTGCGGGACGAGGTGGACAAGGAGCCGAAGGAGCACTGGGACCCCGCCTTCCCGCTCTCCAACATCCTGGTCGCCGACCCCTTCGCGCCGCACCCGGAGCGGCATTTCGGCAGCTACCTGGTCTTCAGGAAGCTGGAGCAGAACGTACGGGCGTTCAAGGAGATCGAGCAGGACCTGGCCGACGCCCTCGGCCTGCTCGGCGCCGACCGCGACCGCGCGGGCGCCATGCTCGTCGGCCGCTTCAAGGACGGCACCCCCGTCACGCTCAAGCAGAAGCCGGGCGGGGGCCCGGTTGCCAACGACTTCACCTTCGACGACGACCCGGGCTCGAAGTGCCCCTTCAGCGGGCACATCAGGAAGACGAACCCGCGATCGTTCGGCCGTGAGGTCCTCATGGCCCGCCGGGGCCAGACCTACGGCGACCGCACCGACGACCCCTGGGACGACTCCCCGCCCGGCAGCCGCCCGAGCGGCGAGGTCGGCCTGCTGTTCATGGCGTTCAACAGCAGCCTGCTCGCCCAGTTCGAGTTCACCCAGCAGAGCTGGGCGAACAACGAGGACTTCCAGAACCCGGCGACCGGCCACGACCCGCTCATCGGGCAGGGAGCCCGCGAGGCCAAGGTGAGCTGGCCGAAGGTGTGGGGCCGGGCCGAGCCGTCGGCCCCGCAGGCGCAGGTCGCGCAGACGATCACGATGAAGGGCGGCGAGTACTTCTTCGCGCCGTCCCTGGCCTATCTCCGCAACCTGTGACCCCCCGGGCCCGGCGGGGAACACCCCCCGCCGGGCCCGGCCGCCTCCGGGGCGGGTTCTAAGATCGGATCTCCGGGGGGAGATCTGACGATGTTGCGGGCGTTCTTCAAGACAGAGGCGGGCAGCACGAGCGTGCTGCTCGTGGCCACCGCCCTGGCCATGGTCTGGGCCAACTCGCCGTGGGCCGGGACCTACGAGTCGTTCTGGCACCTGCCCATGGGCATCTCGTTCGGCGACGCGGTGTTCTCCCTCGACCTGCGCCACTGGGTCAACGACGGCCTCATGAGCGTGTTCTTCTTCCTGATCGGCCTGGAGGTCTCCTACGAGGTGCGGCTCGGGCAGCTCAGGGACCGGCGGCTGATCGCCGTCCCGGCCGTGGCCGCGCTCGGCGGGATGCTGGTGCCCGCCGGCGTCTACCTCGCGCTCAACCTCGGCGGCCCCGGCGCGGGCGGGTGGGGTGTGCCGATCGCCACCGACACCGCGTTCGTGCTGGGCGTGCTGGCCGTCGTCGGCGCGCGCTGTCCCGACCCGCTGCGGGCGTTCCTGCTGACGCTGGCCATCGTGGACGACGTGCTGGCCATCATGATCATCGCGATCTTCTACACGGCCGGCCTCCAGCTCACCGCGCTCGTCGTGGCCGTCGTGCTGCTGGCGGCGATCGTGCTGCTGCGCTGGCTGAAGATCTGGCGGGCGCCGGCCTACATCGCGCTCGGGTTCGGCTTGTGGGTCGCGACGCTGGAGAGCGGCATCCATCCGACGCTCGTGGGCATCGCGCTCGGCGTCCTCGTGTTCGTCTACGCCCCCAGCGACCAGAAGCTGCTGCTGGCGGGCGAGGCCGTCCAGGAGTTCACCACCGAGCCGAGCGCGCGGGCGGCCAGGGAGGCCTCGCGGCGCGTGCAGCGTGCCGTCTCGGTCAACGAACGGCTCCAGCTCCGCCTGCATCCCTGGAGCAGCTACGTGATCGTGCCGGTGTTCGCCCTGGCCAACGCCGGGGTGCGGCTCGACGGCGAGACCCTGCGGGCGGCGCTGACCTCGCCGATCTCCCTCGGCATCGCGCTGGGGCTGCTGCTCGGGAAGTTCGCCGGGATCTCGCTCGGCACGTGGCTGCCGCTGCGGTTCGGCTGGGGCATCCTGCCAGGGAACCTGGTGTGGGGGCAGCTGCTGGGCGGCGCGGCGGTGTCCGGCATCGGGTTCACGGTGGCGCTGTTCATCGTCGACCTGGCCTTCGACGACCCGGCGATCCAGAGCCAGGCCAAGATCGGCATCCTGGCCGGGTCGTTGTTGTCCGCCGCGCTGGGCTGGGTGGTCTTCCGGCTGGCCTGGGACCGGGGCGGCGTCTGCGCGCCGCCCGAGGCCGAGCCCGACGAGGAGCTGCCCGACGTGCTGTCGGTGCCGGTCGGCCCTGACGACCACGTACGGGGTCCGGCGACCGCCAAGGTGACCATCGTCGAGTACGGCGACTTCGAGTGCCCCTACTGCGGCCGGCTCCACCCCGTCCTGGACGAGATCCTGCGCCGCAACCCCGACGTCCGGCTGGTCTTCCGGCACTTCCCGATCCGGACGCTGCACCCCCGGGCCGCGTCCGCCGCCGTCGTCGCCGAGGCCGCCGCCGACCGCGGCCGGTTCTGGGAGATGCACGACATCCTCTACGACAACCAGCGTTTCCTCACCGACGCCGACCTCGAACACTACGCCGCCGAGCTCGACGTCGACCCCTGGGCGGACGTGGCCGGGCACGCCTCCCGCATCGCGCTCGACGAGGCGTCGGGCAAGGAGAGCGGCGTGCGCGGCACCCCCACCCTGTTCCTGAACGGCCGCCGCCACAAGGGCGGCCTCGACCTGCAGTCGATCACCCGTGCGGTGGAAGAACTGCGCGGATCCCCGTAACGTCGCCCGAGTCCCCCTTCTGGCTGGAGTCGCCCCATGAGTTTCCTCAACATGCTCACGAACCTGCTCCCCACCCTCATCACCGCCCTGCTGCTGGTGGTGGGCATCGTCCTGATCGGGATGAACAGACGGCACGTGGGCCGCGCGGCCACCCTCGGCATGTCGGGCTGCGGCCTGCTGCTGATCGGCACGCTGATCAACCTCGTCCTGAGCATCCTGACCCAGACGCTGATCGAGTCGTACGGCTCCAGCATGATGGCCGTCCTGCCGTTCGCCTACCTCATCTCCTCGCTGTTCCACCTGACCGGCATCGGGCTGCTGATCTGGGCCGTCGTCGCGCGCCGCGCCGCCCCCCAGCAGCAGCGGCCGCAGGGTCCCGGCTGGCAGCAGCCCCAGCAGCCGTACCACCAGCCCTACCAGCAGCCCGGCCCCCAGGGCGGCCCCCAGCCCGGCCCGCAGGGTGGCTGGCAGCCGCCGCAGCCGCCGCACGGGGGCGATCAGAGCGGTTACTGAGCCTTCCGACGTCTGGACCGCGTTTCACCGGCAAGTATGACAATGTCGATGAAACCCACCTCCAGAGCCGCGTCTGAGGGGATCATGAAGCGAGAGCCGCAGGAGCCGGACCCGAACCAGACCGTCCGACATCGTGTCCCGCACCCGGAGCACCCTCCCCAGGGCCCCCCGGAGGCGCCGTACACGCAGAGCCTGCCCTACACCCCCGACATGCTCCCCGACGTCCCCCTGTACGAGCCCCCGCCGCCGCCGAAGTCGGCCTGGCGGTGGGTGGTCCTGGTGGGCGGGCTCCTGCTGCTGGTCGCGGTGCTGGCCGTGGCCACGGTCCTGTGGGTGCGCGGCCAGGCGTCCTGAGGGCCGGACGAAGCCCCTCGGTCAGGACGTCCGGGTGAAATCCATCGTCCAGTTGGTCTCCCAGGTCTGGCCGTCGTCCGCCGAGAAGGCCTGCTCCCACCTGGCCCGGTGCTCGTCGACGACGGTCCAGATGAACCGGCAGCGCACCGGCCGGCCCTCGTGGGTCTCCTCGCCGTAGAACTCGCCCCGGTTCCCGGTGAACGCGCCCACCATGGGCCGGGTGTCCAGCGTGCCGGTCGCGCTGCTGGCCCAGTAGATCGACCACTGCCGGGTGGCGGGGTTGTAGACGCGCACGGTCATCCCGTGCCGGCCCTTGGTGGGGAAGGCGATCTCGTCGACGCTGGCCGCGCCGTCGAAGTGCCGGGTCGCGACCGAGCGGCCGGGGAACTCGTCCCATTCGTCGCTGCCGGCCAGCGGCTTGAGGAGCTTGCGGTTGGCCACGTCCCAGGTGCCGGCGAGGAAGTCGAAGTCGTTCATGCGGGCGAACGTACGGCCGGGTCACTGACATGTAGTGTCAGTGACCGTGCGCGCCTCCCGCCTGGTCTCGATCCTGCTGCTGTTGCAGACGCGCGGCCGCATGACGGCCCACGACCTCGCCGAGCGCCTGGAGGTCTCCGTCCGCACGATCTACCGCGACATGGAGTCCCTGCACGCCGCCGGCATCCCGCTCTACGGCGACGCCGGGCCCAACGGCGGCTACCAGCTCCTCGCCGGCTACCGCACCCGCCTCACCGGGCTGACCGCCGACGAGGCCGAGTCGTTGTTCCTGGCCGGGCTGCCGGGGCCGGCGGCCGAGCTGGGCCTCGGCGCGGTGGTGACCGCCGCCCAGCTCAAGCTGATGGCCGCGCTCCCCGTCGAGCTGCGCGACCGCGCGGGCCGCATCCAGGAGCGCTTCCATCTCGACGCGCCCTCCTGGTACCGGGACGCCGAGCCGGTCACGTACCTGCCGGCCGTGGCCGACGCCGTGTGGAACGAGCGGCCCGTCCAGGTCACCTACCGGCGGTGGAAGGCGCCGCAGGAGGTGGAACGGCGGCTGGAGCCGTACGGGCTGGTGGTCAAGGCGGGCCGCTGGTACCTGGTGGCGCGCTGCGGCGAGCACGTACGCACCTACCGCGTCTCCCAGATCCTCGACCTGCACGCCCTCCCGGAGACGTTCGCCAGGCCGGACGACTTCTCCCTGGCGGCGTACTGGCAGGGATACCTGGCCGAGTTCGAGGCCCGGCTGCGGCGCGGCGAGGCGGTGGTGCGGCTGTCGCCGCGCGGCCTGGAACGCCTGCCCGACCTCATGACGCCCGGCGTCGCGGCGGCCGCCCGGGAGACCGCCGAGCCGCCGGACGCCGAGGGCTGGACGCGGGTCACCCTGCCGATCGAGTCGCACGACCACGCGCTCGGCGAGTTCCTGCGGCTCGGGACTGACGTCGAGGTGCTGTCCCCGCCCGCGCTGCGCGAGGCCCTGGGCGCGGCGGCGGCCGAGCTGGCCCGGCGCTACGCCTGACGCCGGGGACCCGCCGCTCCAGGGCCGGGCCTTCACGGGGCTCGGCCCGCCGAGTTGATTCGCCGCGAAAAGCATGATCTGATCCCGGATCAGCGTCGCAGTGCACCCGGCCAGGAGACCGCCGCGGGCATGGAGGCGCCGTGACATCGGACACGACCATGAACGACTTCCCCGAGCCGGCCCGCCGTCTGGCGGCCTTCGGCAACCAGCTGATCGACGTGCACCTCCGGCTCCGCGAGGAGCTGGCCAGGCTGCGCGAGACCGCCGGCCGCGGCGGCTCCCTGCGCGACCTGCGCACCCACTGCCTGACCTTCTGCTCGGCGATCACCACCCACCACACCGGCGAGGACGCCACGGCCTTCCCGGTGCTGGCCGCCGAGTTCCCCGAACTGCGCCCCGTCCTTGCGGAGCTGCGCCGGGACCACGAGCAGGTGGCCGCCATCCTGCGCGACTTGGAGACCCTGCTGACCGCCGACGCGCCCGCCACCCGTGACGTGCGCACCGAGCTGGACGGCCTGTCGGCCCTGCTGGAATCGCACTTCGTCTACGAGGAGAAGCGGATCGTCGCCGCCCTCAACGCCCTGCCCGCCGCGACGTGGCGGGCTCCGGCGTTCCTGGACTGACACGCGGCCGGGCCCGATCTGCCCGAACCAGGGAAACAATCTGTGTGGAGCTATGGGGATTCGAACCCCAGACCTCCTCCATGCCATGGAGGCGCGCTACCAACTGCGCCATAGCCCCTGGTCACCGCTGCGGGATCACCCGTTGCGGCGCTCCGAGAGCATATAGCCATCCGCGCCCTTTCGCCTAATCGCCCGGCCGCCGTCCCCGCTGCGCCCGTGCCACCAGCACGGCGAGCCCGTCGAGCTGCCCACGCAGCCCGAACTCGAAGACGGAGTCCAGGTCCAGATCCACCCCGGGATCCGTGACCACCTTCGCCAGGGTCGGGAAGGCGCCGGAGGCGAACAACTCCGCCATCTCCCCTTCGTGCTCGCTCAGCCAGTCGTCCTCGGTCACCCCGGTCTCGGTACGCGCCTGCAGCTCCGCCTCCAGGGTCACGGCGGCGCCCCGGACGAAGCTCACCAGGGACACGGCGGCGTGCAGCATGGTGCCGGCGTCGAGGCCGAGCCCGTCCAGTGCGCGCAGCAGCCGTTCGGTGGACGCCATGCCGTTGGGCACGAGCTGCGGCCGGGTCAGCGAGACCGCCTGCGCCAGCCACGGATGCCGCAGGTGCACCCGCCACAGCTGCCGCAGCTCCAGCTCCAGCCGGGCCCGCCAGCCGCGCGGCGGCTGCCCGGCGGGCGGCTCCTCGCCGTAGACGGCGTCGATCATGAGCCGGACGAGCTCGTCCTTGCCCGCCACGTGCCGGTACAGGGACATGGCCGAGGCGTCGAGCTCGGCGGCCAGGCGGCGCATCGACACGGCGGCCAGCCCCTCCCGGTCGGCGACCCTGATCGCCTCGCGCACGACGCGCCGCGCGGTGAGGTCCTGCGCCGCCCGCCGCACGGGCCCGGCGACCACGGTCCCGACCCCCGGCACGGCCCGCGTGAGCCCCTCCTCGCGCAGCCTGCCGAGGGCCCTGGTCGCGGTGGCCATCGCCACGCCCCACTCGCGGATGATCTGCCGGGTCGAGGGCACCTTGTCCCCCGGCGCCAGCTCGCCGGCGGCGATGCGGTCACGCAGCTCCGCCACGATCCGCAGATACACGGGCCGATCCACGGCCACCCCTTACTCAGCACTAGTGCACCAGGCTCGGCGCACCCGTCCGCACCTTCTCACCGCACTAGTGCGCCGGGCGACCCTCTTGCCTGCCGGAAAACCGGAACCTACGGTACGCGTACAACGTACATGGCGCACTACCAAAGGAGGCAACCGTGAAGGCCGTACTCATCTCCGGCGGCGGCGTCGCCGGGCCCACGCTCGCCCACTGGCTGGGCCGCCTCGGGTTCCGCCCGACCGTCGTCGAACGCGCCCCCGCCCTGCGCACCGGCGGCCAGGCCGTCGACTTCCGTGGCGGACCCCAGTTGGAGGTCCTGAGGCGCATGGGCGTGCTGGACGCCATCAGGGCGGCCCAGACCGGCATGGGCGACATCGCCATCGTCGACGGCGGCGGCAGACGGCTGGCCAGGCTGCCGTCGGAGGTGTTCAGCGGCGACGTGGAGATCCTGCGCGGCGACCTGACCCGCATCCTGAACGAGGCCGCCCCCGCCGAACGCCTCCTCGGCGACTCGATCACCTCCCTGACCGAGCGCCCCGACGGCGTGCACGTGACCTTCGAAAAGGCCGCACCCCGCACGTTCGACCTGGTCGTCGGCGCGGACGGCATCCGCAGCAAGGTGCGCGAGCTGGCCTTCCCTGCCACTCCCCTGCGCCATCTCGGCTTCTACGGCGCCGTCTTCTCCGTCCCCGGCACGTACGGGCTGGACCACGACGGCCTGATGCACAACGTGCCGGGCCGCTGCGCCACCATCGTCCGGACGAACGGCCGGACCAGGGCCTCGCTCGACTTCGCCACGCCCCCGCTCGACGTCGGCCACCGCGACCAGGCGGCGCAGCGGGCCCTGGTGGCGCGGGCGTTCCAGGGAGTGGGCTGGCAGGTCCCGTCCCTGCTGGCGGCCATGGACAGGGCCGAGGACTTCTACTTCTGGCAGGCCGCCCAGGTCGTGCTGCCCCGGTGGTCGTCCGGCCGGGTGGCGCTGGTCGGCGACGCCGGGTACGCCCCCGGCCCCGGCGGCATGGGCACGGGGCTCGGGATGATCGGCGCGTACGTGCTGGCCGCCGAGCTGGCCGCGGCCCCCGGCGACCACAGCGCCGCCTTCGAGGCCTACGAGCGGCGGATGCGACCGTACGTCGAGGTGTGCCAGAAGCAGGCCGAGGGGGCCGACAAATACCTCGTGCCGGGCACGCGGGCGCGGATCCGGCTGCGGAACCAGATGATGCGCATGCTGCCGTACCTGCCGGGCAAGGGCATGGTCAAGCGGATGACGGACAAGGCCGCGAGCGCCGTCACGCTGCCGGACCATCCCCGGCAGGGCGCTCGCCGCCCCGCGCAGCCGGCCTGAGCCGGTCGGCTACGCCTCCGCGTCAGGGCGGTCGTCGCTGCTGATGGGCTCGGGCAGGGTGCCCGCGTTGTGTTCGAGCAGCCGCCAGCCCTGACGGCCCTCCTGCAGCACCGACCAGGAGCAGTTGCCGAGCCCGCCCAGCGCCGGCCACAGCTCCTCGGGCAGGCCGAGCAGCTCGCAGATGCCGAGGCGCAGCGCGGCGCCGTGCGAGGCGACGACCAGGAGCCCGTCGTCGCCGAGCTTGGCCGCCCACTTGCGCATGGAGGCGGCCACCCGAGTCGCGACCTCCGAGACGGGCTCGCCGTCGGGGGCCTCCCAGGCGACGTACTCCTCGGGCCAGCGCGCGGCGATCTCGTCGCGTGTCAGCCCCTCCCACTGGCCGCCGCCGCGTTCGCGGAAGTCCTTGTCGACGGTCACGTCGAGCCCCACGAGCCTGCCGAGCGCCAGGGCCGTGTCATGGGCGCGCTGGAGGTCGGAGGAGACGATGAGGGTGGGCCGCAGCGAGGCCAGCAGCGAGGCGGCCCTGGCCGCCTGCGCGACGCCGGTCTCGTCGAGCGGGATGTCGGAGTGGCCCTGGAATCGGTGCTCCACGTTCCACAGGGTCTGTCCGTGGCGGAGGCAGACGATCCGCCTGCTCAACTGCGGGCCCGCTGCATGTTGGCGAGCATGACGCTCTCCGGCAGGCCGATGGCCGGGCAGTCCTTCCACAGGCGCTCGAGCGCGTAGAACGTGCGGTCTTCCTCATGCTGGACGTGCACGACGATGTCGATGTAGTCGAGCAGCACCCAGCGGCCCTCGCGCTCGCCCTCGCGGCGCACGGGCTTGGCGTCGGCCTCGGTGCGCAGCCGGTCTTCGATCTCGTCGACGATGGCGCGGACCTGGCGGTCGTTCGTGGCGGAGCAGAGCAGGAAGGCGTCGGTGATGACGAGCTGCTCGCTCACGTCGTAGGCGAGGATGTCATCGGCCAGCTTGTCGGCCGCGGCCTCGGCGGCGATCTGGACGAGCTGAACGGATCTGTCGGATGCGGTCACGATGCGGGTCTGTCCTCCTGTGTCGGCAGCATGCCCATATACCGAGGGTACCCTTCCAGGCCGAAACCCCTCACCCACGGCGCGGAGAGCTTCAGCCTTCCCCGTGGTACAGCCCTCGTTTGTTGATGTACTGGACGATTCCGTCCGGCACCAGATACCAGATCGGCTCCCCCTTGGACACCCGCTGACGGCACTCCGACGACGAGATGGCCAGCGCGGGGATCTCCAGCAGGGTCACCCTGCCCTCGGGCAGCCCGGGATCGTGCAGGGTGTGCCCGGGGCGGGTGCAGCCCACGAAGTGCGCCAGCTCGAAGAGCTCGTCGGCGTCCTGCCAGCCCAGGATCGCGCCGAGCGCGTCGGCGCCGGTGATGAAGTACAGGTCCACCTGCGGGCCGTAGACGTTGGAGATGTCCCGCAGCGTGTCGATGGTGAAGGTGGGGCCGGGGCGGTCCACGTCCACCCTGCTCACGGAGAAGCGCGGGTTGGAGGCCGTGGCGATGACCGTCATCAGATAGCGGTCCTCGGGCGCCGACACCTCGCGTCCGGACTTCTGGTACGGCCGCCCGGTCGGCACGAACACGACCTCGTCGAGGTCGAAGTGATGGGCGACCTCGCTTGCCGCGACCAGGTGGCCGTGGTGGATGGGATCGAAGGTCCCGCCCATCACACCCACCCGCCGCTTCCCCTGGACCCCAGGCGCGTTCATCATGAGTCGGACCCTACGCGGACGCGGTACCCGAACATGACGGCACCCCCCTTGGTGATGTCCGCGCATCACATCCGTTGCGGACGTAGCATGCCGGGCATGACGACCACCCCGGACCGCAACCGCGTCCAACTGCCCGGCATCTCGTCCCGAGCCTACGAACACCCCGCAGACCGGTCCGCCCTGGTCGCTCTGCGTAAGTTGAGTGGGTTCGACACGGTTCTCAAGCAGATGTCCGGTCTTGTGAGTGAGCGCCGCCTTCGCCTGATGTACCTGGCGTCGTCCGTGCGCGTCAGCGAGACCCAGTTCCGCTCCCTGTACGACATGGGGCGCGACGCGGCCTACATCCTCGACCTGCACCGCATCCCGGAGATCTACGTCCAGCAGGACCCGCAGGTCCAGGCCAAGGCCATCGGCTTCGACGACCCGTTCATCGTCGTCACCACCGGCCTGCTCAACCTCATGGACGACGAGGAGCAGCGCTTCGTCATCGGCCACGAGACCTCGCACATCCTGTCGGGTCACGCGGTCTACCGGACGATGCTCGACATCCTCACCCGCCTCGCCACGCGCGTCGCCTGGATCCCGCTCGGCTACATCGGGTTGCGCGCGATCGTCGCGGGCCTGGAGGAGTGGTACCGCAAGTCGGAGCTCTCCTCCGACCGCGGCGGCCTGCTGACCGCCCAGAACCCCGAGTCGGCCAAGCGCGCCCTGATGAAGCTCGCCGGCGGCGCCTACACCCACGAGATGAACATCGAGGCGTTCCTGGAGCAGTACCAGGAGTACGACACCGCGGGCGACCTGCGCGACGGCTTCCTCAAGGTGCTCAACCTGCTCGGCACCACCCACCCGTTCGCCGTGGTGCGCGTCGCCGAGCTCGACAAGTGGCAGCGCAGCGGCGAGTACGACCGCATCATCGGCGGCGACTACCCCCGCAGGGAGGACGACGCCAACGCCCGCGTCACCGACGAGATCAAGGCGGCGGCCGAGTCCTACCGCGCCTCCTGGTCCCAGTCGCAGGACCCCTTCATCGGCGTGCTGCGCGACGTGGCCGAAGGGGCGGTGAACGCGGGCGAGCGCATCTTCAACCGCTTCTCGCGCCGCGACGGCGGCCAGGGCTGACCGGCCGGCCGTCCTCGCCGCCTACAGCAGGAGGGCGATCGCGCGCACGGCGGCCGCGCACAGGGCGACGAACCCGCCCAGCACGGCCAGTGCGCGCAGCCCTTCCCTGCGCAACTCCGGCAGCTTGCCGCCGATCCGCTCGATCTCGCGCCCGGTGATACCGCCGCACAACATGCCGAACACCACCGCCGCGACCGTCACGGGCGCCGGCTGCTGCCACCAGTCGGAGTCGATCTGACCGCCACCGGTCACCCAGAGCGCACCGCCCGACGCCACCGCGACGGGCACTCCCGGCCACGCCACGGCGGTCGCCGCCGCCCCGGTCAGCGCGAACGGGAACAGCAACACGCGCAGCGCGATCCGCATGCGACGCGCGCTGCGCTTCCTGACCAGCCAATGACTCATCCAGAGCGTCCTGGTCAGCACCACGAACGCCGTCGTGATGGCGATCGAGGCGATCGGCCAGATCACCGACGTCACCACGCACGGCACCGCCAGCACCGCGAGCAGCAGCAGCGCCGTGTTGCCCGCGGGCAGCGTGGTCGGCGCCTCGCCTCTGAGCCTGGCCCGCCGGCCGTCCTGTGACCTGCTCCGCACGGCCGCCGTCGCCCGGGCGCGCGGGCCCGTCTTGGGGTCGGCGCCGGTCCTGGTCCGGGGTGTGGCGGCCTTGCCGTCGGTGTTCGTCCTGCTCCGCGGCGGCGGAACCGCGCCGTCGGCCCTGACCCGCGTCCCGTCGGCGCCGGTCCTGGCCCGCGTGCCGTCCGTGCCGGTGCGGGTGCGCGTCCCTTCCGTGCCGGTGCGGGGCCGTGTCCCCTCCGTGCCGGTCCTGGCGCGGGTGCTCTCCGTTCCCGGCCTGGGGCGGGGGGCGGAGGCCGGTCCGTCCGCGCCCGGCCTGGGGCGGGCGGCCGAGGCGGCGCCGTCGGCCCGGCTCCGCGCGGCGGGCGGTTCCGTCCGGTTGCGCGCCGTGGGCGGTTCCGTCCGGTTCCTGGGTACGGGCGTCTTCCCGTCCACGCCGGTACGCGTGCGCGGCACGGGCGTCTTCCCGTCGGTGCCCGTACGGCCGCGCGGCACGGGCGTCTTGCCCTCCGTGCCGGCCCGGCCGCGAGGCGCGGGGACCTCGGCCGTCGTGCCGTTCGCCCGGCTTCGTGCACTCTCGCCCCTGGGCGCCTCCTCGGCGGCCGCGGGCGCGTCGCCGTCGGGCCCGTTGGTGGCCTTGGCCAGCCGGGAGAGCCGGTCGGCCAGCAGCGCCGCGGTGGGCCGCTTGCCGGGCTCCCGGTTGAGCGCCGCCCGTACCAGCGGCAGCAGCGCCACCGGCACGCCCTTGAGGTCGGCCTGCCCGTTCAGCACCGCGTACATCTGCGCCTCGGCCGTGCCGCGCCCGAACGTGGGCCGCCCGGTCGCCGCGAACGCCACCGTCGCGGCCCAGGCGTGCACGTCGGCGGGCGAGTCGACCTGCTCGTCGGCGAAGATCTCCGGCGCGGTGTAGCCCGGCGTGCCGAGGAACGTGCCCGTCATGGTGAGCCGGGTCGCGTCGAGCACCTGCGCGATGCCGAAGTCGATGAGGACCGGCCCCTCGGTGCCCATGATGATGTTGCCCGGCTTCAGGTCGCGGTGCACGACCCCGGCCGCGTGGATGATGGCCAGCGCCGCGGCGATGCCCTGCGCCATGTGCACGAGCTGGCCCAGGTCGAGCGGCCCGCTCTGGCGTACGCGCTCCAGCAGCGTGACGCCCTCGATGTGCTCCATGACCAGGTAGGGCCGGGCACAGCTCAGGTCGGCGTCGAGCACCTTGGCCACGTAGGGGCTCTCGACCCTGCGCAGCGCGCGCACCTCGCGCTCCAGCCTGACCCGGGACATCTCGTCCTCGGCCAGGTCGTGGAGAACCTTGAGTGCGACCTGCTCGCCACGGCGGGTGGTGGCGAGGTAGACCTCGCCCATGCCCCCTCGGCCGAGCCGCTCGACCAGGCTGTACGGCCCGACCTTGCCGAGCTTGCTCACCGTCCCTCCCCGCCCGGCGCGCCCATAAGGGACACAACCCTAGCGCTGGGACGACAGTTGACGCCCGCGGCGCGCCGGAGCCGTTGAAGCTTTATCGGGGTGAACGGTCGGAGAGCATGCTGTCGAGCTCGGTCGTGGGTTCCTCGGCCAGGGGCTTGCGGCCTTTCCTGCGCCAGTTGACGTGACCGCGGCTCTCCAGCCACAGCAGCAGACGGTCGGCGCCGAACAGCACCGCGGCCGAGAAGACAAGGGCGACGACAATTTCCATGACACCCAGTCAACCCAGGCCGCGGGCCGCGGGTCAGCCCGACACGCCGACTAACCGCAAGCCGGTCCGGGCACCACAGTGCCTTCTGAGGTGCGCAGATGCCCTTCTCCCGTGTAGATCCACTTGGTGGAGGTCAGCTCCGGCAGGCCCATCGGGCCACGCGCGTGCAGCTTCTGCGTGGAGATGCCGATCTCCGCGCCGAACCCGAACTCGCCGCCGTCGGTGAACCTGGTCGAGGCGTTCACCGCCACGGCCGCGGAGTCCACGAGCGAGACGAAGCGGCGGGCGGCCGGCTGCGACCGGGTGACGATCGCGTCGGTGTGCCCGGAGCCGTAGCGCCGGATGTGGGCCACGGCCTCCTCCAGCGAGCCGACGACGGCGGCGGCGATGTCGAGCGACAGGTATTCGGTGGCGAAGTCGTCGTCGGTGGCCGGCACGACCTCGCCGTAACCGGCGATGCGCTCGTCGCCGTGGACGGTCACCCCCGCCTCGGCCAGCGCCCGCAGCGCCCTCGGCACGAACGCGTCGGCGACCCCCTCGTGGACGAGGAACGTCTCGGCCGCGTTGCACACCGACGGCCGCTGCGCCTTGGAGTTGACCAGGATCTGCACGGCCAGGTCGAGATCGGCCTCCGCGTCGACGTAGACGTGGCAGTTGCCGACGCCGGTCTCGATCACCGGGACCGTGGACTCCTCGACCACCGAGTTGATCAGCGCCGCCCCGCCGCGCGGGATCAGCACGTCGACCAGCCCGCGGGCGCGCATCAGCTCCTTGACCGACTCCCGCGTCGTACCGGGCACCAGCTGCACCGCCCCGGCGGGCACCTGCGTGCCCGCGAGCGCGTCCTGCATGATCCGCACCAGCGCCGTGTTGGAGGAGTAGGCGCTCGACGAGCCTCTGAGCAGCACCGCGTTGCCGCTCTTGAGGCAGAGCGCGGCGGCGTCGACCGTGACGTTGGGACGCCCCTCGTAGATGATGCCGATCACGCCCAGCGGCACCCTGAGCTGCCGCAGCTCCAGCCCGTTGGGCAGCGTGCTGCCCCGGACGACCTCGCCGACCGGGTCGGGCAGGTCGGCGACCTCCCGCACGGCCTCGGCGACGGCCTCGATCCTGGCCACGTCGAGCCGCAGCCGGTCGATCATCGCCTCGGACGTGCCCTGGGCCCGCGCCCGCTCGACGTCTTCGGCGTTGGCCTCGACGATCTCGGCCGCGTGCGCGACCAGGGCGTCGGCGATCACCCGCAACGCCCGGTCCTTGGGCGCCCGCGGCAGCGGGGCCAGCTCGGCGGCGGCCTCTCGTGCCGCGCGGGCGACCTTCAGGAACTCCTCGGACATCGCGTGCTCCTCACTGGTGACGGGCTTCCAGTATGACGATGTCGTCGCGGTGGATCAGCTCGCGTTCATATTCCGGACCGAGCGCGCTGGCCAGCTCCTTCGTGGAGCGGCCGAGCAGCCCCGGGATCTCCACGGCGTCGAAGTTGACCAGGCCGCGCGCCACCACGCCGCCCTGCGGCCCGCACAGGTCGACCGGGTCGCCCGCGGCGAACTCGCCCTCCACGGACGTCACGCCGGCGGGCAGCAGCGACTTGCGCCGGCCCACGATCGCCTCGACCGCCCCCTGGTCGAGGTGCAGCCGGCCGCGCCCGGTGGTGGCGTGGGCGAGCCACAGCAGCCGCGTGCCGGGGTGCCGGCCGCCGGGGTGGAAGTAGGTGCCGATGTCGGCCCCGGAGAGCGCCTGGGCGGCGTGGGCGGCGGCGGTGAGCACGACCGGCACGCCCGCGCCCGTGGCGATCCTGGCCGCCTGGACCTTGGTCACCATGCCGCCGGTGCCGACCGCCGCGCCGTTCCTGCCCAGCTCGACGCCGACCAGGTCCTCCGGGCCGCGCACCTCGGCCAGCCGGCGCGAGCCGGGCCGGCTGGGCGGGCCGTCGTAGAGGGCGTCGACGTCGGACAGCAGCACCAGCGCGTCGGCGTGGATCAGGTGGGAGACCAGCGCGGCGAGCCGGTCGTTGTCGCCGAACCTGATCTCGTCGGTCGCGACCGTGTCGTTCTCGTTGACGATGGGCACGATGCCCAGCTCCAGCAGCCGGGCCAGGGTGCGCTGGGCGTTGGCGTGGTGGGCGCGGCGCATCATGTCGTCGGCGGTCAGCAGCACCTGGCCGACGCGCAGGCCGTAGCGGGCGAAGGAGGAGGTGTAGCGCGCGACCAGCACCCCCTGGCCGACGGAGGCCGCCGCCTGCTGGGTGGCCAGGTCGCGTGGCCGCGCCGACAACCCCAGCGGGCCGAGACCCGCCGCGATCGCTCCCGACGACACCAGCACGATCTGCGCCCCGGCACGCCGCCGTGCCGCCAGGACGTCGACCAGGGCGTCGACCCGGTCCACGTCGATCATGCCCTGGGGGGTGGTGAGCGAGGAGGAGCCGACCTTGACGACGACCCTCGACGCTGAGCTGATCTGTTCCCGCACGCCTGACAGCCTATCCGCGCCCCACCCCCACCCCCGTCCCCCGTTCACCCCCCGCAGAACCGCAGCGGTCCCGCCGCTCGACCGCCACCTACAGCTCCGCCCCCGCAGAACGACAGCGATCCAGCCCCACGACCACCACCTCCGGCCGCGGTCACCAGCCGACGGCCACGCCAAGACGGCCGTCACCCCCGGCAGCGGTCAGCGCAGGCGGTTGTCCGAGCCGCGGGGCCCCTGCCGCACCGACTCGGCGCTGAGCGTCGGCTGCCAGTCGAAGACGTACCCGCCCTCCATCGGCCCGATGACCACCTCGGCCCCCGCCTTGGCGCCCGCCTTGACCAGCTCCTCCTCCACGCCCAGCCGTTCGAGCCGGTCGGCCAGGTACCCGACGGCCTCGTCGTTGCTGAAGTCGGTCTGCCGGATCCACCGCTCGGGCTTCTCCCCGGTGACCTGGAACATGTTCTCGTTGACCCGCCGCACCTTGAACCCGGCCTCACCGAGCTGCTTGGGCCTGATCACCAGTCGGGTCGGCTCCTCGACCGGCTTGTTGGCCCTGGCCGCCGCCACCCACTCGCCCATCGCGTACGTGAGCTCCCGCAACCCGTCGTGCGTGGCCGCCGAGATGACGAAGACCTGCAGCCCCCGCTCCTCGAACTCGGCCCTGACCAGGTCGGCCAGCTCCCGCGCGTCGGGCACGTCGGCCTTGTTCAGCACGATCATCCGCGGCCGGTCCTCGAGCTTCCCGTACGCCCGCAGCTCGGCCTCGATCACCTCGTAGTCGGTGACGGGGTCGCGCCCCGGCTCCATGGTCGCGCAGTCGATGACGTGCACGAGCATGTCGCAGCGCTCGACATGGCGCAGGAACTCGTGCCCGAGCCCCTTGCCCTGCGAGGCCCCCGGGATCAGCCCGGGGACGTCGGCGACCGTGAACACGTTCTCGCCGGCCGTCACGACCCCCAGGTTGGGGATGAGCGTGGTGAACGGGTAGTCCGCGATCTTCGGCTTGGCCGCGCTCAGCGCCGCGATCAGCGACGACTTGCCGGCGCTGGGGAACCCGACCAGCGCCACGTCGGCGACGCTCTTGAGCTCCAGCATGACGTCGAGCCCGTCACCGGGCTCCCCCAGCAGCGCGAACCCGGGCGCCTTCCGCCGGGACGTGGCCAGCGCGGCGTTCCCCAGCCCGCCGTGACCGCCCTGCGCGATCACGTACCGGGTGCCGGCCCCCACGAGGTCCACCAGCACCTCACCGGTGTTGGCGTCCTTCACCACGGTCCCGTTCGGGACGGCGAGGACCACGTCGTCGCCGTTGGCGCCGTCGCGGTTGGAGCCCTGCCCCTGCTTGCCGTTGTCGGCCTTGCGATGGGGACGGCGGTGGTAGTCCAGCAGGGTCGCGGTGTTGGGATCGACCTCAAGGATCACGTCGCCGCCACGGCCGCCGTTCCCCCCGTCGGGGCCGCCGAGCGGCTTGAACTTCTCCCGGTGGATGGAGGCGCACCCGTTCCCTCCGTCACCGGCCTTGACGTGCAGGACCACTTGGTCCACGAAGTCCGGCATCCAGCTCTCCTCCATCAAGCCCACCAGGGCAATACAAGATCAATCACAACATGGCGCCCCCGCAGGGCCCCCAGAAAACGCCTAAGGGGTGGATCGACAGGCGATCCACCCCTTGAAGCAACACCGAAGCGAAGCTGATTACTCCGCGACGGGAACGATGCTGACGGCGCGACGACCGCGCTTGACGCCGAACTGCACGTGGCCGGCGGCCAGCGCGAACAGCGTGTCATCGCCACCACGGCCGACGTTGTCGCCGGGGTGGAAGTGGGTGCCGCGCTGACGAACGATGATCTCGCCCGCGTTCACCAGCTGGCCGCCGAAGCGCTTGACGCCCAGGCGCTGAGCGTTGGAGTCACGGCCGTTCCGGGTGGACGACGCGCCCTTCTTGTGTGCCATCTCTCAAACTCCCGATCAGGCCTGGTCGATACCGGTGATCTTCACCTGGGTGTACCGCTGACGGTGACCCTGGCGCTTCTTGTAACCGGTCTTGTTCTTGTACTTGAGAATGCGGATCTTCGGGCCCTTGGTCTCACCGAGGATCTCGGCGCTGACCGTGAACTTGCCGGCCTCGGTGGTCACATCGCCGTCGTTGACGACGAGCACCGTCGGCAGCGTAACCGAAGAGCCGACCTCGCCGGCGACCTTGTCCACCTCGAGGACGTCACCGACGGAGACCTTCTGCTGCCTGCCGCCGCAACGAACGATCGCGTACACCGCGGAACCCTTCTACTGACTCGCTGTTGCCCTCAGCCGCCCCGCATCGAGGCGGCCGCCGAATGCTGCGCCTATCATTCGGCCTGTCTCAAACCGACGAACCGAGTAAGCGCGCCAACAGGGCACGTCACCTGACGCACCGGTTCACCAGGGTACCGCTTAACGGTGTCCTAGGCGAACCGGACGGATCGTCGGAAGCCTGCCGAGGCTACTCGGCGGACTTGGCTCGGCGGGAGCGTCGCCGCCCTCTGCCGGAAGTCTGGCTGGCCTGGTCGTCCTCAGCAGGGACGTCATCAAGCGCACCGGTCACGGTATCACGGCTGGCGGAGTCCTTGGCCGCGGAAACCTTGTCCGAGACCGCCTTCTCGATCGCCATCTTGCCCTGCGTGCCGCGCGGCTCAGGCTTCGTCTCGACCGGCTCGGTCGAGACGATCAGCCCGCGCCCGTTGCAGCACTCACAGGCCGTCGAGAACGCCTCCAGCAGCCCCTGACCGACCCGCTTACGCGTCATCTGCACCAGGCCCAGAGAGGTCACCTCGGCGACCTGGTGCTTGGTCCTGTCGCGCGCCAGGCACTCCAGCAGCCGCCGCAGCACCAGGTCGCGGTTGGACTCCAGCACCATGTCGATGAAGTCGATCACGATGATGCCGCCGATGTCCCGCAGCCGCAGCTGGCGCACGATCTCCTCGGCCGCCTCCAGGTTGTTCCTGGTGACGGTCTCCTCGAGGTTGCCGCCCTGGCCGGTGAACTTGCCGGTGTTGACGTCGACGACGGTCATCGCCTCGGTACGGTCGATCACCAGCGAGCCGCCGCTCGGCAGCCACACCTTGCGCTCCAGCGCCTTGCCCAGCTGCTCGTCGATCCGGTACGACTCGAACACGTCGCCCTGCCCGGTGTCCCAGCGCGACAGGCGCTCGCCCAGGTGCGGCGCGACGTACTTGACGTAGTCGTCGACGGTGTCCCAGGCGTCGTCGCCCTGCACGACCAGCGAGGTGAAGTCCTCGTTGAACACGTCGCGCACGACCCGGATGGTCAGGTCGGGCTCGGCCGACAGCAGCTCGGGCGGGCTGGCCGACTTGGCCTTCTTCTGGATGTTCTCCCACTGGGCCGACAGCCGGGCCACGTCGCGGGCCAGCTCGTCCTCGGAGGCGCCCTCGGCCGCGGTACGGACGATCACACCGGCGTTCTCCGGCATGACCTTCTTCAGGATGCTCTTGAGCCGGGTGCGTTCCTTGTCGGGCAGCTTGCGGCTGATGCCGGTCATCGACCCGTCCGGCACGTACACCAGGTAACGGCCGGGCAGGCTGATCTGCGAGGTGAGCCGGGCGCCCTTGTGGCCGATCGGGTCCTTGGTGACCTGCACCAGCACCGACTGGCCGGACTTCAGCGCCGACTCGATGCGCTTGGGCTGGCCCTCCAGCCCGGCGGTGTCGAAGTTCACCTCACCGGCGTACAGGACGGCGTTGCGCCCCTTGCCGATGTCCACGAACGCGGCCTCCATCGACGGCAGCACGTTCTGGACCTTGCCCAGGTAGACGTTGCCGACGTAGGACTGGCTGGCCTCGCGGTTGACGTAGTGCTCGACGAGCACGCCGTCCTCCAGGACCGCGATCTGCGTACGGTCGCCCTGACGGCGCACCACCATCATGCGGTCGACGGACTCGCGGCGGGCCAGGAACTCCGACTCCGTGATGATCGGCGGACGCCTGCGGCCGAGCTCGCGCCCCTCGCGGCGGCGCTGCTTCTTGGCCTCCAGGCGGGTCGAGCCGCGCACGCTCATCACGCCGTCGGTGGCGGTCTCCAGGGAGGCGGCCCGGCCGGAGCGCGGCGCGCGGATGCGCACCACCGTGTTCGGCGGGTCGTCGCTGGAGGGCTCCAGAGTCTCCTCGGTGCCGCGGCGGCGACGACGGCGACGACGGCGCGAGCCGGCGGCCTCTTCCTCCTGGGCCTCCTCGCCCTGGTCCTCGCCTTCCTCCTCGTCGCCTTCCTCGCCGTCCTCGGCCTCGTCACGCTCGCGCGACTTGCCGCGGCCCCTGCCGCCGCGACGGCGCCGGCGACGACGGCCGCCGCCCTCCTCCTCCTGCTCGTCGGAGATGTCGACGTCGCCCTCGTCCTCGACGACGGTCTCGTCGACCAGCTCCTCGATCTCCTCGGGCTCCGGCTCCGGCTCGGGCCGCCGGATCACGGCGGGCTTGCCCTGGCTGGGGTCGGGGGCCTGGAACAGCGGCGCGAAGATGGCCGCCGGACGCTGGAACGCCGTGCCCGGCTCGTCGTGCCTGCGCGCGCTCAGCCCGAAGGGGTCGGCGAGCAGGCTCGGCCGGTCGACGTCCTCGTCGAGGTCCTCGCCGGCGGGCTCGTCGTCGAGCGGCTCGTCCTCGGGCAGGATCTCCAGGATGTCCTCGTCGGCCGCCTCGGCGGCCTCCGGCACGGTGACGGCCACCTCGACGTCGGAGGGCGTCGCGACGACCTCGACGTCGGCGCCCGCCGGCGCCTCCACGACGACCTCTTCGGCCTTCTTCCGCGTACGACGCCGCTTCGGCGCCTCGGCCTCCTCCTCCGGGAGCGCTCCCGCGATCTCCGGCTCGGCCTTCTTGGTCGTACGGCGGCGCGTCGTGGTCGCGGTGGACCGCGTGCGCGTGGCCCTCTTGGGCTTCTCCTCGGGGACGTCGGCGGCTTCCACCACGGCCTCGGCCACGGCGGCCTCGACCACACCGGCCACCTCGCCGGCCTCGGCCGGGCCAGCCGCGTACGCGGGGCTCTCGGCCTCCGGCGCGCCCGGACGCTGCACCACGGGCGCCACGACCGGCTCGGCCGCACCGGCCACTCGCCCGGCGGCCTCCCGCCGCTCGACGACCGGCGCCACGACGGGCTCTGCAGCAGGCTCCACTGCGGGCTCCACGACGGGCTCTGCCGACGTGCCGGCCTGCGAGGCGGCAGGGCTCTCGGCCTGCTGCGGCGCCGGCCCCCCGGGCACGACGGCCCCGGCCACGGCACCTTCAGCAACACCGGCAGCGGCACCACCAGGCGCACCGGCGCCGGTAGCGGCACCTTCGGGCGCGCCGGCGCCGATAGCGGGACCTTCAGACGTACCGGACACAGCGGAGGCACCCTGCGGCGCACCGGCTCCAGCCACGGCGCTCTCGGGCGCGCCGGCCTGTGCCTGAACGCCCTCCGGGCCGCCCTCGGCGGCTCCGGCCGGGCCTGCCGGCGTCGCGGGCGCCGCCGCGCGGGCCCGGGTTCTCCGGCCGCGCCCGGCGTCGGGCGCGGGTTCGCCGGCAGCACGCTGCACGGCGTTGGTCTGCACCGGTTGCACGTCGGCAACCGACGGCGCGGCCTGGGCGGCCGCGACGGTGATCGGGGCGGTGGCGGCCGGCTCCTCCGGCAGCTCCGGCGGAGGACCCGCCGGGCGGCTCGCGGAACGGCGGCGCCTGGTCACCTTGGGCTGTTCAGTTGTCTCCCCGTCAGGGCCAGTGGCCCCGGCGTTGGGCTCGTTGTCGAGCATGCGGGCGCTCTCCCGTCAGCTCCCGGGCGCGTCGCCGCGCCGCGCAGGAGCCCTCGTGTCTCGTTGTCCGCCCCCGCCCCCGGAAAGGAGGCGCGGGCGCCAAGTCCTGTCAGCGGTGGCGCCCCGCTCACGCAGGGCACCCCCTTAGCCGACGACGTGCTCACCCGCCGGTCCCGCCTCGCCGCCGCGCGTCGTATCGCGGTCAAGGCCGAGCGGGTCGGCAAGCGCACCGGTACCGGCGTCGAGCGGCCCCTGCGCCAGCCTGGTTACCTCGGGGGGAACCGGCGGCGCGAAGTCGGCCACAAGGCGCAGCCCTGTGAGCACATCATCGGGTCGAACGGCAGGCGTCATGTGCCGAACAACCATGCGCAGTATGACACACGTCTGTCCTGGCACCTGAGCTGCGGTTCTGTCTGTTCCCTCGGACACCACGAGCCCCAGGACGGCCACCCGCGCGTCGAAACGCCGGGGGCCCTTCTTGGTGAGGCGCTCGACCTCCACGGTGCCCGCCGCGAGGAACTTCTCCACCGCCGTCTCGGCGAGCTCGCGATCGGCCCCGGGCAGGCGTACCTCCCAGTCGGAGACCTCCAGGCGGTCGGCCAGCCCCCCCGGGCCCGCCTGCACGACGTCGAGCACGTCGAGACCGGGCGGCAGTGACGCGTCCAGGCTCGACTTGACCTGCTCGGGGTCGCACAGCCTGGTGACACCGATCTCGAGGTATTCGGCCTCGCTGGCGACACCGGTCGGCGCTGCGCCCGCGTAGGAGATCTTCGGATGGGGCGAGAAGCCCGCGCTGAAGGCCACCGGAATGCCGGCACGGCGGACCGCCCTCTCGACGGCCCGCGAGATGTCGCGGTGACTGGTGAAGCGCAGACGTCCGCGCTTGGCGTAACGCACACGAAGGCGCTGCACCGTAGGCGCGGGCGGAGGCCCGTCGGGAACAGGTTTCAGAGCTTTGCGTCCTTCCCTTGTCAGAGTTCCTTCTCCCAGGATAAGCCGCCGCGACACGTGTACGTGTACGCCGTGACACGGCTCGCCCACTGAGCGCGCTAGACCACGGTGAGAGGAAGGAGCTTGCGCCCTGTCGGGCCTATCTGGATCTCGGTGCCCATCGTCGGGCAGACCCCGCAGTCGTAGCACGGCGTCCAGCGGCAGTCTTCGACCTCGGCGCCGGACACGGCCTCCTGCCAGTCCTGCCAGAGCCACTCGCGGTCGAGCCCGGCGTCGAGGTGGTCCCACGGAAGGACCTCGTTCTCGGCCCGCTCACGCGTGGTGTACCAGTCGACGTCGACGCCCGCCTTCTCGGCGGCCTGCATCCATCTGTCGTAGGAGAAGTGCTCGCTCCACCCGTCGAACCTGCCGCCGGCCTCCCAGACGGCCCTGATCACCGCGCCGACCCTGCGGTCGCCGCGCGAGAGCAGGCCCTCCACGATGGACGGCTTGCCGTCGTGGTAGCGGAAGCCGATGGCCCGGCCGTACTGCTTGTCGCCGCGCAGCGAGTCGCGCAGCGCCTTGAGCCGCCGGTCGACGGTCTCGTGGTCGGCCTGCCCGGCCCACTGGAACGGGGTGTGCGGCTTGGGCACGAACCCGCCGATGGAGACGGTGCAGCGGATGTCGCGGCTGCCGGTCGCCTCACGCCCCGCCTGGATGACCTTCTTGGCCAGGTCGGCGATGCCGAGCACGTCTTCGTCCTGCTCGGTGGGCAGGCCGCACATGAAGTAGAGCTTCACCTGCCGCCAGCCCTGCGAGTAGGCGGTGGTGACCGTGCGGATGAGGTCTTCCTCGGTGACCATCTTGTTGATCACCTTGCGCATGCGCTCGGAGCCGCCCTCGGGGGCGAACGTGAGACCCGAGCGCCTGCCGTTCCTGGAGAACTCGTTGGCCAGGTCGATGTTGAACGCGTCGACCCGGGTCGAGGGCAGGGACAGCGAGGTGTTGGTGCCCTCGTAGCGGTCGGCCAGGCCCTTGGCGACCTCGCCGATCTCGGAGTGGTCGGCCGAGGACAACGACAGCAGGCCGACCTCGTTGAAGCCGGACTCCTTGATGCCGTTGTCGACCATGGCGCCGATCGTGGTGATCGAACGCTCCCGCACCGGACGGGTGATCATGCCCGCCTGGCAGAAGCGGCAGCCGCGCGTGCAGCCGCGGAAGATCTCCACGCTGAACCGCTCGTGCACCGTCTCGGCCAGCGGCACCAGCGGCTTCTTCGGATAGGGCCACTCGTCGAGGTCCATCACGGTGTGCTTGTGCACCCGCCACGGCACGTCGGACCTGTTGGGCGCGACCCGCTTGATGCGCCCGTCGGGGTGGTAGTCGACGTCGTAGAACTTGGGCACGTAGACGCCGCCGGACTCGGCGAGCCGCATCAGCAGCTCGTCGCGCCCGCCGGGACGCCCCTCGGCCTTCCACTCACGGATGACCTCGGAGATGGCGATCGAGATCTGCTCGCCGTCGCCGAGCACGGCCGCGTCGAGGAAGTCGGCGATCGGCTCGGGGTTGAAGGCCGCGTGGCCGCCGGCGAGCACGATCGGGTCGTCCTCGCCCCGGTCGACCGCGTTGAGCGGGATCCCGGCGAGATCGAGCGCGGTCAGCATGTTGGTGTAGCCCAGCTCCGTCGAGAACGACAGGCCGAGCACGTCGAAGGCGCGCACCGGCCGGTGGGCGTCGACGGTGAACTGCGGCACGCCCTCGGCCCGCATGAGGGCCTCCAGGTCCGGCCAGACCGCGTAGGTGCGCTCGGCCAGGGTGCGGGGCAGCTCGTTGAGGATCTCGTAGAGGATCGCCACGCCCTGGTTGGGCAGCCCGACCTCGTAGGCGTCCGGGTACATCAGCGCCCACCGTACGTCGGCGGAGTCCCAGTCCTTGACGGTCGAGTTGAGCTCACCCCCGACGTACTGGATGGGCTTCTGCACCTTGGGCAGCAGCGCTTCCAGGCGGTGGAATATCGACTCGACAGGCATACCGTCCAGGGTAGCGGCGCGCGGACGGTGACAAATCCGGCCCACCGGTGGACGGCCCGCGTTACGCGCTCAGTTGAACGACTGCCGCCGCACTCTGATGGCCAGAAGCAGCCCTACCGCCATGAGGTTCGCGAACGTGGCAGTGCCGCCATAGGACACGAAAGGCAGCGGCAGACCGGTGATCGGCATGATCCCGATCGTCATCCCGACATTGATGAACGTCTGGAACGCGAACCAGCACACGATCATGCCCGCGACCAGCGTGCCGAACCGGTCGTCGCAGTGCCTGGCGACCTTCAGCCCGCGCAGCAGCACCACGCCGAGCAGCAGCACCACGGTGACCGACCCGATGAACCCGAACTCCTCCCCCGCCACCGTGAAGATGAAGTCGGTGTGCTGCTCGGGCACGAACCGGCCGGTCGTCTGCCCGCCGCCGAAGAGCCCCTTGCCCAGCAGTTGCCCGGAACCGATCGCGATCAGCGACTGCGTGCTGTTGTAGCCCACCCCGCGCGGATCGACCTTCGGATCGACGAACGCGGTGAACCGCGCCACCTGGTACGGCTCCAGCAGGTTGAACCAGAACACGCAGAACACCCCGGCCGCCGCCACGAGCACCAGCCCGACGATCCACCGCTTGCGCACGCCCCCGATCACCAGCCCCGCGGCCGTGATCACGGCGAGCACGAGCGCCGTACCGAGGTCGGGCTGCAGCATCACCAGCCCCATCGTGATGCCCGCCGCGACCAGGGCCAGCGTGATGTCCAGGCCGCGCGGCCGGTCGCTGCCCTCGGCGGGCTGGGCCAGCAGCATCGCGATGATCAGCAGCAGCCCGACCTTGGCGAACTCCGACGGCTGCACCGCGAACCCGCCCCCGAGCAGGATCCACGAGTGCGACCCGTTGATCGTCGCGCCCAGCGGCGTGATCACCAGCGCCAGCCCCACCAGCGACACCAGGAACACCAGCGGCGCGTACGCCCGCATCGCCCGGTGGTCGACCATCGCCACCACGGCGCACAGGGTGACGCCGATGACCTCGTTGAGCAGGTGCTTCTTGACCAACCCGGTGGCGCCGGGCGCCCACGTGCGGGTCGAGGACCACACCAGCAGGGTGCCGATCAGGCACAGCCCGGCCACCGCGACCAGCATCAGCCCGTCCATGCGGCGCACCACCGAGTGCTCGCCGATCGCCCGCTGGATGAGCGAGGGCCGCCGCGCGGCCACGGCGCGGTTCATTGGTGGATCACCGTCCCGTCGGGCGCGAACTTCGGCAGCTTGGTCGGGAGCTTTCCGCCGGGCACGGCGGCCGGCTCCCCCTTGAAGCCGTAGATGCCCTCGTAGATCTCGCGTGCGGCCGGCGCAGCGGTCGAGGCGCCCATGCCACCCTGCGACACCATGACGACCACCACGAACTGCGGATTGTTGGTGGGCGCGAACGACGCGAACCATGAGGTGTCCTTCTTGCCCCACACCTCCGCGGTACCGGTCTTGCCGCCGATGCGCACCTTGTCCATCGGGAAGCCGGTGAACGCCCCCGCCGCGGTGCCGTCGGAGGGCACCTGGCTCAGCGCGTTCTTGATGTAGTTACGCTCCTTGTCGCTGATCGGCAGCTTGCCGACCACCGGCACGTCGATGGTCTTGACCACCTTGCCGTCGGGCCTCACCTGCGCCCACCCGATGCGCGGGCTGCGGACCTTGCCGTCGCTCACCAGCGCCATGTACGCCCGCGCGAGCTGCATCGGCGTCACCAGGACGTCGCCCTGACCGATGGCGAAGTTGGCCGAGTCACCGGGCCGCAGCAGAAAGCCCTCGGTGCAGTTCTCCAGGGCCAGGCGTTTGAGGAAGTCGGCCCGCGCCCGGTCCTTCTCCTCCGGATATCCCTTGCGCGACCGCTCGCAGCTCGTGGCGCTGGTGCGGTTCCACAGGTCCTTCTTCCAGGCCCGGTCGGGGATGCGCCCGGAGGACTCGCCCGGCAGGTCGACCCCGGTCGGCCGGCCGAAGCCGAAGGCCCTGGCCGTGTTGGCGAACACCTCCTTCGTGCGCTTCTTCGGGTTGCGCCCGCCGTCCTTCAGGTACTGCTCGTACGCCGCCCGGTAGAAGATGGTGTCGCACGACTTGACCAGCGCCGTGTGCAGGTTCATCTGCCCGAGGCCGATCCCCCGGAAGTTGCTGAAGGACCGGTCGCCCACCATGTACGCCCCGGGGCAGTCGTACGTGCCGTTGAGCGGATACCCGGCCCGCAACATCGCCGACACCGACGACACCTTGAACGTCGAACCGGGCGCGAACTGCCCGTTGATCGCCCGCGACACCAGCGGCTTACCCGACTTGTCCGACAACAGCCACTGGTACCCCTTGGCCGAGATGCCACCGGCCCAGATCTCCGGGTCGTACCCCGGCGCGCTGGCCACCGACACCACCCGCCCGGAACGCGCGTCGAGCACCACCGCGGCGCCGCCGTCGGCCCCGGGCGCGTTCTTCATCGCGTTGGCGAGCGCCTTCTCCGTCACCGCCTGCACCCGCGCGTCGATGCTGGTCACCAGGTGGTCGCCGGCGACCGGCGGCACCTGTTCCTCGACTCCGAGGGCCTTGCCCATCCGGTCGACCTGCACCCTGCGCAGCCCCGACTTCCCGCGCAGCGCGTCGTCGTAGACGTACTCGATACCGTCGCGCCCCGCCAGGTCGACCCCGGAGAAGCTGGCCTTGAGCCCCTCGCGCTTCTCCAGCTCCGCCTCGGTCACCGGCTGCAGGTAACCCAGCATCTGCGCCCCGGCCCGCCCGCCCGGGTACTGCCGGACCGAGTGGATCTCCGCGGTCACCCCCGGGAACTCCTCCTGCCGCTCCAGGATCTGCAACGCCTCGCGCGTGTCCACCTTCTCGTCCAGCGGAACCGGCTGGTACGGCGACCCCGTCCAGCACGGCTTGCCCACCCCCGGCCCGCAGGGCGTGATGCGCTGCCGCAGGTCCTTGACCGGCCGGTCGAGCACCGAGGAGAGCCTGCGCAGCACGCTCATCCCCCCGCCCGGCATCCTGTTCAGCTTCGTCCGGTCGACGGACACGACCAGGGCGGTCCTGTTGCGCACCAGCGGACGCCCCGACGAGTCGAGGATCTGCCCCCGCACCGCGGGCACGATCACCGTGCGCGTCCTGGTCTCCATCGCCCTGGTCACGAACTCCTGGCCGCGCACGACCTGCACCTGCCACAGCCGTACGGCCAGCACGACGAGCAGCAGCACCACCAGGACGTGCAGCACCAGCAACCTGGTACGCATGCGGATCATGTCGAGTACCTCGGCTGTCTCCCCCGGGTGGCCAGCCAGATCACCACCGGCGCCACGATGAGCGTGTAGAGAACGGTGACGGGCACCTGCTGGGTCAGCGTCGCCAGCGACACCCGCGGATCGGACAGCAGCCCGGCCACCCCCACGGCCACCAGCGGCGCGATCAGCACGCACAGCACGACGGTCGTCGCCGGCCCGCCCGCGCCGCGCCCCGCCACATAACCGACCACGGCCAGCACGAACGCGTACTGGCCCATCAGATGCGCGGTCGGCGGCACCAGGTCCACCAGCAGCCCCGAGAAGAACCCGACCATCGCCCCGGCCACCGGCCCGCGCTCCAGCGCCATGCCCACCACCGCCAGCAGCACCAGGTCAGGCGCGCCACCCGCCGGCAACGGCAGCCGGTTGACCAGCATGACCTGTGCCAGCAACGCCAGCACCACGACCATCGCCCCGATCACCGCGCCTCCGTCCCCGCCGAAAGCAGCACGCTCTTCATCCCCCGATCACCACACCAGCAGCGGCCTCGCCGGAGGCCGTGCCGTCGCCGATCACCGCGCCCCCTCCTTGACCGGCAGGACCGCGTCACGCGGATCCCGCTTGGGCCCTTCGACCACCACCCCGACCACGTCGAGCGCCGTCAGGTCGGCGAACGGCCGGGCGTAGGCGATCCGGGTCAGCTCCCCCGGCGTCGACTCCACCCGTTCGATCACCCCGATCGGCACCCCCGGCACGTACGGCCGCCCGTTCTTGGAACCGAAGCTGACGATGCGACCGCCTCGCTCCATCGGCGCCGTCGAGTCGAGCAGCCGGAACTGCACGAGCCGCCCGTTCTCGCCCACCCCGTGCACCACGCCGATCTCCTGGCCGCCCTCCAGCCGCCCCCCGGCGGCCGAGGCGGGGTCGCTGAGCAGCACCACCGTGGAGGTGGCGGACGAGGCGTGGATGACCCGGCCGACCAGCCCGTCGCCGTTGAGTACCGTCATGTCGGGACGCACCCCGTCACCGGTGCCCACGTCGATCTGCACGCTGTCCTCGAACCCCGGCTGTCCGCGCCTGGCCACCACGTTGGCCGTGACCACCTTGTAGCCGCCGGTGCCGGAGAGGCCAAGCAGCTTCTTCAGCTCCGCCGAGCGGGTGGCGTCGAGCGTGCTGGAGGACAGCCCGGCCCGCAGCCTGGCGTTCTCCTCCTGCAACTGCTCGATGTGCCGCTGCGCGCTGGGCGCGCTGGCCAGGGCGTGCAGGAAGCCGCCGACGGGACGCACCACGCCCCCGCCGAACCGCTCGGCCGCGCCGAACACCCAGGACCCCGCCGAGCGCAGCGGACGCAGCGGTGAGCTGTCGCCCGCACGATGGTCGATGGTCAGGACGACCAGCGCCGCCATCAGCAGCACTCCCAGGATCAGCCGGGCCCGGCGCGAATCTCTCATCAGTGCCGCGACTCCGGAACGAGCACCTGCTGCAGTGCCTCGAACTCCTCGGCGCACTTGCCCGAGCCGATGGCGACCGAGTCGAGGGCGTTCTCCACCAGGTGAACGGGCATGCCGGTCTCGGCCTTGACCCGCTCGTCGAGGCCCTTGAGCAGGGCGCCGCCGCCGGTCAGGGCGATGCCGCGGTCCATGATGTCGCCCGACAGCTCGGGCGGGCACTTGTCGAGGGTGGTCTTCACCGCGTCGACGATCGCGTTGACCGGCTCCTCGGTGGCCTTGCGGATCTCCTCGCTCGACACGATGATCGTCTTGGGCAGCCCGCTGATCAGGTCGCGCCCCCGCACCTCGGCGTGGGACTCCTCGCCGTTGGGGCAGGCCGACCCGATCGCCATCTTGATCTCCTCGGCGGTGCGCTCGCCGAGCATCAGCGAGAACTCCTTCTTGGCGAACGTGATCACCGCCTGGTCGAGCTCGTCGCCGCCGATCCTGATCGACTGGCTGGTGACCACACCGCCCATCGAGATGATGGCCACCTCGGTGGTGCCGCCGCCGATGTCGACCACCATGTTCCCGGTGGGCTCGTGGACCGGCAGCCCGGCCCCGATGGCGGCGGCCATCGGCTCCTCGACGATGTAGACCTTCCTTGCGCCGGCCTGGTATCCGGCTTCCTTCACCGCGCGCTGTTCGACGCTGGTGATGCCGCTCGGTACGGCGATGATGATGCGCGGCTTGGCGAAATGGCGTCGTCTGTGCACTCGTTGGATGAAGTAGCGCAACATCCGTTCGGTGACGTCGAAGTCGGCGATCACGCCGTCCTTCAGCGGGCGGACCGCGACGATGTTGCCGGGCGTACGACCGATCATTCGCTTTGCCTCGATGCCCACCGCCACGATCTTGCCTGTGGTGGTGTTGATCGCTACGACTGACGGCTCATTGAGCACGATGCCCCGGCCACGCACGTATACCAACGTGTTGGCGGTGCCCAGATCGACCGCCATGTCACGGCCGAGAAACGCGAGCTTGCTGCCCATGGGGAACGGAGCCCTCCGTATCGTCGTTCGCGAATGACTACGGATCGAATTCGAATCGTAACGTGACGTACCCACCAGTGAGCGCAATGAGCCCTCGCGCTCCACAAAAATCTCCAGCCCCTACCTCAACCTGGATTTTGCCCGAATTGCACCCACACGACCGGATCAACTGCGCCGGCGCCTGCCAGACTCGGTGAACGCTACAACCCACCGCCGACAGAAAGACGCGCCCGCACGGCGTGAAGCCGGCGGGCGCGCGGGTGAAGCTGACTGCTAGAAGCGGTCGGGGAAGAAGATCTTGATCTCCCTGGCCGCGGACTCGGGCGAGTCCGAGCCGTGGACGACGTTCTCGCCGATCTCCAGGGCGTGGTCGCCGCGGATGGTGCCGGGGGCGGACTTGACCGGGTCGGTGGCGCCGGCCAGCGCGCGGAAGGCCTCGATGGCGCGCGGGCCCTCAAGGACCAGGGCCACGAGCGGCGCCGACGTGATGAAGTCGACCAGCTCGCCGAAGAACGGCTTCTCGGCGTGCTCGGCGTAGTGCGCCTTGGCGGTGTCGGCGTCGAGGGTGCGCAGGTCCATCGCCACGACCTTGAGGCCCTTGCGCTCCACGCGGGCGATCACGTCACCGATGAGGCCACGCTTCACCCCGTCGGGCTTGATCAGGACAAGAGTGCGCTCGGACACGTGTGGTTCTCCTTTGAACAGATTCGGGTCGCGGCTACGGGCGCCTGGCCTGACCACGAGGGCGCTCCGCGGGACACGGGCCCTCGCGTCGCCATAGCCGTCGCTCAGCTTACCGTCCGCACCCACACCCTCGGCGCCACAGGGATGACGCGCGCGAGCGAGGATTCAGGACCGCTCGTCGTCCTCCGGCGAGGGCGCCTGCGGCGGCACCGCGGGCACGGGCTCGGCGGACTCGTCCTCCTCCGGCGCAGGAGAGCCCTCGGGACCGACCGAGCCCCACGTCGTGACCGGCTCCTGCCCCGCGGCCCCGCGCTCGAGACCTGCCCCGACCGCCACCGCGACCTCCGCCGGCTCGCCGTCGGACGGCGGCTCCTCCTCCCGGGACGGCCGCCGCCCCATCACCGCCGCCAGCACGATCACGCCCACCAGCAGGAACCCGCCGATCAACGCCCACCAGTGCAACGCGCCCACGAAGCTGTCGACCAGCTCCTGGCGCGACCCGACCCCCTCCAGCATCCACATCTGCACGCCGGTGCCCAGGAGGTAGCCCGCCAGCACCCCGGCGACGCCCAGCGACAGCCCGAACGCCGCCGCCCCGATCCCGATCTCGCCGAGCGTGGCCGTGACCGCCACGGTCGCCCCCACCGCGAGCAGCGTGAACGGCACCGCCAGCACCAGCCCGTCGGCCGACGGGACGACCAGCCGCACCGAGCACAGGCCGACCACCATCGCCAGCAGCCCGAGCGGCGCCGTGAACCGCCCCACGCCCTTGGCGAACATCCGCACGACCACCCCGGCGACGACCGCGAGCACCGCCGCCACCCCGAACGGCGTCCACAGCCCGCGCAGCCCCGGCCCGCCCAGACCGCCCATCTCCACCAGCGTGACCTGCGCCGTGCTCGGCAGCAGCACCACCCCGACGGCCACCATCGTGTACGCGTGCGTGCGGCCCTCCGCCCGGCCGATCGAGCCGAGCGCCAGCAGCCCGACGATCGCCACCCCCGCCAGCAGGATCACCGGGACGACCCCCCACCCCGCGCTCGCCGTGCTGACCGCCACGGCCGCGATGCCCGCCGCGGGCACGGCCGCGAGCAGCAGCCGACTGCGCTCCCTGGCGTCCGGCGCGGGCGCGGGCGCCCGCCCGGCGAGCCTCCAGACCAGCAGGTACGCCGCCGCCAGCGCCAGCGCGACCCCGGTGGCCATCGGGTACGGCTGCAACGTGACCTTCCAGCTCGTCACGTCGACCAGCGGCCAGAGCGCGAGCGCCTGAGCCTCCAGCAGGCTGACGCACAAGACCCCGGCCCACAGGCCGCGCAACGCGGGCGTACGGTCCCAGACCGCCACCAGAGTGGCCGGCACGATCAGGCCGCCGCCGATGCCGCGCAGCACGCGTACGACGCCGACGACCAGCTCCGAGGCCGCGTATCCGCCCGCCGCGTCGGCCACCGCCACCAGCGCGAGCCCCGCGACCAGCACGTGGGCCACCTTCATCCGCCGCAACGCGACGGCCGCGAGCGGCACCGTCAGCATCAGGGCGGGCAGCGCCAGCCCGTGCGTACGGCTCAGCCCGATCTGGTCGAAGTCGCCCGGCAACAGGTCGGCGACCACGGACAGCGTGTTGGGGATCGCGACGATCGCCAGCGGCAACGCCACGAGGACGAGCAGCCCGAGCACCACGTCGAGCAGCCAGGAATGCCTGAGGCCAGCCGGAAGCGGCGACCGTTGAATCGGGGGGACGGCCATGTAGGCCGACTTTAGCGGGAAGTCACGCCCTCGACACGGCGAGCTACGATAATCGCGGTGATCCACAGCGCCGCGAAGATCGCGCCGAGGAAGAACATGGTCGGCACGAGGAAGCCCGTGGCGATCGCCAGCACCTGGACGACGCTGCCCATGACGTACCCGAAGGGCCGTTTGAGCAGGCCCGCGGCGACCACGCACAACACCAGGAGCCCGACGCCCACCGCGACGGCGAGCGCGGGGGCCACTCCGCCCACGACGATCGCCACCGGCGTGATGAGCCCGGCCACGATGGCCTCCATGCCGAGCACGCTCGCGCCGAGCCTGCGCATGCCCGGTGTGACCTCGAAATTCATCTCACACCATCCGCCTTGAGCAAATGCCGGGCATCTCCGGCCGTCACCACAGAACCGGTGATGAACACCCCGGCCCCGCTGAACTCGCCCTCAGCGTCGGCGATGCCGATGCCCCTGTCGAGGGCCTCGTCGAGCCGCTCGACGACGTGCACACGGTCCTCGCCGAACAGCGGCACGGCCAGCGCGGCGAGCTCCTGCGCCGACAACGACCTGGGCGAGGAGTTACGCGTCACCACGATCTCGTCGAGCATCGGCTCCAGCAGCTCCAGCAAGGTCTCGACATCCTTGTCGCGCATGACCGCGACCACGCCGATCACCTTGGCGAAGTCGAACGCCTCGTGCAGCGCCTCCAGGCTCGCCTCCAGCCCGCCGGGATTGTGCGCCGCGTCGATCACCACCGTGGGCGTGCGCCGGACGACCTCCATCCGGCCGGGCGAGGACGCCTGGGCGAACGCCTGGCGCACCAGGTCGACGTCGAGCGGATCGTCGCCACCGGTCAGCGCCTCGACGGCGGCCAGCGCGCACACCGCGTTACTGGCCTGGTAGCTGCCGTAGAGCGGCAGGTAGATCTCGTCATAGACGCCCTTGAGCCCGCGCAGGGTGAGCAATTGCCCGCCCATGGCCATCTCCCGGCCGAGCACGCCGAACTCCAGCCCCTCGCGCGCCACCACCGCGCCTACCTCGGCCGCGCGGCGCATCAGCACCTCGGCCGCGGCCAGCTCCTGCTGAGCGAGCACGGTCGTGGCGCCCGGCTTGATGATCCCGGCCTTCTCTCCGGCGATGCTCGGGATGTCAGGACCCAGACGATCCATGTGATCGAGGGAGATGGGCGTGATGACCGACACCAGGCCGTCGGCGACGTTCGTCGCGTCCCACGACCCGCCCATGCCGGCCTCGATGACCGCGACGTCGACCGGCGTGTCGGCGAACGCCGCGAACGCCATGGCCGTCAGCAGCTCGAAGAACTGGATGCGCCGGTGCCCCTGCGCGTCGGCCAGCTCGACGTAGGGCGCGATCTCCTCATAGACCTCGGCGAAGCGCTCCTCGCTCAACGGCTGGCCGTCGACCGTGATGCGCTCGCGCACGGTGACCAGGTGCGGGCTGGTGAACCGGCCCACTCTGAGGTTGCGCTCGCGAAGCAGCGCCTCGGTCAGCCGCGCCGTGGTCGTCTTGCCGTTGGTGCCGGCGATGTGTATGACCGGGTACGCCCGCTGAGGCGAGCCGAGCAAATCCATGAGCGCAGCGATCCTGTCGAGCGTCGGCTCGAAATCCCACTCGACGCCCCGCTCCAGGATGGCACGTTCAACCGCACGATAATCCACCCCTCAACCCTACTGACCACGCGTAGCGGTCTGGACGCGGGGCAAACATATCGTGAATCGTATAGAAAATTAGAGGGTACTCACCTCCGCCGCAGGGTGCCACCTTGGAGAACAGCCTGCTCTACCCCCCAGCAGGCGCTTTCAAGGAGGCCATCGTGGAAGGCGAGAACACTCGCGAGGAAAGGCAGCGCGGAATCACCAGAAAGGCGCTGTTCAAGGCGGCTCTCATAGCGACACCGGTCCCGTTCCTGATCGGCGAGGTGCCGGCCCTGGCCCGCACCATGGCCGGGACCGGCCAGCAGCTGGAGCCCACCCCGTTCTGCGACGACGGTGACGATCTCACGATCTCGCAGACCGAGGGCCCCTACTTCAAGCCCAACTCCCCCCAGCGCTCGACCCTCCCCGGCTCGGGCACCCCGCTGACGGTGAGCGGATATGTGTTCGGACTGTCCTGTCAGCCACTGGCGAACGTCCTGCTCGACTTCTGGCAGGCCGACACCAACGGCAACTACGACAACGTCACGTACAACTTCCGTGGGCACCAGTACACGAACGCCCAGGGGGCCTTCAAGCTCACCACCATCGTGCCCGGCCTCTACCCCGGCCGTACCCGGCACATCCACGTCAAGGCGCAGGCTCCGGGCCGTGGGATCCTCACCACGCAGCTCTACTTCCCGGGCGAGCCGCGCAACAACACCGACAGCATCTACGACCCGAGACTGCTCATGAACGTCCGCCCCGTCGGCTCGGGGAAGGAAGCGACGTTCGACTTCGTGCTCAATGTCCAGGGAGTGCCACCCACGCAGACGCCCACTCCCACTCCCACGACTAGTCCGTCTCCGGGCGGCGGAACCTGGAAGGTTGGGGTGACCTACCAGGCGGGTGACCAGGTAACTTACGGCGGGTCGACGTACCGGTGCCTGCAAGGGCACACGTCAATGGCCGGTTGGGAGCCACCCAACGTGCCGGCTTTGTGGCAGCGCGTCTGACCCACTGGTCCCCGAACGCAAAAAAGGGCCACCCCGGCTGCTGGGGGTGGCCCTCGTTCGTGTTGCCATGCCTGTGAACGCGAAGAGGCCCCACACGAACCGTGTGGGGCCTCTTCGAAAGATTGTCCGGCGGTGACCTACTCTCCCACACCCTCCCGAGTGCAGTACCATCGGCGCAGAGAAGCTTAACTTCCGGGTTCGGAATGTAACCGGGTGTTTCCTTCCCGCCATAACCGCCGTAACCCTATGAAACTATCAAACGGAACACGCCGCTTGTTGTTTCAGAATTGCCTAGTGGACGCGAGCAAAAAAGCTTTGAGGTCAAGTCCTCGGCCTATTAGTACCGGTCAGCTCCACACATTACTGTGCTTCCACCTCCGGCCTATCAACCCGGTCGTCTACCGGGAGCCTTACCCACTCTCGTGGTGGGAGACCTCATCTCAAGGCGAGCTTCCCGCTTAGATGCTTTCAGCGGTTATCCCTTCCGAACGT
>NZ_JBEOZT010000016.1:0-238290 GCF_040298265.1 Nonomuraea sp. NPDC001636
CCGCCCCTGGAGGTTCTCAACGAGGCCCTTTCAACCCAAACGGCCGCATAGGCTGCGCTCATAACATGGCTGTCTGGAATCACCGTGGCCCCTCAAACCGCACCATCAGCACGGTATCCGCTCGGAAATACGGTTTCGTAATGTGAGCTGGACTTTGCTGCATGATCAGGGCAGCGAGTGCGACCATCGCGAGGTGTGCCGCTCGAATATCAAGTTTCGTGGGCTGAGCTGCGATTAAGCGGCGTGGTGGTCTTCGCTCATCACGCCTGCGACGACGAGCCTTCGGCGGATGGATCGCAGGCCATTGAGTTCGGTCACGTCGCGGGCGGACTGCGTTGCAGTGTCCGGCGGCCGTTGGCGCTGGGGACTGGTGCGGCCGGTGCCCGTTGTAGTGGTTCAGAGACTCGCGGAGCACGAGGGCCAGATGGCGTTCGCTGAGGATCAGCATCCGGTCCGGGAGTTCGCGGCGCAGGGCGCCGATGGCCCGGTCGCAAATGGCGTTCATCCTCGCCGTCTGCGGCAGTGTGGTGATGGTCCGCAGCCCATTGGCTGTGAAACCTCCCGAAGGGCGACGGTGAAGAGCGGGGCCCGATCGTGGATCAAGAATCGTAGCCTGGCGATGCGCTCCCCAGATCCATGACCAAGTTGCGGGCCTGCTGCACCGTCCACGCCCCAGTCGGATGCGCGGTCACCCTACCCTGAAGGGTGTCAATACTCCGTTCAGGAACCGTGAGCTGCGGGTTTGTCTCGGTTTCCAGGTCGGAGCAGTAGCCTGGGTCGGGCATGCGCTCGAGCTCGTGGCGCTCCGTCTCTTCTATCTGATCTTCTGCCGCATCGTGGGCCGGCCAACGCTGCTGACTCGTAGCGACGCGACCAAGAACACGGAGATCCTCGTGCTGCGGCACGAGGTCGCCGTGTTACGCCGTCAACTTGGCCGTCCGAGGCTGTTGTGGGCAGATCGAGCGGTGCTGTCCGCGCTGGCCCGCAGACTGCCGGAGATGATGCGGGCACAGCGGATCTCCTCATCGGTGAACACACGGGTTGCCAACGCGCCTCACGCGCCCAGGTCAGCCCCCGAAGCAACGCAGCGCGGGCTTACGCCGGGGATCTCGCCTCCTCCTCCCGTGGTCGACCAGTAGTGGGGCTGCAGACGGGCCGCCGATACGCAGGGCCGCCCTCGCCTAAGCGAACCGTCCCCAGGTCGTGACGAGCGGACGGTAGCCCTGGCGGGACCAGAAGGGGACGGACAGCGGATTCGGGGCCGCGTAGTGCACCAGCATGGTCTCGACGCCTGCCGCTGCGGCCTCGGCATGGGCGTGGGCGACCAGCGCGGCGCCGATGCCGCGGCCCCTGCTGACCGGCCGCGCGTACAAGGAGCCCACGTACGCCACGGGCGGAGGCTTCTGCACAGCGGGCGCGATCCAGCCCGAATGGTCGGGGTGATGGACTGCGAGCATGCCGGCGACTTCACCGTCCGATTCGGCCAGCCAGCACCAGCCGTCGTCACGGGCGAGCTTCTCCTCGAGCTCGGCCCGAGCGGCGGAGGGCGTCGAGGGCAGCACCGAGAACCAGCCGAACTGGGCCTCGTAATCGACCAGCTCCACGTACAGCCGGCACATGGCATCCAGATCGTCCGCCGTGGCCCGCCGTATACCTGGAGACGAGTGGCCGCCCGCTGAAGCGGGGCCGACGCGGACGCCGAGCACGGAGCGTGGCGCGAACCCCCGCCTGACCAGGGCCGCCACGGGCGCGGCATCCCGGCTCGGCCAGTTCACCACGAGCCCGGAACCCGGCTCGGCGTCGAGGGTCGAGATCCACCGGTCGAGGAGGCCGCCGAGGGCGTACGCGGGGTTGTCGTCGGCGACTCTGGCGTGGAGGGAGTAGGTGGTCAGCGGGCCCCAGCGCACTGACGGGGCGCCGGGGTCGGCTCTGGTCACCGAGGGGGCGCCGACAGCGTTCACGGTCTCGATCAGGTCTTCGCCGAGATCCGCAACGGCGACGAGAGGGTCGGCGGCGCGCACACGCTCACGGTGACAATCGATCACATCACTCACGGTTTGCACACTAATCCGCCGTGGCGACATTTCAGCTTCCGCAACGGCTGCGTGCTCGTTTCCGCCCCCACATAGCCATCGAGGCCCGAAGATCGTTGGGGGGGGTCCGAGACGCCCCGCCTGGGATCATGGTGGCGTTGAGGCGTGAGCAGGCATCCGATCGGCCGGTGGCTTTGGCGATCCAAGGCGGGCCGGGGGTTACCGCCATCCAGGGGCAGACCAAGTACGAAAGAAAGGGATGGTCATGTCGCTGACCAGGGCGATCACACGGCCCGCCTAGCGTGCCGCAGGGCCGCGATGGGTGTGCTCTGGAGCTGACGATGTTCACGCAGGTGCGGCGGAGGCGGCGGTTGTGGTGGCCCACCACTGGCGCAAGGGGGCGGCGCCACGTCCTTTGGCGAGGGAGCCGTCGGGGGGGCTCAGCCGTTGGCGGGTGATCGGGTCGATCGCGCCGACCGGACACCACAACCGGCCGGTGAGGGGAAGGGCCGCTGCTTCGTCGATGAGCAGCGACGGATCAGGGAGGGGCCTGGTGAGTGCCGGTCAGGTTGGTCCCGCCGCGAAGGGGTCGCGGGAACCACGGGTTCGGCGTGATCCGGTCCGTGCCCTGCGTGGAACCTTCGTCCGGGATCCGCCTTGGCCGCCCGGCAAACGACACTCTCCTCGACCGGCACCTCGGGGTCCGGGCGGTGCAGGTAGTACAGGTCGACATGGTCCACGCCCAGCCGCCGGAGCGAGGCGTCGACGGCCGCGCGCAGATGCTCGGGCCTTCCGTCCGGCGCAGGCAGGGCGGGGGCGCCGTTCTCGGTGGTCCGCGCGACGTTGCCGCCCTTGGTGGCGAGTACGACCTCCTCCCGCCGTCCGGCGATGGCCCTGCCGACGGTCTCCTCGTTGGTGAAGGGTCCGTACACGTCGGCGGTGTCGAGGAAGTTCACGCCCAGGTCCAGCGCTCGCCCGATGACGGTACGGGGGTCCTCGGCGTCCGGGGAGTCGCCGTACGCCCACGTCATCCCCATGCAGTCGAGCCCGACCGCGCCCACCTCCGCTCCGCCGGGCCACAACCGCCGGGTTTCTCCTCTTCATCGGATCAGACCATGCGGTCTGCCAAGGAGCGGAGTGAGGAATCGCCGGTCAGCGGAGGCGTCGGAGATGGATTCGGCGCCGTCGTGGGCGGTGTGCCCGCCGTCCATGGGGATCTCTCTCCGCGCCGCTGATGCAGGACGACTCGTCGGAGATCAGGAAGGCCGGTGAAGCGGCTCAGGCGCCGTCGCCAGGGTTCGCCGGGCCGTCGCGGAGTACGCCGCGTACCGTGTCGAGCCGTACACCCGGGTCGAACTCCGTCAGCCACCAGGTCGCGCCGGCGGCGGCGTACGGCAGCGGGTCGACGCCGGCGGGCAGGCTGACGGCGATGTCGTACGAAGCCATGTCGCCGTTTCGCAGCTCGGTGAGGGTGCCGGCGACCTCGGCGAGCTGGTCCGGGTGTTCCAGGTTGATCGGAAAGAAGCCGTCGAGCCGGGCGGCGCGGCGGATCGGCTTGACGTTGCCGGGGAATCCGGCGGCCCATACCGGCACGCCTGGCCACTGAACCGGCTGCGGCAGGAACGTGATGTCATCGACGGTGTAATGCTCGCCGCGGTGGCGCACCGGCTCCCCGGACCACGCGGCGGCCAGGATGGCCAAGGACTCGTCGAGCATCCGCCCCCGCTGCCGGTCGTCGAGCTGCTCGCCGGTCCTGGACAGCTCGCCGCCGAACCGATCACTGCCGAGTCCGACGCCCAGGGTGAGGCGGCCGTCGCTCAGCTGGTCCAGTGTCGCGGTTTCCCGCGCCACCTTGGCCGGACGCCGGCGGGCGAGCGTCGCCACCATCGGACCGAGCCGCAGCCGCTTGGTGGCGGTCGCGACCGCCGCGAGCGTGATCCACGAGTCGGCGACCTGCTGGACCGGCGCCCGCCAGGACAGGTGATCCCACACGAAGCAGCCGTCCCACCCGGCCTCCTCCGCGTCGGCGGCCAGGTTCGCCACCGCCCGCGGGTCGGCGAGCTCGTCGAAGAGCGGCAGCCAGAGTGCCGATCGCAGCCGGCTCACGGGCGCTCTCCGCTGGAGACCGAAAGGATCTCTGCGATCGCGATGTCCCAGAGCTCCGGTGGCGGCATCTGGTGCCCCATGCCCTCGAGCGGGACCAGCCGGGCTCCCGGGATCTCCCGTGCCAGCGCCTCGCCGTGCCCGTACGGGAGCAGCGGGTCCGCGGTGCCGTGCAACACCAGCGTGGGCGTCGCGATGGCACCAAGACGGGCGCGGACGGGCTCGCCGCCGTCGAGCTGCCAGTGGTTCTGCGCCGAGGCAGGGGACGGGCTGCGGTCCCAGACGCGGCCGGCGATGCGGCGCATCCGCTCCTCGTCGACGGGAATGGTGCCCGCGAAGGTGCGCTCGCCGTCGGTGTAGTACGCGATGACGGCCTCGCGGTCGGACCAGTCGGGCGTCTGGTCGCCGTCCTCGGCGAACCGCTTCGCCAGTTCGGGGCTCATCGGCGGCAGGTCATGGCGGTCGGGGCCGCCGGGTCCGCCCGGGCTGGTGGCGATGAGCGTCAGGGAGGCGACCCGGCCGGGGTGGCGCACGGCCAGGCGCTGGGCGATTCCGCCGCCCATGGAGACGCCGACGATGTGGGCGGCCGCGATGCCGAGTTCGTCGAGCAGGCCGACGGCGTCGTCGAACAGGGCGTCGTTTCCGTACGGCGGCGCGCCGGGCGGGAAGGTCGTGGAGCGGCCGGTGTCCCGGGTGTCGTACCGGATGACGTGCCGGCCGCCGGCGGCGAGGCGCTCGCAGAAGTCGTCGTCCCACCAGTCCATCGACGCCTCGGCGCCGCCGATGAGCAGCAGGGCGGGCGCGGCCGGGTCGCCGAACGTCTGGACGCAGAGCTTTATGCCGTTGATGTCGAGGAGCCGCTCGGGGTGATCTTGGTTGGCGTTCATGTCCGGCACGCTAAGCCTGGCCGCCCCATCGCGAAAAGCTATGATTTTCGATCGAGTCGATCGCCTACAGCGATATACCGTGTTCCATCTGGCCGGCCAGCTCAGCGGCGGCCGCGACGGCGAGATCGATGGCCAGGGCCGCCAGCGGCGACCGGATGCGCCCGGCCGGCCGACACAGGTACCACGTGCAGGTGGGCGGCGGTTCCAGCCGATGGATACGGAGCCGGTCGTCGGACCAGACGTCCGACCCCAGGAGGGCGAGCCAGGGCAACACCGCCGAGCCCAGGCCCACCCGCACCATCGAGACGACGGTTTCGTGGCCGGCCGTGCGGAACACGATCCGCGGCCGGGCACCCGCGCCGGCGAGCTCCCGTTCCAGCCATCTTTGGTGGACGGTGGGCGGCCAGGCGACCATGGGAGTGTCGTCGAGCAGCTCGACCGGTACCGGACCGTCGGGGAACGCGCCCGCGGCGGCCACCAGGAGGTGAGGCTCGTCCAGCAGCTCGACGTGTTCGACGTCGCCGTCGATGCGGTCGTAGTGGAACAACAGGTCGAGATCTCCGATGTTCGGGTTCTCCGGTTCCACCTCCGACAGCCTGACGTCGCAGCCGGGGTGCTCGCCCAGCAACCCGCGCACCACTGCGGGCAGGATCAACCGGGTCGCGCCCTGGAAGGTGCCGATGTCGATCCGGCCGTGCCCCGCCTTGAACCGATCGACGGCGTCGGTCAGCGCCTCCGACCTCGCGAGCAGATCACGCCCGTGGGCCAGGACCAGCTCGCCGAGAGGAGTGGCGCGTACCGGCCTTGGACCTCCCGGCCGGTCGAAGACGGCCCCGCCGACGGCCTTCTCCAGCGCGGCGATCTGCTGGCTCACCGACGACTGGGTGTAGCCGAGGCGAACCGCCGCCCGGCCGAACGTCCCCTCCTCGGCGATGGCGGCCATCGTCCTCAGGTGGCGCAGCTCCACGTCAGCCATGACAGCCAGAGTATCGCCAAGAGCGATTGATTCGAGCGAGGTAATCACATTTATCGATGAATGCGTGCTACTCCCCGTGCCCCTGCGCGACCGGCTGGGCCGCAGCCCTCATGCTCCCGCCGTCGGCTGCCTCCACACCACCCGGCCCCGGCGCGCTCAACCCTCTGAGAAGAGGGTGACCAGTTCCTTCCTCATGACGTCGTCCAGGGTGTGGCCGAAGGCCCGGGACAGTTTGTCGACGAGGGTGTGGCCACGCGTCTCGCGTTGCCGGAGCACGGCGCCGACGTCTGCGAGAGGCGGCCCTGGGACCTCCGTCGTCTCGTCCGCCGGGACGGTCTAGTAGGAGTTGGCGATTCCGAGGGGGAACCAGAACAGCTGGATGATCGAGCTGTCGCCGGCCGGTTCCTCGCCCTCGGAGCTGCCGAATGTGACGGCGGCGCCGTCGTACCACCAGTCGGTGTTGGCGGGAATGGGCACGGTCATCACGTTCGAGGTGGTGAGGGTGTTCCCGCCTCCCGGAGGGGCGACGATGACACCGCCCTCCACGACGAACCCTCGCGGCCCCCACCACGACGGCCACCCACGTGCGGCCGCCACCGACGGTCACGACGGGGCCGAGCATGGTGACCTGCCCGCCCACCGCGTCGAGACCGCCGGTCAGTGTGGCCACGCCGCTGACGGTGAGCGGCCCGCTGACGTTCGCCGCGCTCATGCCCGCCCCGGCCAGCACCGTCTGCCCACAGGACGCCGAGCGCGCAGGCGGAGGTGAGGCTGCTCGCCGTGACGTCGCCGGCGAGGAGCGTGCCGGTGGTCGTCGTACCGGCGAGGGCGGCCGCCCCGGTGATCTTCGCGCTCCCTGCCGTGAGGGACGTGGCGACGAGATCGGGATCCTGTACGGCGACCGTCGTCGACATCGCCGCCGTCAGGGGCGCCCCGGTCGGCCCGACCACGTCGACGACGACCGTGAAGACCGTGTCGCAGAACAGCCGGCGCGAGGTCCAACCGCTGTTCCGCAGCTCCACTACGCTCCCCTGGCCCGCCGCGCTGGAGTAGTAGACGGTGAACGCCTTCTCCGTGTCGACGACCGAACAGTTCCAGATGAGGGTCACCGAGTCGACGTAGCCGACCTGCGACACCGGCACCAGCGAGACTGGACCCGGATGATGCGGGCTGCCGGGCGCGCTCTCTGCTTCGAGACCGCCCAGACCGGGATGACCCGCCGTGCCTTCGCCGAACACGTCAAGGTGTCGTTCGCCGAGGTCGCCGAGTACCAGCGGCGCGGCCTGATCCACTTCCACGCCATCATGCCTCGACGGCCCCGCCGGACCGCACCAGCCGCCACCCGACTGGGCCGACCACCACCTGCTCACCCAGGCCATCCCACCCGCCGCGTAACAGGTCACCGTCACCACGCCACCCAGCGATCTCGGCCGATGGACCCTCACCTGGGGCGAACAGCTCGACCTCCGCCCCATCCTGTTCGACCCACGCGCCGACGGGCTCAGCGAACGCGCCGTCGCCTCCTACATCGCCAAGTACGCCACCAAAGGTGCCGAAGCCTCCGGCACCGTCGACCACCGCCTGTCCTGCCGGGCCTGCGCCGGACGCGGACGACTGACCGCGATGACTCCCTGCGGACACTGCCACGGCACCGGCCTCAAGCCCGGCCTCACCCTCGATGCTCTACCCGTCACCGACCACGCCCGCCGCATGATCCGCACCTGCTGGGAGCTGGGCGCACGCCCCGAATACCGGGCACTGCGGCTCCGCCCCTGGGCGCACATGCTCGGCTTCCGCGGCCACTTCTCCAGCAAGAGCCGCGCCTACTCACTCAACCTCACCGACCTGCGCAACGCCCGCGCCGCCCACCGCGCCGCCGAAGCCCGCGAACGCCACGGCCTGCCCGCCCTGGATGACGCCACCACCCTCGTCCTGGGCCACTGGCGCTTCGCCGGAATCGGCTACACCTCCGGCGAAGCCATCATGGCCGAACACATCCGCCAGCGCGTCCAGACCGCCCGCCACATCGCGGCCGCGCAGGCGGATGAATGACCCCACCCCTCCCCGCCCACGACCCGCGGCTCTACCGCGTCACCGACGCCATGCACCTGCTCAGCCTCAGCCGCAGCGTGATCTACGAACTCCTGCGCTCCGGCCGGCTCCGCTCCGTCACCCAGGGCGGACCCGGCTCAGCCCCGCCTCAGCCATAGAGGACTACATCTCCCTGCTCGAACAGGAGGCTCCATGACCGAACGACGCAGCCGAGGAGACGGCGGCCTGCACTGGGACGAGAACCGGCAACGCTGGATCGCCTCAGTCACGGTCGGCTACACCCCGGCGGGCAAGCGCACCGTCAAGAAGGCCAGCGGCAAGACCAAGACCGAAGCCAAGGCCAAGCTCAAAGAGATCATCCGCGACCACGACGACGGGCTTGCCAGCGGCCCGGCGAACTACACCGTCTCGGACGCCGTGACGAGCTGGCTCGTCTACGGCCTGCACGGCCGCAACCAGACCACGGTCACCAACTACCAGACCCTGTGCCCCAAGCACATCCTCCCCGACCTGGGCGCCCGGAAGCTGCGCGAGCTGAGCGCCGAGGACGTGGATCGGTGGCTCGTCGGCAAGGCCAAGGTCTTGGCCGCTCGCACGGTCCGACTGCTCCACTCCTGCCTGAACCGCGCCGTTAAGTTCGCTCAGGCCCGTGACAAGGGGAAGCGCAACGTCGTGGGCCTCTGCGAGATCCCCGAGGGCAGGGAAGGCCGCCCGTCCAAGTCCCTCACCCTCGACCAGGCCACCGCCCTCCTCGACGCGGCGGAAGGCACGCGCCTGTACGCCTACATCGTCCTGTCGCTGCTGATCGGTGCCCGCACGGAGGAACTGCGGGCGCTCACCTGGAAGGAGGACGATCTCCTCGGAGATCCGGACAAGGACGTTCCGCCGTGGATCGCCGTGTGGCGCTCGGTACGCGAAGGAGGCGACACCAAGACCAAGCGCTCACGGAGGTCACTGGCGCTGCCCAAGCGCTGCGTGGAAGCGCTCAAGACGCACCGCGAACAGCAACGGAAGGACAGGAAGGCGGCGGGCGAGAAATGGCAGGATCACGGACTCGTCTTCGCCTCGCTCGTCGGCACACCGCTCGACGCCCACAACGTCAGACGAGCATTCCGGAAGATCGTCAAGGATGCCGGAATGCCCGCGTACTACTGGACGCCCCGAGAGATGCGGCACAGTTTCGTCTCGCTGCTCTCCGACTCCGGGGTTCCTCTGGAGGACATCGCCCGGCTCGTCGGCCACAGCGGGACGGCGGTCACCGAAGCCGTCTATCGGAAGCAGATCCGGCCCGTACTCCTGCAAGGAGCTGCGGCGATGGACACGATCTTCGCTCGGTAGTCACTCACCAATGCGAAAGGGTGCCACCCTTCGAGTGACACCCTTACCGACCAGCTAAAACCTGGTCGGGACGACAGGATTTGAACCTGCGACCCCTTGACCCCCAGAACAGGGTGTCAAGTGTTTCCGCACGTCAAGCGCGCACAGCGCAGAACCGCGGCAGGACATTGCGTTCCCCGACTTGCGGTTCGTTCCACCGCGTGCGCTACGTGTGGTCCCCAGTGGGTCCCCAGACGATCTGGCTCGCTTCGTCAGGTGTCCGAGCTCGGTCAGAGCTTCGGCGAGATCACGACGGGAGCTGACCCCGATCTTGCCGAAGGCCTTGCGTAGATGCCACTCGACGGTCCTGGCGCTGAGGAAGAGCTGGGCTCCGATGGTCGCGTTGGTGTGACCCTCGGCGGCCAGCCGGACGATCAGGGCCTCCTGGTTGGTGAGGGCGGCCAGCGCCGTGGCGGGTTCGCCACGTCTGCGGACGCGGACGCCCAGCTCGGCGAGTTCGGTGCGGGCGCGTTCCGCGAAGGCGCGGACGTCCAGCCCCGACAGGGTCTCGTAGGCTGTCTGCGGCCGGTTACGGGCCTCGGTCTCCCGGCCCTCCCTGCGCAGCCACTCGCCGAACAGGAGATGCGCGCGGCCCAGCTCGGGACGGAGCGGGGTGCGCTCCAGCCGGTCGATTCCTTCGTGGTAGAGCCGCTCGGCCTCGTCGCCCTCGCACAACAGCGCGCGCCCGAGCCTGGATACCGAGCCCGAAGTCCGCGCCGCCCGCGTTCGTCGCCTCCGCCAGCAGTTCCATTGCCTCGTGCGCGAGTCCTGGCCTTCCCGCTCGCACGGCGGCCTCGACCCGCTCGGGAAGCGTCCACATGCCGACGAGCAGTCCGGGGGTCACCAGCCGGACCTGCTCGGCCGCCCGCAGCGCCTGCTCATGGCGGCCGAACCCGTTGTGGAGGATGGCTGCGCTCCAGTGGGCGTAGGCCGCGGCGATCGACTGCCCGCGTGCGGCGGCCGCCGCGATGCTGCCCTCGATCATCGGGAGAGCCGCGTCCTCGTCGCCGCGCAGGCAGAGCAGGTGGAGCTCGACGAACGGGGCCGCGGGGGCGCCGGTGGCTTCACAGACGGCGTTGTACTCGGTGATCAGCGCGTGCGCCGCGGCGAAGTCGCCCGCCCAGACCGCGACGGTGCCGAGGTTGCCCAGGACGTTCGAGAGCCGACCGAGCACTCCCGCCGCCCTGACCACTTCGAGATGGCGCTCCAGTACGGTGACCCACGCGTCGTGGTCCCAGAGCGCGCTGCACGCCCCCTGGGCGAAGAAGCCCCACGTCAGCTCGTCTTTCAGGGTCAGCCTCTCGCCGGTGATCAGCTTCCTGAGCTCTCTCAAAGCCGGCCCTGCGGCAGCCGGGCCGTCGGTCGCCAGCAGTGTCAGGGCGTCCAGGATCAGATCTCGGGTGCCCAGCGGGCGCTCGGCGGGCAGGACGGCACGCGCCGCCCGGCAGATCTCCGCGCTGGTGGCCCTGGCAGCCGGGCCGCCGGTGTGCATCGAGGAGATCCAGGCGTGCAGATACGTCTCGCGCGACAGGTCGGCGTCGAGTGGTTCCATCCGCCGGGCCGCGCTCAGCAGTTCGGCGGGGCTGTCGGCGCTGAGTCCCGTGAAGAAGGTCATCTGCGCGCGCATCAACTGCGCGCGGGCGCCACGCCACTCGTCCGGCGGGCCCGCGTCGACGGCTGCCAGCAGGCCGAGCGTCTTGCCCTGTGCCCCGGCGTACATGCTGGCCTGGGCCGCGGCCAGCTGCCGTTCGGCCCGGTGCGCGGGTTCCCCGGTGCGCGGGTTCCCCAGTGAGCGCGGCCGCCTTCTCCAGGAAGGCCGCGGCCGCGGTGAAGCCGCCGCGCGACTGGGCGCGTTCGGCCGAACGCTCCAGGTCGGCTGCGACCTCGTCGTCATGGCCGACCGTCGCCTGTGCCCGGTGCCACGCGCGCCGGTCGGGGTCCTTCTCCTGTTCGGTCGCCTCGGCGAGCGCCAGGCGATGGTCGGCACGCGCCTCCGGCGACGCCGACCAGTAGAACGCCGACCGGCCAGGGGATGGCGGAAGCGCACGCGCGCACCGAACTCCGCCAGCCCCGACGACCGCACGAACACGACCGCCTGGTGCGGGATGCCGAGCTGTCCAACGGCCCGCCACACCAGTGCCGCGTCGCCCGAGGGGTCGGCGGCGACGAGCTGGAGCAGCCTGCGCGAGTCGTCGGGCAGGTCGGCCAGGTCGCGCAGGAAGCTCTCCTCGATCCGGTTCGACAGCGGCACCAGGGCGGGCAGACCGAACCCGCCGGCCATCTGTTCGCTGGTCAGCCCCTTCGGCAGCTCCAGCAGCGCCAGGGGGTTCCCACGGGTCTCCGCGACGATCTGGTCCTTGATCCGGTCGTCGAGCGGGGTGGTGAGGACAGAGTTGAGCAGGGCGAGCGCGTCGGGCTCGGCAAGCCCGCCCACCTCCATCTCGGGAAGTCCGGCGAGCTCGTCCGTGGCGGTTCTCGTGCCGAACACCAGCGCGACGGGATCGGCCGCGAGCCGCCGCGCCACGAATCCGAGTGCCTGCGCCGACGCCTGGTCGAGCCAGTGGACGTCGTCGATGACGCACACCACCGGACGTTCCTCCGCCGCGTCGGCGAGCAGGCTCAGCAGCGCGAGCCCGACCAGGAACCGGTCGGGCGGAATTCCGTCGACAAGCCCGAAGGCGGTTTGTAGCGCCTTCCGCTGTGGCCCGGGCAGCCGCTCCAGCCCGGTCAGCATCGGGACGCAGAGCTGGTGGAGTCCGGCGAAGGCCAGCTCCATCTCCGACTGGACTCCGGCCACCCGCAGAATCCGGCACCCGGCGGCCACTCCGGCGAGGTGCTCGATCAGCGCGGTCTTACCCACGCCCGGATCGCCGCGCAGGACCAGGACCCGGCTCTCGCCCGTCTTGACCGCGTTGACGACCTGCACGAGGACGTCGCGCTCCTCGCGTCTGCCGTACAACTCGGTCATTCAACGCGTCCTGCGGGGCGGGTGGAGCGGCGCGTCGCGGAGTTCCCTGCGCGAGGTGATGCCGAGCTTGCCGAAGACCTTGCGTAGGTGCCATTCGACGGTGCGGGCGCTGATGTACAGCTCGGCACCGATCTCGGCATTGGTGCGCCCGTCTCTGGCCATCCGAGCGACCTGCTCCTCTTGCGGGGTGAGGTCGTCGGCGGTGTCGGCGGTACGCTTGCGCACTTTCTCGCCGGTGGCCAGCAGCTCGTGCCTGGCCCGTTCGGCGAAGCCGTCGGCGCCCATCGCGATGAACTCTTCGTAGGCCTGCTTGAGTTGCTGACGGGCGGCCACCCGGCTGCGCTCGCGGCGCAGCCACTCGCCGTACACCAGGCGGGTCCTGGCCAGCTCGAACCTCAGCCGGGTCCGGCTGAGCCGCTCAACGGCCTCGGCGTAGGACCGGTCGGCCTCGTCGCCGTGGCTGACGAGAGCGCGAGCGCGGGCCTGTAGGCCGAGCCCCCACTCCAGGTCCGAACCTGCGGTGTACGTCCCGAGCCGGACCAGGGCCCTCTCCGCGAGTGCGGTCGCGCCGCTGCGCACCGCGGCCTCGACCAGGTCGGGCAGCGCCTGTGCGGTGAACGGGCCGAGGTCGCCACTCGCGGCCCGTTCGGCGGCGGCCGTCGCCTCGGCGTAGTGCCCGAGGCCCAGGTGGAGCAGTGCGGTGGCTCGCTCGGTGAAGTACAGGCCGAGCCCTTCGCCGCGCGCGCTCGCCTCGGCGGCGGCTTCCGTGAGCAGCGGCAGCGCCTGCGCCGCGCGGCCTTGATAGGCGAGGAGGAAGAAGTCGCCGTATGAGGCCCGGCGAGTGCCTGTGGCCTCCTTGACCGTCGACTCCTCCAGACCCAGCTCATGGGCGTACATCACGTCGCCGCGCCACAGCGCGATGACCCGGCGGACGTTCAGCGCGTTGATGAGCGGCACGAGAGCGCCGCTGGCGCGAGCCAGGTCGGCGTGCCGGGCATTGGCGGCCTCCCAGCCCTCGTAGTCCCACAGCGACAGCGCGGCGTTCGCGACCAGCACGCCGTACCGCAGCCACAGGTCGGCCGGGACGCCGTCGGCGAGGAACTCGGTGACCGCCTCGCGCAGCGAGGGCCGTCCCGCCCCGGTGCCGGTGGTGATGAGGGCGGCCAGGCCGTCGAGCAGATGATCGGCGGCGGTCGGAGCGTCGTTCAAGGGTGGCGTCGCGGCGGAGACGGCGGACAGGTCGCCCCCGGGAACGGCGAGACGACCGGCGACGAGGGCCGCGCTCCAGGCGTCGAGCAGCGTGTGCCTGGCGAGCCTGCTGTCCAGGGGTTCGAGCCGCCGGGCTGCGCGCAGCAGCGCCGCCGGAGCCTCGCGCCCGGAGTGGGCGGCGCGGTCGGTGAGCCCCCGGATCAGGTAGATCCGGGCGCTCTGCAGATCGTCGACCGGGAGGGCTTCGGCGCGGGCGAGCATGGCGAGCACGGATGCGAAGTCGCCCGCGTCGAGCGCGGCACGGGACGCGGCGAGCGTGCGCTCGATCTTGAGCCCGGGGTCGATGGTGAGCTCGGAGGAGCGCCGCAGCAGCGCCGCGGCGGCCGCGAACCCGCCTCGGGACTCCACCCCTTCCGCGACGGCGGCGAGTTCGGCCGCGAGCCGCTCGTCAGGGCCTGTCGCCGCCGCGGCCAGGTGCCAGACCCGGCGCCGTCGATCGCCGCCGCCCTCCGACGCGCCGGCCAGCGCACGGTGTACGGCCCGCCGCGCCTCGGCGTCGCCGGCGGCGTAGGCGGCGGAACGCACCAGCGGATGCCGGAACCTGACGTTCCCGCCGATCTCGACGAGCTGCGCCTCCTGCGCCGGGACCGCCTGCTCGGCTTCGAGGCCGAGGGCCTGCGAGGCGCGCCAGAACAGGGCAGCGTCACCGGTGGGGTCGGCCGCCGCCAGCAGGAGCAGCAGCCGGGTGGGTTCCGGAAGCGCGCGGATGCGGTTCTCGTACCGCTCCTGGAGCGCGCCGGTCCCGATGGCAGGAAGCGCGAAGCCGCCGAGCAGTTCGGCCCGGCCGCTGTGTGACAGCTCCAGCAGGGCCAGGGGGTTGCCGCGGGTCTCGGCCACGATACGGTCGGCGACCTTGGCGTCGAGGAGGCCAGGAGTGGTCACGGTCAGGAGCGCCCTGGCGTCCTCCTCGGCCAGTCCGTCGACGGTCAGCTCGGGCAGTCCGGCCAGGAGGGTGTCCTGGCTGGGCTCCCTGACCGCGAAGACCAGCAGAACCGATTCGGCGTGCAGCCGCCTGGCGACGAAGCCGAGCACCTGTCGGGTGGCCACATCGAGCCACTGGGCGTCGTCCACGAGGCAGACGAGCGGCCGTTCCTCGGCCGCTTCCGCCAGGAGGCTCAGCACCGCCAGCCCGAGTACGAGCCTGCCGGGGGCCGGTCCTGTGGCGTTGCCGAACGCCACGTCGATCGCCTGCCGCTGCGGCTCGGGGAGCGTCGCGGCCGAGGCGAGCAGGGGGGCGCAGAGCTGGTGGAGCGCGGCGAACGGCAGGTCGAGCTCGGACTCGACGCCGGTGATCCTGGCGATCCGGCAACCGGAAGCCCGCTCCTCCAGATGGCGCAGGAGCGTGGTCTTGCCCGCGCCCGCCTCGCCGCGCAGGACGAGGACGGCGCTCTCGCCGTCCTCGACGCGAAGCAGCGCCTGATCCAGCCGCTCACGTTCGTGCCGGCGGCCTTGGAGGATCGGCGCTGCTGCCACGCGTCGATTCTAGTGATCACCCTCGGGCCGGGACCAGATCGTTGAGGAACTCCTCGACGAGCTCCGCGAACTGGCGCGGGTACTGGAACAGGAACCCGTGCCCGGCGTCGGAGAAGATCCGCAGCCTGGCGTTCGGCAGATGGTGGGCGAGCACCTGCGAGTTGATCGTCGGGATCATCGGGTCGTTGTCGCCCGCGGCGACCAGCGTGGGCTGGGTGATCCCGGCCAGGCGGGCGAGCCGGCTCGGATCCGGGATGCCCCACTCGACGATCGCGTCGTACTGGGCGCGGGCCACGTCGGGGCCGTTGGCCTTGTCGGGGTTCTCGGTCCTGCTGTAGACCCGCTGGGCGTACTGCACGCCGAGGGCGCGACTGCTCTCGGTGACGCCGAAGAAGATGTGCAACAGATCGTCGAGCTCAGCCTCGTTCTTGTTCGCGGCGCGCTCGATGTCGAGCGTCCAGCCGTGCATCTGGCGTCCGCCTCTGGGGCCGGTTCCCGCCAGCACGATCCGCCTGACGCCGCGCGGCCTGAGCAGGGCGATCTCCTGGGCGACCATGCCGCCGAGCGAGAAGCCGAGCAGGTCGACCCTGGCGAGGCCGAGCGCGTCGAGGAAGGCGATGGCGTCCCTGGCCATCTGCGTCACCGTGGCGGGCACCTCGCCGCTGGAGCTTCCGACCCCGGCGTTGTCGAGCAGGATGACCTCTCGTCCGGCGGCGAGGGTGTCGACGAGGATCGGATCCCAGTTGTCGAGGGTGCCGCGGAAGTGCTGGAGGAAGACCAGCGGCGGAGCGCCCGAGCCGATGAGGCCGAAGCGGCGGTAGGCGTACGTCACGCCGTTGGCGGCGGTGACGTCGAGGATGGGCGCGGTGAGCTGCGTAGGTGTGGTCATGATGAGTCCGTCCTTACCGGGGAAGTCCGTCGCCGTGCTGCTCCGCGACCATGTAGGTCGCGTACCATTCCGGCCAGTTCTCGTCGTGGGCGCCGCCGTTGCGCGTCTCGTGCTCGCCGTGTGCCGCCGCCGCCCGCTTGAGCGCCTCGACCAGGTCACCCCGCGAGAGGTACGAGGTGGCGGCGGTGTCGACGCGGCCGGGGAGGCGGACCGTCACTTCCTGGAGCAGGAAGGTGTTGCCGTCCGGGTCGCGGAAGGTCGCGAAGGATCCGTAGCTGGCGCGGTCGGCGGCGGGACCGTCGGCCTGGCCGTCCGCGATCTGGCTGAACTGGGCTCCGGGAGCCTGCGGGTGGAAGATCTCGCCGACCTCGGCGCCGAGGGCCACGAGCTGGTCGCGGGCGGCGGCGAGGTCAGAGACCACCAGGTAGACGCCTTCGGCGGTGCCGGGCTTCTGACCGGTGATCAGCTTGCCGAACTGGATGGACGCCGGCGAGCCGGGAGGCGTCACCTGGACGACCCGGAAGCCGTTGTCGAAGGCGAGATCGGCGTCGAGCCGCCAGCCGAGCGCCTGGTAGAACCGCTTCGAGCGGTCGACGTCGGCGACCGGGATGACGACGGCTTCGAGCTTGAGGTCCGGTGTGCTGTTCATGGTTGTCACCTTTCGGGGTGGGCGCGGTTGAGGTCCCACCACTCAAGGACCAGGGAGGCGTAGGTTTTCGGGGCTTCTTCCCAGATGAAGTGGCCCGCGTCGACGACGGCGAGGCTGCTGTGGGGCAGCCGGGCGGCGAGGAACTCGGCGTGCGCGGGCGGGACGACCTGGTCCCGCTCGGGGGCGATGATCCGCACCGCGGTCGGGATGGACGGCAGCAGCTGCTCCAGGGCTCTGAGCTCTTCGGGGTAGGCGCGGACGTACCGCATCGACTCGGCGAAGCGGCGCCCGCCGTAGGAGGTGAGGTAGTCCTCGCGTACGTGGTCGGGGAGAGGCGTCGCCGGGAAGATGTTGTCCAGGGTCGCGGCCATGACGGCGTCGGCGTTCTGCTCGTACCAGGTGAGGTCGGGGTCCTTCACCCAGCCCGCGAGCGGCTCACCGAGTTCGAGGTCGGCGGAGGCGCCGCCGCTGCCGATGACGACGCTGTGGAAACGGTCGGGCCGCAGGGCCGCCGCGAACAGCGAAGCGCTGGTGCCGATGTCGGGGCCGACGACGTGCACCTTGTCCAGTCCGAGCGCGTCCAGGATCCGGTGCACGAACGCGCCCGCCGCACGAGGAACGAGCACGTCGGGACGGCCCTGCGACTGCCCGAACCCGGGCAGGTCCACGGCCACCAGGTGCGTGTCGGCCGCCAGGTCCGTCCAGGTCGGCTCGAAGGCGTACACGCTCTCGGGCCAGGGGCTGAGCAGCAGCGCGTGCGTGTCGCGCGGCTCGCTCTCCGCGTACCGGACGGTGAGCCCGTCCACGGTGACGGTCTTGGTCTTGATCGGTTTCATGCCCGCTCCTTCTCGGTCGTGCTGCAGTGCTGTCAGCCTCGTCCGGCGGCGGTGGCGTCGCACCAGGGACGACCCCTGGTCCGGGCCCGTGGGTGCCACGGGTGCGAATGCCCGGGATATCCGAGATGGTCGGAGCAGACGGACGACACGAGCGGAAGGTGAGAGACCATGGAATGCGATGTCGTGGTGATCGGCCTGGGACCCGGCGGCGAACACGCGGCCACGAGCCTGGCCAAGGCCGGACTGTCAGTGGTCGGCGTGGACGAACGCCTCGTCGGCGGCGAATGCCCCTACTACGGGTGCATCCCCACCAAGATGATGATCGCCGCCGCCGACCGCATCCGAACGGCACGCCACGCCGGCACGGCAGACGTCCGCCCCGACTGGAAGCCCGTCGCCGACCGCATCCGCGACGAGGCCACCGACGACTGGAACGACCAGGTCGCCGTCGACCGGCTCGTCGCCGCGGGCGCCCACTTCGCCCGAGGCCGAGGCCGGATCACCGCTCCCGGCACGGTCACCGTCACCGCCCCCGACGGCACGGCCACGTCCTACACGGCCCGGCGCGGCATCGTGCTCAACACCGGTACCACCCCGTCCGCCCCGCCCATCGCCGGCCTGGCCGACACCCCGTACTGGACCAACCGGGATGTGGTCCGGCTGACCGAGCTCCCCGCTTCTCTGGCGGTCATTGGCGGTGGCGCGATCGGCAGCGAGATCGCCCAAGCCCTCGCCGCCTTCGGCGTGAAGGTGACCGTCATCGAGACCGCCGACCGGATCCTCGCCGTCGAGGAGCCCGAGGCGTCGGCGGCCGTGGCGCAGGCCTTCGCCGAGGACGGCATCACCGTGCTCACCTCCGCACGCGCCGAACGGGTCGAGCACGACGACGACGGCTTCCGCGTTCACCTGGCCGATCGGGTGGTCACCACAGACCGGCTGCTGGTCGCGGCGGGACGCCGCAACAACCTCACCGGTCTGGGCCTGGAACACGTCGGCCTGGACCCGCAGGCCCGCGTGCTGGAGCCCGACGAGCGGATGCGGGTCGCCGACGGTGTGTGGGCCATCGGCGACATCACCGGCAAGGGCGCCTTCACCCACATGTCGATGTACCAGGCCGACCTCGTCATCCGCGATCTCACCGGCGCGGACGGCCCCTGGGCGGACTACCGCGCCGTCGGCCGCGTCACCTTCACCGCCCCCGAAGTCGGCTCCGTCGGACTGACCGAGGCCGCCGCCCGCGCCTGTGGCCTCGACGTCAAGACAGCCACCGGCGACCTCGGCACCCGAGGCTGGATCGCCGGCGAGTCAGGTCCCGTCAAGCTGGTCGCCGCGCAGGGCGTGCTGGTCGGCGGCACCGTCGTCGGCAGCACGGGCGGTGAGGTGCTCTCCGCGCTGGTGACCGCGATCCATGCCCGGGTCCCGCTCACCACTCTGGCCGACATGCACTTCGCCTACCCCACCTTCCACCGCGCCCTCCAACCCGTCCTGCGCGCCCTGCTCTGAGCTACGGCCACAGGCCGTCCATGATGAGGTCCAAAAGCCGCCCGGCCGGGTCGCGCTGTTCCGGTTCGCCGGAGGCCGGCGCGATCCCGGTGAGTGCGGCGAGCATGCCGGCCGCGCTGATGTCCACCCGGATGCCCCGGATCGGGCCTGGTCACCGAGTACGGCTCCTGGCGTGGACCGAGTTGGTCAGGGTCCCGATCGCCGGCGGCCATCCTCCTTCTCGCCCGCTCCCGCGTCGGCGAGACCCTGCGCTGGCGCCGTTCGACGGTGCGGGCGCTGAGGTACGGCTCGGCGCCGATCTCCGCGTCGATGCGGCCGGCCTGTCCCTGCTCCTGGCTCATCCGACTCGGACGTGGGTACACCTGCCGTGGAATCACGGTACGCGAGTCAGTGACACCCATATGCCCGTGCGATCGCACCTTCGCGGAGATGGTCGCCTACCAGAAAGAGATCGACCGATGGCCGTCAGCAACCTTGTTCTCATCGCCGGGGCCGGCGATGTCGGCCGCACGGTCCTGGACCATCTGCGCACGCAGGACGTGCCGGTGCGCGCAATGGTTCACCGGGACAATGACCGTGCTGCGGACCTGCGTGCGCGGGGCGCGGAGGTGGTCGTCGGCGATCTGACCCGGCCGGAGAGCGTCGCCGCCGCGCTGGAAGGAGCCGGGCGGATGTACTTCGCGATGCCCGTCTCGCCGGACCACCTGCTGGCGGCGACCGTGGTGGCCACCGTGGCCAAGGAGTACGGCGAGCTGGTGGGCCTGGTCGACATGTCGCAGATGACGGTGTCGCAGATGACTGCCACCAGCACTGCCGAGTCGCACCAGCAGCGGCTGCACTGGCTGGCGGAACAGGTGTTCGACTGGTCCGGCCTGCCGGTGGTGCACATCCGGCCGACGTCGTTCCTGGACAATCCGCTGTTCACCACACTGGCGGCCCGATCGATCCGGGAGAACGGAACGATCGCGCTGCCGTTCGGCACCGGGCGCACGTCGCCGATCGCCGTGGACGACGTCGCCCGGGTGGTCGCCACCATACTGCGCGACCCCGTTCCGCACGTGGGGCGCGTCTACGAGCTGACCGGGCCGCGCACCGTCGACATGACGGAGATGGCCGAGGCGTTCTCGCGCGCCTTGGGACGTACCGTGTCCTACCTCGACGTGCCCCTGGACCGATGGCGGGCCGAGGTCCTTGCCAAGGCGGGCCTGCCGCCGCACACCGAGGAGCACATCGCCACCATGGCCCGGCTGCACCGCGAGAACCGCTACGACCGCGCCTCCGACGACGTCGAGCGGGTGACCGGCGCGAAGGCCGGGACGATCGAGGCGTTCGTGGCCGCTCGCCGGGACTTCTACCTGGGCTGAACCGCTCCGGCCGGCGGCCCGCCGACCCGGCCGCGGCGGCTGGCCGCCTCCAGGCCGTTCTTGGTCTTGCGGACGATGTCGCCTGGCGCAGCAGGTCCTCGTAAGTCGCCGCAGCCCAGTCCGGTGTCTCGTTCATGGCTCTCACATCGCCACCCACTGCTTCGCCACGCTGATCAAATCTTGTCGTCCTCGGCTGGCATCAGGCAGACGAGCGCGATCGGCAAGGCGCTGGCGCGCGGGGTCGGGCTGCGCCGCCAGCGCTGCGAGGACCTGGTCGGCCTGAAGGTGGTGCTCACCGTCGGCGAGCTGGAACTGCGGCATCCCTGCGCGCCCGCGCTACCGGCCGGGCCTTGGAGACCTCGGTGATGCGGCTGATGACGATCAGTAACGATCGCATGGCAGAGATACACCCGTTCTGCCTGGACACTTCTACGGTCCTGCACGCCCTACGCCCAAACGACGGACGTCTAGGCCTTCGAGAGGCTGAGGGCAGAAATTGGCGGTAGCGACCTGCTGCTTCTTCGCCTGTCAGTGATCCGCGATGGCCCGGACTCCACAGCTCCGGCCAGCCGCCACTCAGTTGGTCAATGGGTACGGCGGCGGGGTGCTAGGACCTCGGTGACCTTGGCGATGGCTTCGGCGCCGGGTTGGAGTTCCGTCGTACTGGTGGCACCCGTAGATGCGATCACCCTCTAGCTTACCTAGCGCTCGGTAAGTAAGCTCGCGGACATCTTTCCGAAGGGATGCCGATGTCTGATCAACTCCAGGGCCGTACGGCGGTCGTCACCGGCGGGGCCAGCGGCATCGGGGCCGCTCTCTGCGCGGAACTCGCATCACGCGGCATGGCGGTCGTCGTGGCCGACATCGACGGCACGGGCGCGAGACGCGTCGCCGCCGAACTGGGCGGGCCCGCGCTCGGCGTACGCGCCGACGTCACCGACCCCGAGTCGGCCGAAGCTCTCGCGCGGGCCGCCTACGCCGAGTTCGGCTCGGTCGAACTGCTGTGCAACAACGCGGGCGTGCTGTTGTTCGGCACGATCGCCGACTCCTCGGTCGGCGACTGGCGATGGCTGTCCTCGGTCAACGTCGAGGGCCTGCTCAACTGCCTGCACGCCTTCCTGCCGAGGATGCGGGGCCAGGGCGGGTGGCGGCACGTGATGAACACCGCCTCCACCCACGCCTTCCTGCCCGACCCGGGCTTCACCGGCCTCTACAGCGCCACCAAGCACGCCATCGTCGGGCTGTCCCACGGCCTGCGGGCCGAGCTGGAGCCCGACGGCATCGGCGTCACCGTCTTATGCCCCGGCCAGGTCGACACCCGCATCCTCGACTCCCAGCGCAACCGCCCGGATGCCTTCGGCCGGCGGGCGGCCGAGCCGTTCGGCACCGGTCCCGTTCCGATGGCCATCGAACCGACACAGGTCGCCCGCGAGGCTGTCGAGGGCGTCCTGCGCGGCGCCCCGCTGGTCTTCTCCCTCCCTCCGCACGGCCGCGACGCCTTCCACTCCCAGGTGGGAGAGCTGTGGCAGCTCACGGACGACGCGCTGCGGCACGATGCCCCGCGCTAGGGAAATACTGCCCTCCTCGCTGAGACGGCTCTTTCTCACCGTGCCCTTCGTCGCCGCCGCCGCGCCCCTGGCCTACGCCACCTCCGGTTACTTCCTGCCGATCCAGGTCCAAGCCATGGGCAATGAGGCCAAGGTCGGGAACCTGGCGCTCATCAACACCCTGAGCGCCTGCGCGGCGATGGTCGCCCAGCCCGTCATCGGTCTGCTGTCCGACCGGACCCGCACCCGCTTCGGCGCCCGGGCGCCGTGGATGGTCACAGGCGCGGCCCTCGGCTCCGCCGCGCTGCTGCTGGCGGGCCAGGCGAGAACCGTGGCCCTGCTGATCGCAGCGATGATGCTGGTCCAGTTCGGCTTCAACGCCTTTCAGGGCCCGCTGGCGGCGATCATGCCGGATCGGGTGCCCACCCGGCTGCGCGGCCGCTACTCCACGCTGATCGGGCTCGGCCAGGTTCTCGGGGCGACCCTCGGGCCGGTCCTCGCCTCCCTGTTCCTCAGTCGCATCCCTATCGGCTACGCCACCTTCGCAGTCGTCGTCCTGGTGGTCATCCTGCTGTTCGTCGTACTGAACCGCGACCCCGGCAACCGGGAGCAGGTCCGGCCGACCTTCTCCGCGACGGCCTTGCTCAAGGCGTTCTGGGTCGACCCCGTACGCCACCCCGACTTCTTCTGGGCGTTCCTGGGCCGCATCCTCATCTTCGGCGGCTACTACATGACCCTCACCTACAGCTTCTACATCGCCCAGGACTACCTCGGCCTCGATGCCGAGGAGGCCGCCAGGCTGACGCCTCTGCTCGGCCTGGCGGGCGTGCCCGGCTTCCTGGTCGCGATCGCCGTGTCCGGACCGCTGTCGGACCGCATGGGCAGGCGTAAGCCGCTCACCCTGGCCGGCGGGCTGGTCATCTCCCTGTCGGCGATCGTCCCGCTGCTGATGCCGACCGTGACCGGCATGCTCGTCTCGGCCGTCGTGGCGACCATCGGTTTCGGCGTCTTCGTCTCCGTCGACCAGGCCCTGGTCTCGGAGGTGCTGCCCAGCCGTGACGATTTCGCCAAGGACCTGGGTGTGCTCAACCTGGCCGCGACCCTGCCCAACACGGTGGCACCCGCCGCCGCCGGCGCCGTCGTGTCGGCGTTCGGCGGGTACGGCCCGCTGTACGGAGCGGTGGCGATCATCACGCTACTGGGCGCGCTGGCGGTCCTGGCGATCAAGGGGGTGAGTTAGGGTCGGCGAATGGCCAGGACACGTGGCGCCGAGCGCGCCGGGGCAGCCCGGCGCGTCAAGATTTTGAACGTCGCCCTCGAACTCTTCGCGGCCCGCGGCTACCGGGGCACCTCGATCGCGGCCGTCGCCGAGGCGGCCGGGATCACCCAGCCCGGCCTGCTGCACCACTTCCCCAGTAAGGAGGCGCTGCTCGCCGAGGTGCTGGCCGAGCGCGACCGGCAGGTCCTGCTGGCCGCCGGCAGCGACCGCGCGGCAGAGGGGCCCAACCTGGTGCGCGCCCTGGAGATCGTGCGCGACATGCTCGTCCAGGCCCGCCGTAGCCGCGGGCTCACCCGGCTGGGGCACCTCGGGGCGTCCGGCTCCGACGAGGTGCCCGAGCTGGCGTGGGAGTGGGCCAGGCGGCGTGTCCACACCTATCGCACGGACCTGGCCGCGGTGATCGCGCAGGACATCGCCGCCGGTCGGGTGCGCGCCGACGCCGACCCTCCGGCGATCGCGTCGCTCATCATCGCCGCGATCACCGGGCTGGAGGAGCAGTGGCTGCTGGATGAGTCCTTCGACATGCCTGCGGCGATGGACGCCTTCACCCGGATACTCTGCCGCGATCTCCTGCTCGACGGCTGATCGCGTGGGCGAGCGCGAGATCGGCCGGAGGCGCCGGCCCTCGTAGGAGGTCGGGCCGTACCGTCTGGACGTCTGCGAGGGCCGTGCGGTCGGCATGCCCGCCATCCAGCGGCCGCCCTACGCATGCGCCCACGCCAGCCGCCTCTGTGGCGACCGCCACAAAACTGTCCGATCGGTCAGCCCCTGACCGATCGGTCAGGTACGGTTGCACATATGGCACGCAACAGTTCCGGCTTCCGCAGGGAGATCCTCGAAACGGCCTCCCGGCTCTTCGCCGCGACCAGCTTCAAGGCCACCTCCCTGCAGGACATCGCCCGCGAGGTCGGCTGCTCCAAGGCGGCCTTGCTCTACCACTTCGACGGCAAGGACGCGATCCTCACCGAGATGCTGACCCCCGCGGTGGAGGCGCTCGCCGAGCTCGACACGCGGCTGGCCGGCCTGGCAGGCGACGACGCCGTTCTCCCGGCCGTCGAGGGGTTCGTGGACCTCATGCTCCGATTCCGATCCGCCGTCAAGATCATCTATGACGACATCCCGGAGATGCTCCGCCACCCGGCACTGGCCGGGGTGCCGGACAAGACGGACCGGCTGATCGACGCGTTCGCCGGACGCTCCGCCGATCCCGAGGCTCGGGTGGCCGCGCTGATGGTGCTCGGGTCCGTACCCGTGGTCGGCGCGAGCCCGGTCCCGCTGCCGGACGAGGAGCTGCGTGCCGTACTCGTCCGGTGCGCGCTGCGCACCCTTGACCGCGATCCCACCCGCTCCTGAGAAGGATTCCTCTCCCATGGCCACACTGCTCTACCGGCTCGGCCGCGCGTCCTTCCGCCACCGGCGGATCGTGCTCGCCCTGTGGATCGCCGTACTGGCGGCCCTCGGCGCGTCGGCCGCGGCGTTCAACGGGCCGACCACCGGTGACTTCACCATGCCGGGAACCGAGTCCCAGCGCGCCCTCGACGCGCTGGCCAAGCAGTTCCCGCAGGCCGTGGGCGCCACCGGCACGATCGTGGTCGCCGCCCCCGAGGGGCAGGCGCTCGCCTCGACCGGCAACCGGGCCACCGTGCAGGCACTCACCAAGGAGGCTGCCGCGCTGCCGGGCGTGGTGGCGGCCCTCGACCCCTTCCAGACCGGCGCCGTCTCCCAGGACGGCCGCTACGCCCTGGTGCAGGTGCAGTTCGCCGAGCCCCGTGACAAGCTGACCGACGCGCAGCGCACCGCGTACGAGAACAGCGGGAAGAGCGCGCGGGCGGCCGGGCTGCGGGTGGAACACGGCGGCGAGGTGACGGGACCGGGATCCGAGATCGGCGGAACCGAGGGCCTGGGCGTCGCCGTGGCAGCCGTGGTTCTCATCATCACCTTCGGCTCACTCGTGGCGGCCGGGATGACCCTGCTCACCGCGCTCATCGGCGTCGGCGCGGGAATGGCAGGGCTCTTCGCCCTGAGCAGCGCCGTCGAGTTGACCAGCACCGCCCCGGTCCTCGCCCTCATGCTCGGCCTGGCCGTCGGCATCGACTACTCACTGTTCATCACCTCACGTCACCGGCAGAACCTCCGCGACGGACTCGCCCCGCAGGACGCCGCCGCCCGAGCCGTCGGCACCGCCGGCTCCGCCGTCGTCTTCGCGGGAGCCACGGTGGTGATCGCCCTCGCCGGCCTGACCGTGGTCGGCATCCCGTTCCTCAGCGTGATGGGCCTGGCCGCGTCGGCCACCGTGGCCGTCGCCGTTCTCGTCGCCATCACCCTCCAGCCCGCCCTGCTCGGCTTCGCCGGCCTCCGGCTGCTGCCCCGCAAGCAACGCGGGACCGGGCACGACCCCGCCGCGACGCGCCCCGGTCTCGGGTTCCGCTGGGCGTACGTCGTGACACGCCGGCGGGTGCCCTTCATCGTGGCGGGGGTGCTTCTCCTGGGCGGCCTTGCCGTTCCGGCCGCGCAGATGCGCCTGGCCCTGCCCGACTCCGGCACAGCGGCGGAGGGCACGCCGGGCCGCCGGGCCTACGACCTCATCAGCGAGGGCTTCGGCCCCGGCTTCAACGGCCGCCTGGCCGCCGTCGTCACCGGCGACTCCACGGAGGACACGACGAGCGCCGCGAAGCGGGCCGCCACCGCGATCCAGGCCACCAAGGGTGTCCTCGCCGTCACCCCGCCGCAGCTCAACGCGTCGGGCACGACCGCCCTGCTGGCCGTCATCCCCGCCACGGGTCCCACCGACGAGGCCACCGAGACGCTCGTCCACGACATCCGCGCCAAGGTCGGGAAGATCGGCAACGTCGCACTGACCGGCCAGACCGCGATCGGCATCGACGTCTCCGCGAAGCTGGCCGACGCGCTGCCCGTCTACCTGCTGCTCGTCGTCGGCCTGTCGGTGTTGCTGCTGATGCTGGTCTTCCGTTCCGTCCTGGTCCCGGTCAAGGCCGCACTCGGATTCCTGCTCACCGTGGGCGCCACATTCGGCATCACCGTCGCGGTGTTCCAGCAGGGCCGACTGAGCGATCTCTTCGGCATCGACACTCCAGGACCCCTGGTCAGCTTCCTGCCCATTCTGCTGATCGGCATCCTGTTCGGCCTCGCCATGGACTATCAGGTGTTCCTGGTCTCCCGGATGCGCGAAGACTTCGTGCACGGCGACACCGCACGCCAGGCGACGATCTCCGGAATGGGACACGGGTCCCGCGTCGTCACCGCCGCCGCCCTGATCATGATCTCGGTCTTCGGCGGCTTCGTGTTCATGAATGACCCGATCATCAAATCGATCGGCTTCGCCCTGGCGCTCGGCGTGGCCGTCGACGCTTTCGTGGTCCGGATGACGATCGTCCCGGCCGTGATGTCGCTGCTGGACGCGTACGCCTGGTGGATGCCCCGCCGGCTGGCGCGTTTCCTGCCCAACGTCGACATCGAAGGCGAACGACTGCGCGAACACCTCGCCGACCACAGCGGATCCGCGCCAACCCTGCCCGCCCCGCACACGGCACCATGAAGCAAAGAGCGGAGAGCCGGCTTGCCGTAATTCATCTCGACGACGGATTGAAAACGAGGTCATGATTGTTTGAGTAAACCGAAATGTGGGTTCGTGGCTCCTCGGCGCGTTTTCGCTGCACGAAACACGGTCGATCTGCGGTGGTCGGCTGTTTCTCCCAGCACGGAAGGTGCGGCCGCTTGTCGGTCACGACGGTGCCGATGGAGGCGTCGATCCCAGCCGCGAGTAGATGCGTGGTGAACCGGAAAGACGTGTATCACGCTGATCCCGCTGGTCGCGTCCACGCCGCTTCGCGTGGACCCGCGCGACGACGGCCTCGGCGAGCCCCCATCCCCGGCCACCGTTCCGAACGCCAGGTGCCATCGGCGGCGACCCCCACGGGCTGACCGGCCACTCATCGGCAGCCCTGTCCACCGCCCACGGCGTGTCCCGCTCGAAAACACGGTTTCGTGCTGTGAGCTGGGGTTTTGCTGCGCAACCAGGGCCGTGGCTGTAACCATCGCAAGGTGTTGTTAACCCTTGTCTACCGGTTGGTGAGATGCCTGTTCGGCCTGCTGGCAGAGCTGGTCCGTTCTGATCTGTCCAAGGACGCTGAGCTGCTGGTGCTCCGTCACGAGAACCAGGTGCTCCGTCGTCAGCTCGGCGGCCGGTCGCAGTGGGGGGTCACGCCGACCGGCTCTGGCTGGCGGCGTTGTCGCGGCTGATCCCCCGCCGCCGGTGGGCGGAGGTGTTCCCGGTCACCCCGGCGACGATCCTGCGTTGGCACCGTAGCCTCGTGGCGCGTAAGTGGACCTTCACCGACAGGCGGCGCCCGGGACGGCCCGGCACCCGCCAGCCGGTCAAGGCACTGATTACTCGGATGGCGCGGGAGAACCCGACCTGGGGACATCGGAGAATTCAAGGCGAATTGGCTCGGCTGGGCTACCGGATCGCGGCCTCCACGGTGTGGGAGATCCTCCACGCCGCAGGTATCGATCCGGCGCCCCGCCGGGCCGGGCCGACCTGGCGGCAATTCCTGACCGCCCAAGCCCACGCGATCATCGCCTGCGACTTCCTGGTTGTCGAGACGATGCTGCTCAAGCGGCTGTATGTGCTGGTCTTCATCGAGCACGGCACCCGGAAAGTGCACCTGGCCGGAGTAACCGCGCACCCGACCGGAGCATGGACGATGCAGCAAGCCCGCAACCTGGCGATGGAGCTGGGCAATCGCATCGCTGAACTCCGGTTTTTGATCCACGATCGCGATCCGCTCTTCACCGCCGCCTTCAGCGCGGTCTTCACAGCTGAAGGACTGCAGGTCATCACCACGCTGCCCAGGACTCCTCGGATGAACGCCGTCTGCGACCGGGTCATCGGCACCCTGCGCCGCGAACTCCTGGACCGCATCTTGATCCTCGATGAACGCCCCCTGGCTCTCGTGCTCCAGGAGTATCTGATCCATTACAACGGGCACCGGCCGCACCAGTCACGGCAACAGCGTCCCCCGGACATCGCAACGCAGCCCTCCCCCAACGTGATTGACCTCAACGACCTTCGATCCATCCGCCGAAAACCCGTCGCCACAGGCACGATCAACGAATACCACCGCGCCGCGTAACCGCAGCTCAAGCCACGAAACTCAATATTCGAGCGGCACAGGATCAGGCGACGCGACAGCGCCTGTCCAAGTCCGAGGCGATCAGCACGCAAGAGGCTGCTGAGGGCTGGATCCAGTCCATTGAGCGGCTGGCCAAGAGCGGTATCGATCCCAAAGCGGCCACTTCCACCCTCCAGGAGTACGGCGAGGGGGTGATGCCCCTGGCGGTGCGCGGCCTGGAGCCCAAGACTCTCGCTCCGTACATGTCCGGATGGCGCAAGCGCGTGGTCCCCGCTCTCGGACACCTGGGCGTACGGATGATCACCAACGGCCTTGTCGACCGGGTCGTGCACGGATGGATCGCGGACGAATGCAGCCGATCCACGGTGAAGAACAGCCTGGCCATCCTGGTCCGCGTCATGGAGCAGGCCGTCCGGGACGGCATCATCGACCGCAACCCTGCTCGCGTGACGGGCTGGCAGCACGAGTACAAGCGGGCCGAGGACGAGCTGGACGACCCGCGAACGCTGGCGCTGCCCAACCGGGCGGCACTGGAACGGCTGGCACAGGGACTTGTGGAACGCTCCAGAGACAAGTACCAGGGCTGGGGAGACATCGTCATCTTCGCGGCATACACGGCCGCACGCATCGGCGAGGTCTCCGGTGTCCGGTGTCCGGTGTCCGGGTCGGCGACATCGACACCCGAACCTGGACCTGGACGGTGCGCCGGCAGACCACCCCGAGTCCGGGCGGGCTGGCCGACAAGGGAACCAAGGGCAAACGGGCCCGCAAAGTGCCGATCATCGCCGAGATTCGCGGCCTGGTCGCCAACCGGCTCGCAGCCGTCGACACTGACGATCCTGAGGCTCGGCTGTTCACCGGGCCACGGGGTGGTCGCATCAGCACCGCGGTCCTCCGCGACGCGACGCACTGGGACGAGGTCGTCACCCAGCTCGGCTACGAACACCTTCGCCGTCACGATCTCCGCCATACGGGACTGACGTGGATGGCCGACGCCGGGGTTCCCGTCCATGTCCTTCGGAAGATTGCCGGCCACGGATCTCTGACGACTACACAGCGCTATCTCCACCCAGATCTCAGCGCCATCGCCGAGGCCGGAAATGCGCTCAGCGCGCACATGGCGGGGACGTGGTCCCCAAGTGGTCCACAGCTGCGAGTTGCCTAGGAGATCACCGGTCAAGATCGAGACATGAGAAAAGGCCGATTGACCTGGGCTTATGCCCAAGTCGATCGGCCTTTCGCAACCGTCGGGACGACAGGATTTGAACCTGCGACCCCTTGACCCCCAGTCAAGTGCGCTACCAAGCTGCGCTACGTCCCGGTTGTGTCGGCCGCCCCCTGCGGGGCGGGACGTCATAACCTTAGCGCACATCGGAGGTAGGCGCGTACACGGAAAGCGGGAGCGGAGGGCGTGGTGGGGCGGAGGCCGAGCGTTGATCGGGCGGAGCTGGCGCGGCTGGTGGCCGGCGGGATGAGCGTGCAGGAGCTGGCCGCTCATTTCGGGGTGTCCGAGTCGGGGGTGCTCCAGGCCAAGCGGGCCGCCGGGCTGGCCAAGCCGATGCTCGACCACAGTGCCGCCGTACCGTGGAAGCTGGCGCGCGTGCACGCGCAGTCAGGGCCGGCCACCAATCTGCGGAACCTGTCGGCGGCGGCGCAGGGGAAGCCGCCGGCGGCGGAGCGGTTGAACACGGCGCTGCGGTGGGCGCAGCGGCTCGTGGACGCGGGGCTCGACGTCCGGTACGACGCGGCTGAGGGGTTCAGTGAGGTTCCGGCGTCACCTGCGGGCTCGCACGTCGCGACGGTGCTGGAGGCCGCCAGGAAAGGGCTTGCAGCTCACTGAGTACGCGAGTTTCGACGCCCTTGATCGTGGGCAGTCGCAGGTCTCATTACAGAGACCGGAGGCGAACATCAATGACCACCTTGATCTGGGTGGCCGTCGTCGTGGTCGCGGTGGTGGCGCTCGCCGCAGTGGGCTATGTCGTGCTACAGCAGCAACGCCGCAGCCGTCTCCGCGAACGTTTCGGCCCTGAGTACGAGCGTACGGTGGCCGAGAGTGACAACCGGCGTGAGGCCGAGCGGGAGCTCATCGCCCGCGAGCAGCGCCATTCCGAGCTCGACATCCGGCCGCTGCCGGAGGAGACGCGCGACGCGTACGCCAACCGGTGGACCGAGGTCCAGGAGCGATTCGTCGACGCCCCCGGGTTCGCGGTGACCGAGGCGGACCAGCTCGTCACCTCGGTGATGGCGGACCGCGGCTACCCCACGGACGACTTCGAGCAGCGGCTGTCCGATCTGTCGGTCGGGCACGCGGCAACTCTCGACCACTACAGGAAGGCCCACGAGATCAGCGGGCGGGCGGCCAGGAAGGAAGCCTCGACCGAGGAGCTCCGGCAGGCCATGGTTCATTACCGCGCGTTGTTCGAGGAACTGCTGCACGAGACCACGCGAGGGCGGTGAACGTAGATGAGCAGCAGCAGGAGAAGTGAGGACGAGCTCAAGGTGCCGTCGCAGCGGTCGGACGAGGCCGCCAGGGACGACGAGCACAGGGATCTCACCGACGGGACCGGCGGCCGTTACGACGACACCACCGGGCGGCACGACGGCGGCTACCCGGACGACGCCGGTCACACCCCGGCGAGCCACGGGTACGCCTCAGCGGTCCCCGACCGGGACCATGACGACGAGTCGTCCTACAAGGACCCCTACGCGAGCACCGGCGACCTGCCGGCCGAGCCGCACCGCGAGACCCCTCTGGAGCGCGCTGCCGACCACCGCTCCCCCGACCCCGACCCGGCTCACGCCGGCCTCCCCGCCGACGTCCGGACCGACGTCCCCACCGGCGAGACGTCCGGACACGACACCTCCCCGGACGTGCTGTCCGGACCCGGGGCACGCCACGGCGACCGGTCCGACGACGTGCTGGTGCACAGCGACCGGCCCGACGATGTGCTGGTCCACGACGGCCGTTCCCAGGACGAACTGGCCCAGGACGAACTGGCCCAGGACGAACTGGCCCAGGACGGGCGAGCCCAGGACGGGCGAGCCCAGGACGACGTCCTGGTTCACGGCGAGCGGGATGACGACGACCTGACCCCTGCTGGAGCGGCCCGCGACGGGCTGACGACTGACGGGGATCTCAACGACGGCGAGCTCGGCGAGGGCAGGCGGCCGGTCGAGGGGGCTCCTCTTGACGGGGCGCCCGTCCAGGGAACGCCCGTCGAGGGCGCTCCGGTCGATGACGTTCCCTCGCACGCGGCCCCTCAGGAGGTCGCCCTGTTCGACCAGGACCCGGCCGAGGTGCAGGCCCGCTGGCGGGACGTCCAGGCGTCCTTCGTGGACGACCCCGCCGAGGCGATCCAGCGCGCGGACGGCCTGGTCGGCGAGGTGGTGGAGTCGCTGACCAACTCCCTCACCAGCCGTACCGGCGCTCTGCGCGAACGCTGGAAGGACGTCGACTCCCCCGACACCGAGGACCTGCGTCAGGCGTTCCGCGACTACCGCAACGTCCTGGAGCGGCTGCTCGCGCTGTCCACGCACAATCTGTCCGCTGAGACGAGGAGGTGATCGGCATGCTCGCAGTCGTCGCAGCGATCATCTTCGGGTTGGGCTTCCTGCTCGACCTCGTGGGCGTGAAGATCGGCGGGATCTCCGGCATGACGTTCGTCCTGCTGGGGCTGACCTTGCTGGCCCTGCATCAGGCAGGCGTCGGCACGGCGAGCATCCGCGGCGGCTCCGGCCACTGGCGCGGCCGCACCCGCCGCTGAGCAGCCGCTGAGCAGCCGCTGAGCGCGCGGTCAGGGTGGGAGGCCGACCGGCCTCCCACCCGAAACACCCCAAAGAACTAAATAGTGCTAAATATCCAGAAAAACCGAGGCGCGCCCGCGGCCAGGACGAGGCGAAGAAGAGTCGAGGCGAAGAAGAGTCGACGTCGAGATCGACGAAGAACGGGCCCAGCGCACCCGGGGCGGCCGCCGAAGCCGCAGGCTTCCCCAAGGGTCACCCCTTACCGGGGAACCTCATGATCACGGTGCTCCCCCCGCTCCCCACCCGCAACGTGAAATCAGAGGACAACAGCCGCGCCACCCACAACCCCATCCCCCCCACCGCCCCCGGCAGCGGCCCCGGCTTCCAGAAGCCCTCGTCGTGCACCTCGACCACCAGGTCCCCGCTGATCACCCAGGTCCTCATGGCCGCCCGGTCGGCCCCGTGCGTGACCGCGTTCGTCGCCACCTCGTTGACCGCGATGACGAAGTCGCCGACCGCCTCCTCGGGCATCCCCACAGCGCGGGCCTCGTCCTCGGCGAACTGCCGGACCTCCGGCAGGTCCGGCAGGCGGAAGCGCAGTTCCTTCACGGGCACGCCGGGTGGCGGGCTCGTGTAGCCCGACTGAGGCTCGACGTCCTCGTTCACCCGGCGACTCGCCTTTCTCTCAGCAGCCGGCCAGCGGCTAACCGACCAGCAGCTCACTGCGGAGCTGGTCGAGTACCTTACGGAGAATCCGTGAGACGTGCATCTGCGAGATGCCGAACTCGGCGGCGATCTCGGCCTGCGTCATGTTGCCGAAGAAGCGCAGCAGCAGGATGTGCTTCTCGCGGCTGGGCAGCGCGTCGATGAGCGGCTTGACGGCCTCGCGGTCGACCATGGTGCTCAGCGTGTCGTCGTCCTCGGGGATGACGTCGCCGAGCGAGGCCGCGTCGTCGTCGGTGCCGAGCGGCGCGTCGAGCGACAGCGTGCTGTACGCGGCCGAGGCGTCGAGGGTGAGCAGGACGTCCTCCTCCGAGATGTTCATCTTCGCGGCCAGCTCGGCCACGGTCGGGGACCTGCCGAGGTCCTGGCTGAGGTCGGCGACGAGCCGGTTGAGCTCGGACCGTCGCTCCTGGTAGAGCCGCGGGACCCGGATGGCCCAGGTGCGGTCGCGGAAGTGCCGCTTGACCTCACCGGTCATCGTGACGACCGCGTAGCCCCTGAAGGCGTGGCCGAGGGTCGGGTCGAAGCCGTTGACGGCCTTCATCAGGCCGACGTACGCGGCCTGGAGGAGGTCCTCCAGAGGTTCGCCCCGGTAACGGTAACGCCTGGCGATTTCCATGGCCAGCGGCCGGTGCATCTCCACGATGCGCTCGCGCAGCCGTTCCCTGTGGCTGTCGGGTGTGTCTTCCCTGACCATCTCAGCCAGGAGTTCTTCCGCGGTCATCTCCTCGAGGACGTACTCCTGCACAGCCATCGCTGCTCCTCATATGGGTCGCAGGGCGGCCTCCGCCAGCAGAAAAAGCCCAGGCAGAGGCACGCCTCGCTCTACTCTCGAGACGGAAGCCCTCTGCTGGACTTCGGTCCCAGTCTCCCCCCTGCCGCGGGAAGTATTCCTCGGTCGCGTGGTGACAGTAGGGTTGCTTCGTGACAATGCCCGAAAACGGCGAGGGGCCCGTGGCCGCCCTGAGCCTGACGTCATCGCCCGTCGGCGGGATCACCGTCGTCAAGGTCGACGGTGTGCTCGACGCCACGACGCGTGAGCAGTTCGCCGACTACCTGTCGCTGGCCGGAGCCGACCTGATACTCGATCTGGCCGGGGTGACGTTCATGGATTCGCGGGCACTCGGGCTGATCGTCCATCACTGGCAGACGAGCCTTGCCTCAAGTGCGAAGTTCGCGCTGGTCGGCGTGGAGTACTCCAAGTCGAAGGTGATGTGGATCACCGGGCTGGCCCAGCGCCTGCCCCTGTACGACACGCTCGACGACGCCCTGGCCGCCATCGGCTGAGGTCCTATGAGCGACGCGTCGACTTGCGCTGGTGCTCCTCCACCAGGAGCCTGGCCAGATCGGCCACCTTGACCTGATGGTGCTGCGAGATCCTGCGCAGCTCCTCGAAGGCGGCCTCGGCCGTGCATCCGCTGGTCTGCATGATGATGCCCTTGGCCTGGTCGATGACCGACCGGCCGGCCAGGGCCTCCTGGAGCTGGGCGGCATCGGTGCGCACCTCCTCGAACTCCCACATGTTCGCCATGGCCACCCCGACCTGCTCGGTCAGCATGTCGGCCAGCGAGTGGGCGGCCTGCGGGGAGAAGGCACCCGGGCGCACGGAGTAGAGTCCGACGATGAGCTGCGCCGGCGCCACCTCGATGGGCACGATCAGTACCGAACGCACCCCCCAGCGGGTCGCCAGTGCGTTGTAGCGGGGCCAGCGGCTGTCGCTCAGCACGTCGCTCACGCTCGCGCGGGCGCCGCTCTGGCGGGCCTCCAGGGACGGTCCCTCGCCGAGTTCGCGTTCGCCCTCGACCAGCATGATCAGCTCGCTGTGCGAGCCGGAGACCAGCACCCGCTGGTCGCGCCAGTGTTCGGCCGAGCCGCCCGAGCACCCGGGCACACCGGCCGCCAGCGCCGTGGTCAGGCCGCGCAACACGCTCTCCGTGGAGGTGTCCTCACCCAGTCGCCCCAGCGCCGCCAGGTCTCGGGCGAGCCCGGGAGTGATCATCGCGGTCGATTCCATAGCAAGAAGCCCCTACCCCTTATGGCTACCGTTATCCCCGGTGGCGTAGCGTCAAAGGATGACCATGCCGGACCTCGAACACGCTCTGGACGCGCTGGCGGGACGCGTGTCGTCCTTGCGTGAGGCGAGGACCGCCTACCCTACCGACCTCGCGCCCACGCTCGACGCGGCCCTGGCCGAACTGGACACCGCCGCCGAGCTGCTCGCCGAGGCGCGCGAGGCGCTGCGCAAGGCGCCCAAGCGCGCCGCGAGCAAGAAGGACGGCACCCAGCGGGAGCTGAAGCTGCTGCGCCAGGTGTTCCGGGCCTTCCCGGTGCCGGTGATCGTGCTCGACGGCGGCGGGGTGGTCCGGCGGATCAACCCGGAGACCTCGCGGGTGCTCGGCAGCCCCGACGGCTACCTGGTCGGGCGGTCGTTCCCGCTGCTGGTCGACGTCTCCAGGCGGGCGGCGTTCCGCTCGCACCTGAACTCGGTGCTGCAGACCGGGCAGCCGTCGGCGTTCGAGACGCGGCTGGCGCACCAGGGGCGGACGCACACCGTGCAGCTCGCGCTGACGCGGGTGACGATGCCGGGCGAGCCGCAGCAGATGGTGGCGGCCGTGGCGCTGCCCACCGAGGTGCAGCTGCCCGAGCCCGGGGCGCGGCGGCCCGAGCAGTCCGACGGGGCGCTGCTGCTGGCCGCGTCCAAACGACAGGACCTGCTGGCCAGGGTCGGCGGGCTGCTGCTGGACGAGGAGGCGCTGCTGCGCCCGGTGGCGCTGCCGCGGACCACGCGCCTGCTGGCGGCCGAGTGGGCCGACTGGGTGATCGCGGACCTGGTGCGCGACGGGCTGCCGCGGCGTTCGGTGGTGGTGGCGCCGAAGAACCATCCGCTGGGCGACCTGGTGCGGCTGGTGGAGTCGGCCGACCCGGCCGGCAGCCAGGTGGTGATGCAGGTGCTGGAGCGCGGCTCGGGCGTGGTGCACGAGATGGTCGACGACGAGTCGCTGCTCGGCTTCACCGCCGACGGGCCGCTGCTGACCGCGATGGGCGCCGGCTCGCTGCTGTCGGTGCCGATCGGGCAGTCCGACGGGGTGCTGACGCTGGTGCGCACGCACGACCGGCCGCCGTTCTCGCTGGCCGACCTCGGTGTGCTGCAGGACGTGGGGATGCAGCTCGGCCTGGCCGTCCGCGCCCAGTCGAGCTTCCAGAGCCGTTCGCGGGCCGCCGACGCGCTGTCGGCCAGCGTGGCCCCGCGCAACCTGCCCGACGTGCCCGGCTACGAGGCGTCGGCGGTCTACCATCCGGGCGCGTCGGTGGGTGCGGAGTTCTACGACGTGTTCCCGGTCGCGGGCGGCTGGGGGTTCGCCCTGGGGGGCGCGGCGGGCAAGGGCGAGGAGGCGGCCTCGGTCAGCGCCATGGTGCGCGGCGGGCTGCGGGTGCTCAGCACCTGGGAGTCCCATCCCGACCTGGTGATGCGCAAGGTCAACGAGGCTCTGGTGGCGCAGGGCACGGGCATGTTCGTGATGGCCGTGGTGGGGTTCGTCAAGGGCCGGACGATCCAGCTCTCCTCGGCCGGTCACCATCCGGCGGCGCTGCTGCAGCCCGACGGCAACGTGCGCTTCGCGGCGGGCGGCGGCGTGCCGATGGGCATCTCCCCCGAGGCCGAGACGGGCGTGCAGGAGCTGACCGTCTCCGTCGGGGAGACGCTGGTGCTCTACTCCGAGGGCCTGATCTCCTCCAGGAACGACGCCGGCGAGCCGTACGGCGAGGAGCGGCTGGCCGACGTGCTGGGCCGTTGCGCGGGCCAGTCTCCGGCCACCGTGGTCAAGGCCGTGGAGGCCGACCGGCACGCCTTCTCAGGCGGCCAGGTGTGGGACGAGATCGTCGTCCTGGCCCTCAAGGGTGTCTGATCTGCGGGGGTTTGCGATCCGGCTAAACATGGGTATTGTCTTTCCGTAGAACAACGTGCCTAAGACGCAGGCACACCTTGAAGGCTTTTCCACGCTGAGGTGTGCCATGAATATTGCGATCGTCGCGTCCGCCAAGGGAAACCAGCGCCACCGTATCCTCTCCGTAGCGCGCGAGCTGGGCCGCGAACACCACGTCACCATCTACTCCCGCCGTGACGACGCCGAGGGCAAGCCCAAGACGCGGGTGGCCCCGGGAGTCACTCTGGAGCAGATCGACGTGGGCCCGGCCAAGGACCTCACGCCCGAGGACGTCGTGCCGTACCTGAACGACGTGGGCGAGCACCTCATGAAGCGCTGGAACCAGGAGCGCCCGGACGTGATCCACGCCCACTCGTGGACCGGGGGGCTCGCCGCCGTGGCGGGCGCCAAGGGGTTGGACGTGCCGGTCATGCAGACCTTCCACACCGTGGACGCCGCGCACCAGAAGCTGGAGCGGGCGCTCGGACGCCGGGCCAAGGCGGTCATCGCCGGCTCGGGCGACGAGGAGTCGGCGTTGATCAGGCTGGGCGTGCCGCGCGGGAACATCGCGATCGTGCCGCACGGGGTGGACACCGAGCGTTTCCAGCGGCGCGGGGCGATCGCCACCAAGGGCGCCCGCAAGCGGCTGCTGCACGTCGGCCCGCTGTCCCCCGAGCGCGGGGCGTACACGGCGGTGCGGGCGTTGCAGGGGCTGACGGACGTCGAGCTGGTCATCGCCGGCGGCCCCGAGCCCGAGGAACTGGACGACGACAGGGACGCGCGCCGGTTGCGCGCCCTGGCCGAGCAGCTCGGCGTCGCCGACCGGGTGACGCTGCTGGGGCAGGTCAAGCGGGCCTCGGTGCCGAAGCTGATGCGCAGCGCGGACGCCGTGGTGTCGGTGCCGCGCGAGGCCGCGACGGGCGTCGTCGCGCTGGAGGCCATGGCCTGCGGCGTGCCGGTGATCGCCTCGGCCGTGGGCGCCCACCTCGACTCCGTGATCGACGGCGTGACCGGCCTGCTGGTCCCGCCGGACCGGCCGGCGCGCACCGCGCGGCTGGCCCGCGAGATCCTGTGCGACCCGACGCTGCGCACCGCGCTCGGGTACGCCGGCGCCGACCGGGCGCGCTCGCGCTACTCCTGGGAGCGCGTGAGCCAGGAACTGGTCCGCGTCTACGAGTCGGCCTGCGCCTGACGGAATCCGCGCGGGAGGCGGGCGGCGGAAGCCGTCCGCCTCCCGCCGTTCCCAGGCATGACCGCCTCGTTCTTCAAGGAGCTGCTGCGCAGGGCCGGCCGTGCTGGAGGCGCTGCGCTCGGGTGGCGGGGCCGAGACGCTGAGCCGGGAGCACCTGTCGGCGGCGCTGGAGGAGATGATGCGCGGCCGGGAGGAGCTGACCAGGGCGATGCTGGGCGGCGCCCAACCTGTCCGGAAGGGGCCCTTGTTACCAGAGTGAGATCTTTGCTTCGATGGTCCGCATGGCTACTCGCGGTTCGAAGCGGGCGGCGGTGGCGGCGCTGATCACGGCCCTCGCCCTGCCCCAGAGCGCACAGGCGGAGACGTCGAGGTGGGGCGCGCCCGTCCTCGTCGAGAACTTCGACGGCTCCACGGTCGACACGGGCAGGTGGATGGTCTACCACTCGCCGGACGCGGCCCGTAACCCCCGTACCGGCCGGGCCGCCACGGTCGCGGACGGGATGCTGCGCCTGAAGGGCGGCCGCTACGGCGGCAAGGACCTGTCCGGCGGCGTGGCCACCCGGCTCACCCAGCGCTACGGCAGGTGGGAGGTGCGGTTCAGGGCCGAGGCGGGCAACGGCTACACGCCGGTCGCGCTGCTGTGGCCCACCGCCCAGAGCGAGGGCGACGGTTACGCCGAGGTCGACTTCGCCGAGATCGTGGACCCGCGCCGGCAGGGCGGCGGCATCTTCGTGCACGGCGGGCGCGGCCGGGCGCAACGGCAGCTGCGGGCCGACTTCACCCGCTGGCACACCGCCGCCGTGGACTGGCTGCCCGGCCGGCTGACGTTCTGGCTGGACGGCAGGAAGGTGTGGGACTACCGCGGCCCGTACGTGCCCGACGGCGACCGCATGGGCCTGGCGCTGCAGAACGACGTGGTGTGCGAGCCGCGCTGCCGTGACTCCTCCACCCCCGCGACGGTGTCGATGTACGTGGACTGGGTGAAGGTCTACCGGCCGTCCTGAGGCAGCAGCCTGGCCGCCTTCAGCCCGAGGTGCACGGTCAGCCGGTCGTCGCCGTCGGACAGGTCCCGGTGCAGGAGGCGTTCGGCCTTGCCCAGGCGGTAGTAGAGGGTCTGGCGGTGGACGCCCAGCTCGGCGGCCGTCTTCTGGGCGTGGCCGCCGAGATCGAGGTAGACCTCCAGCGTCTGGGCCAGCTCGGCGTCGAGGGCGGCGGTCTCGGCGGCCAGCTCGCGCAGGTCGGCGCGGCCGAGGCGGGCCAGCAGGCGGTGCACGCCCAGGTCCTGCCAGCGGGCGATGGGGGCGTGCCGGGGGAAGTGCTCGGCGATGCGCAGCGCCTGGCGGGCCTCGCGCCAGCTCTGCCACGCCTCGGCCGGGTCGTTCCTGGGGGCGCCGATGCCGGCGGCGGTGCCGTACGCGCTCTGCAGGGTCTGGGCGACCTCTCCGGCCAGGTGGGCGGGGGCCAGCAGGGCGACGGGCGAGCCGGTGCGGGCCAGCACGCCGCGCGGGAGCGTCCAGAGGGCGGCCACGCGCTCGCTGGACTCGCGCACGGCGACCGCGGTGACCGGGCCGGGGACCTCGATGGAGGCCGCGGCGCGTTCCTCGGGGTCGGCGGAGAGCAGGGCGAGCAGGCCGCGGCCGAGGTCCTGGCGGCTCCTGGCCTCCTGGGCGAGCGCTGCGGCGGCCCTGGCGACCAGCGGCGCGACGCGGCGCAGCGCCTCGTCGGCGAGGCTGCCGGAGTCCAGCAGCCACAGGTAGCCGTAGGTGACCTCGCCGTGGCGCAGCGGCCAGCAGACCCGGGCCAGCACCTTGAGCTCGGCGTCGGCCGGGATCCTGACCGGGCCGCCGGCCCTGGCGATGCCGTAGCGTTCGAAGTAGTCGCGCACCTCGCCGGTGGCGCGCCGGCGCAGGATCGACTCCTGGCGGACCGTGTCGATGTCGCCGTGCTGGGCGCCGTAGGCGAGCAGCCGGAACGAGCGGTCCTCCAGCGTCGCGGACGCCCCGAGCGTGGCGGCGATCTCGTCGACGATTTCCTGAAGGTCGGACGTGTTGTGCATTTGTATGACAGCCTGCCACATCGATCGTTACGCGCGTTCATGGCCCCCTCTGACCTGGGTTTTCTAGACTTGAGACATGTTGGGTCAACTGCTCCTTGCCGCCTCCGGGAGCGGCGTCGTGCGCCGTTCCGTGTCAGGCTTTCCGCTCACCCGCAAGGTGGTGGACCGGTTCGTCGCGGGCGAGAGCGTCCAGGAGGCCCGGAACGCCATCGAACGGCTGCGTGACGCCAACCTGGCCGTGACCGTCGACCACCTCGGCGAGGAGACGCGCGACGCGCGCGCCGCCGAGACCGTGGCGCAGGCGTACGTGACGCTGCTGGAGGCGCTGAAGCCGCTGCAGCTCGGCACCCGGGGCGAGGTGTCGGTCAAGTTGTCGGCGGTCGGGCAGCGGCTCGACGACGGCATGGCCCTGGAGCACGCCCGCGAGATCTGCGCCGCCGCCGCAGCCAACGGCTCGACCGTGACGCTCGACATGGAGGACCACACCACCGTCGACTCGACGCTGGGCATCCTGCGCAAGCTGCGCGAGGACTACCCCTCGACCGGCGTGGCGATCCAGGCCTACCTGTTCCGCAGCGAGGACGACTGCCGCGACCTGGCCCACGAGGGCTCGCGCGTCCGGCTGGTCAAGGGCGCCTACCGCGAGCCCGCCTCGGTCGCGCACCAGGACAAGCAGGCCGTGGACAAGGCGTACGTGCGATGCCTGCGCATCCTCATGGCGGGGAAGGGTTACCCCATGGTGGCCACGCACGACGACCGGCTGATCTCCATCACCGAGCTGCTCGCCGACCGCTTCGGCCGCACGCTCGGCGACCACGAGTTCCAGATGCTCTACGGGATCCGGACCGACCGGCAGGAGGCCCTGGCCGGGGCCGGCCACACGGTCCGCGTGTACGTCCCCTACGGCGACGACTGGTACGGCTACTTCATGCGCCGGCTGGCCGAGCGCCCCGCCAACGTCGCCTTCTTCCTTCGTGCCCTTGGGGGTAAGTAAATGGATGCCATCAGCAACGTCCCCGTCCCCGTGAACGAGCCCGTGCTCGGCTACGCGCCGGGCAGCGCCGAGCGTTCGGCACTGGAGGACCGCATCAAGGAGCTGGCCGGCTCCCCCGTCGACCTGACCATGACCATCGACGGCGAGCAGCGGCTCGGCGGCGGCGCGCCCATCGACGTGGTGCAGCCGCACAACCATGCCTCCGTCCTGGGCCGTACCAACGACGCTACGGCTCAGGACGTGCAGGACGCCATCGACAGCGCCCTGCGGGCGGCGCCCGCCTGGCGGGCGCTGTCCTTCGACGAGCGGGCCGCGGTCTTCCTCAAGGCCGCCGACCTGCTGGCCGGTCCGTGGCGCCAGACGCTGAACGCGGCCACCGTGCTCGGCCAGTCGAAGTCGGCGCAGCAGGCGGAGATCGACTCGGCCTGCGAGCTGATCGACTTCCTGCGCTTCAACGTGGCCTACGCCCGTCAGCTCTACTCCGACCAGCCGATCTCGTCGCCCGGCGTGTGGAACCGGATGGAGTACCGGCCCCTTGAGGGGTTCGTGCTGGCGATCACGCCGTTCAACTTCACCGCCATCGCCGGAAATTTGCCGACTTCTGCCGCTTTGATGGGGAATGTCGTCGTCTGGAAGCCGTCGCCGACGCAGCAGCTCGCCGCGCACCACACGATGCGCCTGCTGGAGGCGGCCGGGCTGCCGCCGGGCGTGATCAACATGGTCACCGGCAACGGGCAGGCCGTCTCCGAGGTCGCGATGACGCACCCGGCCCTGGCCGGCGTGCACTTCACCGGCTCGACCCCCACCTTCCAGCACCTGTGGGGCACGATCGGCGCCAACATCGCCTCCTACCACGGCTACCCGCGCCTGGTGGGCGAGACCGGCGGCAAGGACTTCGTGCTGGCCCACCCGTCGGCCGACCCCGCGGTGCTCTCCACCGCGCTGGTCAGGGGCGCCTTCGAGTACCAGGGCCAGAAGTGCTCGGCGGCCTCGCGGGCGTACGTGCCGCGCTCGGTGTGGAACCGCATGCGTGACGACTTCGTGGGCGTGGCCGAGTCGCTGACCGTGGGCGACGTGGCGGCCGACCTGTCGACGTTCATGGGCGCGGTCATCGACGAGCGGGCCTTCGCCAAGCACAAGGACGCCATCGACCGGGCGCGGGCCGCCTCGAACATCGAGGTGCTCACCGGCTCCTACGACTCCGGCGTCGGCTACTTCGTCAAGCCGACCATCCTGGAGTGCGCCGACCCGACGGACGAGATCTTCGTCAAGGAGTACTTCGGGCCGATCCTCGGCGTGCACGTCTACGAGGACCGCGACTTCGACACGGTGCTCGACCAGATGGAGGGCATCGCCCCGTACGCGCTGACCGGCTCGATCATCGCCCAGGACCGGTACGCCATCGCCGCGGCCTCGGAGCGCCTGCGCTTCGCGGCGGGCAACTTCTACGTCAACGACAAGCCGACGGGCGCGGTCGTGGGCCAGCAGCCGTTCGGCGGCGCGCGCGCCTCGGGCACCAACGACAAGGCCGGCTCGATCTTCAACCTGATCCGCTGGGTGAACGCCCGCACGATCAAGGAGACCTTCGTCCCGCCGACCGACCACCGCTACCCGCACATGGGCTGACGCCCCCAAGAGCCACGGCCGGCACCCCTGCAGGGGTGCCGGCCGTCTCCAATTCCGTCACAAACCACCCTCTGCGATCGTCAGCAGACTCCTCGCGCCTCTGGCGAAGCTGGGAACCCCGGCCCTGTCCAGCGCGGCAAGGACGTCATGGGTGGTCATGGGCGGACGGCGCTTACCCGCCGCCATCCGGGCCAGCACGCCCAGCACCTCACGCGAACTGCGGCTCATCAGCGAGCACGGTACGCATCGGGAGTGCTGACGCTCACCCCGTGGCGGCCGAGGAACGACGCCGGGAAGTCCGTGACGTTCCAGGTGACCAGGGTCCGGGCGCGACCCGCTACCGCGGCAGCCATGTGATGGCGGTCGTCGAGGTCAGGGCCCTCCATCTGATCGATCAGGTGCTTGTAGTCGTCCTCGGAGACCCGGCTGTCGGCGAAGAACTCACGGATCACCGCCCCGATACGCGCCGCCGAATGGGCGGAGCGGTGCTGCTCGCGCACGATGACACGTTCCCATTCCGACAGCAGGTGATCGCTCCAGACCCACGTGTGCACGGCGTCCTCGGTCAGCGCGAGAACGAGGTCCATCAGCGAGAACGGGAACAGCACGTTGGTGTCGACGAAGACGCGCGCCATCAGCCGATATCCCTCGGGAGATCAGTAGGGTAGTTCCGCCTCCTCGGCGACCGCCATGATCCTGCGACGGGCTTCGGCGCGACGCTCCCGGCGATCCTGGAACTCCAGGACATCTTCCAGGCGAACGACACGATGGCGACTGCCTGGGAGACGTTGTGCGGGGATCTCGCCCTCGTCCAGCAGTCGCACGACGAAGGGACGCGACAGGCCAAGCAGCTCCGCGACCTCGTTGGGGCTCAACAGGGCTTCGGCAGGCAGGGTCCAGACGGCATGCCCCTTGCCGAGGTCGTGCGCCGCGGCGACCAGGAGCCTGACCAACGAGCGCGGCAGCACGAGGTCGGTGCCGTCCGGCCCGCGCAGCACCAGCGACGCGTTCCCTGCGGCAGCCGTCGCCTCCAGATGTTCGAGCAGCTTGCGGTCACCGCTGTCGGCTTCGACGCGCGTCGCGCCGGCCAGGACGCCGCTGCGGGGCATGAGCACCTCCGACCCTCGATATCTGCAATAAGTGTAACCCGCCTGCGCCTGGAAGCAGGAGCCGGTGGCGTAATGTGCAAGGTTTGTGTCATTGACGCCAATGCAGGGCCGCGACCAGCATGAAGGCATGCAGCGACGGATCGTGATCGTCGTCTTCCCGGGCTTCCAGTTGCTGGACATGGCCGGGCCGGCGGACGTGTTCGCGACCGCCGACCTGATCGCCCGGGGGCGGGGTTACCGGGTCGAGGTGGCCGGTGTGACGGCGGGGGCGGTGAGCGCGTCGAACGGGGTCACCGTCATGGCGGGGGCACTCGGCGAGGTGTCGGGGCCGATCGACACGCTCATGGTCGCCGGCGGGCTGTCGGTGCCCCGGCAGCTGGAGAACCGCGCGCTGGTCGGGGCGGTCGCCGCCCTGGCCGCGCGGGCGGGACGGGTGGCCTCGGTCTGCAACGGGGCCTTCCTGCTGGCCGAGGCCGGGCTGCTCGACCGCCGCCGGGCCACCACCCACTGGCTGTCCGCCGACGACCTGCGCCACCGCTACGCCGACGTCGAGGTGGACCCCGATCCCCTCTACATCGAGGACGGCAACGTGTGGACCTCGGCGGGCGTGCTGTCCGGCGTGGACCTCGCGCTCGCGCTGGTGGCCAGGGACCACGGCCACGAGCTGGCCCGCGACGTCGCCCGCGGGCTCGTCGTCTACCTGCACCGGCCGGGCGGGCAGAGCCAGTTCAGCGCGCCGATGCGGGCCATGACGCCGCGCAGCCTCCCCCTGCGGGAGCTGCAGGGCTACATCGACGCCAACCCGGCCGCCGACCTGAGCGTGCCCGCGCTCGCCCGGCGCGTCGGGATGAGCGAACGGCACTTCTCCCGCGTCTTCACCGAGCAGACCGGCCTGCCGCCCGGCCGGTACGTCGAACGCAGCCGCGCCGACGCCGCCAGACGCCTCCTGGAGGTCACCGGGCATCCCCTGGAGACCGTGGCCAGGGAGGCGGGCCTGGGGACGCCGGAGACCCTCTACCGCGTCTTCCGCCGCCACTGGCGGGTGTCGCCGGGCGAGCACCGCCGCAGATTCCAGTCGAAGGAGAAATGACACCATGCATGTGGCAATCCCGCTTTATCCCCGTTTCACCGCTCTCGACGCGGTCGGCCCCTACACGGTGCTGGCGTTCGCGCCCGGCGTCACGGTGACGTTCGTGGCCGGGGAGGTGGGGCCGGTGACCGACGACCAGGGCACCCTGTCGATCGCCGCCACCGCCACCTACGCCGACCTGCCGCGTCCCGACGTGGTGATCGTGCCCGGCGGGCCCGGCACCCTGGAGGCGATGTCGGACGAGGCGCTGCTCGGCTGGCTGCGCGAGGCCCACGAGCACACGCGGTGGACGACGTCGGTGTGCAGCGGCTCGTACGTGCTGGGCGCGGCGGGGGTGCTCAAGGGCGTGCGCGCGACCACCCACTGGGCGGTGCTGGACGGCCTGGCGGGCGTCGGCGCCGAGCCGGTGGGCGAGCGCGTCGTCACCGAGGGCAAGATCGTGACGGCCGCCGGAGTGTCGGCCGGGATCGACATGGCCCTGACCCTGCTGGCCCAGGCCGACGGCGTCGAGACGGCCCAGGCGGTGCAGCTCGCGATCGAGTACGACCCGCAGCCGCCGTTCGACGCGGGCTCGCCCGCCAAGGCGCCCGAGGGCACCGTCGAGCGGGCGATGAGCCTGATCTCCTGACCGTCCGGCCGCGGCGCCCCCGTCCCTCCCGGGACGGGGGCGCCGCGCGTCGCAGGGGTCAGGGCCGGTCCTGCGCGGGCGAATCGCCCGTGGCCCCGAGCGGCAGGACGTCGAAGTGCACGACGACGTGGCCGCCGTCGTCGGGGGTGTCCCTGCCGTCCGACAGGCGGCGGAAGCGGTCCAGCACCTCCAGCACCCGGTCGCGCAGGTCGGCCGTCTCCTCCGGGGTGAGCCGCAGCGAGCGGCGGGCGAACACGCTGGCCCGCATCCATTCCTCCGGAGCCCGGGTCGCCCCGTCCCGCCAGCGGGTCAGCTCCGCGCCGCGCTGCCGGACCATGTCGTCCAGCAGGAACTCCAGGGCGTCGGCCTCCTCCGGGTGGTCCCTGGCCGGCCCGAAGCTGAAGCCGCCCGGCGTGATCCGCCAGTACTTCTCCTTGCCCCGGCCCAGCTCGGGCGCGATCTCGATCATGCCGTGGCGGGCCAGCTCGCGCAGGTGGTAGCTGGTGGCCCCGGTGTTCTGCCCGAGCAGGCCGGCCAGGCCGGTGGCGGTGGCCGGGCCGTGCTCGTCGAGCAGCTCGTAGATGCGCAGCCGCAGCGGGTGCGCGAACGACTTCAGCGCCTTCGCGTCGAGGGTGCGGGCGGAAAAGCCCTTGCCTTCTGTCACTGTGCAAGCCTATCTTTGCAAAGGAATCTATGCACACTTTTCCTTACACACTATCGGAGTGAGCCGTGAACCGTCTCGGGCGGGCCTTCTGGTTCCTGTGGTCGTCCACCGCGCTGTCGAACCTGGCCGACGGTGTGCTGCGGGTCGGCGCGCCGCTGCTGGCCGTGTCCATGACCCGCTCCCCCACGCTGGTGTCGCTGGCCGGGGCCGCCGCGACCGCGCCCTGGCTGCTGCTGGCGCTGCACGCGGGGGCGGTGGCCGACCGGCTCGACCGCCGCCGGATCATGACGCTGGCCAACGCCGCGCGTACGGCGGTGCTGGCGGTGGCGGCGCTGCTGGCGACGGCGGGCCTGCTGAACCTGTGGACGCTGCTCGCGGTGATCTTCGCGGCCGGGGTGAGCGAGGTCTTCGCCGACACCTCGGCGCAGTCCGTCCTGCCCATGACCGTCGCCAGGGACGACCTCACCAGGGCCAACGCCCGGATCGTCGGCGTCCAGACCGTCGGCAACGACTTCGTCGGCGCGCCGGTGGCCGGGCTGCTCGCCGGCCTGCTGCCCGCCGCCCTCTTCGGCGCCCCGGCCCTCCTGTACGCCGCCGCCGCCCTGCTGCTGACCGGCATGGCCGGCTCCTTCCGGGCCGCGCCGGCCGCGTCCGGGCCGCGCCGACCGCTGCGCGCCGACATCGCCGAGGCGCTGCGCTACCTGTGGGCCCACCGGCTGCTGCGCAGGCTGGCGATCTCCGCGGGCATGCTGAACATGGCCAACGCCGGATACTTCGCCGTCTTCGTCCTGTGGGCCGTCGGCGACGGCTCGCGCATCGGCCTCGACCCGAGCGGCTACGGCCTCATGATGACGGCGTTCGCGGCCGGCGCGGTGCTCGGCTCGCCGCTGACCGGGCCGGTCACGCGGCTGATCGGCGAGGCAGGCACGCTGGTCGGGGCGTGGCTGGTCAGCAGCCTGCTGCTGCTCGTCCCCATGCTCGTGCCGTCGCCGTGGGCGCTGTACCCGGTCGCGGTGGTGTGGGGCGTGACGGGGGCGGCGGCCAACGTGCTGGTCGTCTCGATCCGCCAGCGGCTGATCCCCGGCGAGATGCTGGGACGGGTGAACTCCGCCTACCGGCTGGTGGGCATGGGCGGCATGCCGGTGGGCGCGGCGCTCGGCGGCCTGGCGGGCGACCTGTTCGGGCTGGCCGCCGTCCTGGCCGGGGCCGCGGGGCTGTGCCTGGCGGCGGTGGGGCTCGTGTGGCGCGCCCTGCCTGGGCGAATTTCTGCGGCGCTGACCAGCGAACCTACACTTCCCGACATATCCAGATCACGTTAGGCACCCTATGCCGTGTGCGGAGATGACATGATTATCCCCGAGCTTGAGGGGATGGTATGCGGGAGATCGGCGGACGGTACCTCCTGAACGAGGAGGCCGGTCGTGGGGGTATGGGAGTCGTCTGGCGGGCGTTCGATCGGCTCCTCCACCGAGAGGTGGCGTTGAAGGAGCTGACTCTGGCCGGTGAGGCCGAGATGGTTCGCCGCCGGGTGCTGCGTGAGGCCCGGATGGCGGCCGGCCTGACGCACCCCAACATCGTCACGGTCCACGACCTGATGGAAGTGGGCGGCAAGCTCTGGATCGTGATGGAGTACCTGCACGGGCTCTCACTCCACCAGCTGCTCTCCCAGGTGGGCACGTTGCCCGCGCAGTCGGTGGTGGCGATCGGCCAGCACCTGCTCGCCGCGCTGCGCACCGCGCACAAGGCCGGCGTGCTCCATCGCGACGTCAAGCCCGCCAACGTGATGCTGACCGGCGACCGCGTGGTGCTGACCGACTTCGGCATCGCCACGGCCGAGGGCGACATCCGCATGACGACCTCGCGTCGGCTGCGCGGCACGCCCGCGTTCATGGCCCCGGAGCGGCTGCACGGCGGGCCGGCCAGCAAGGAGGCCGACATGTGGTCCTTCGGCGCGACGCTCTACAGCGCCGTCGAGGGCCAGCCGCCCTACCCCGGGCAGGACGCGGCCACGGTGCTCGGCATGGCCCGCAGCGGCCCGTACCCGCCGCCGCGGCGGGCCGGGGTGATGCGCCCGCTCATCGAGGGGCTGCTCCACCACGACCCGGTGCGCCGCTACACGCCGGAGCAGACGGCGGGCCTGCTGGCGGGCATGCGCGCCAGCGCCTACCAGGCCGCCATCTGACCGGCTGAGGCGGGCTCAGTCCCGCTGGGCGCGGGCCTCGGCCTCGGCGGCGTCCATGGCGGCCGCCTCCTCGGGGGTGGGCGCGGTGCCGCCCAGGTGCGCGGGCTGCCACCACACGCCCGGCGGCACCTCGGGATAGGTGCGCTGCGCCCGGTCGACCAGCTCCGACAGGCGCGTGTGCAGGTCGACGGTGTGCTGGTTGACGTCCTCCCCGCGCTTGGGGTGGAACGGCTCGCCCACCAGGATGGTGATCGGCACGTGCCGCTGGGTGAGCTGCTTGGGACGGCCCTTCGTCCACAACCGCTGGCTGCCCCAGAGAGCGACCGGGATGACCGGCACGTTGGTGGCCTGGGCCATGCGGATCGCGCCGTTCTTGATCTCCTTGACGGTGAAGGAACGGCTGATCGTGGCCTCGGCGAAGACGCCCACCACCTCGCCGGCCTTGAGCTTGCGCAGCGCGGTGGCGTACGAGCCGGCCCCGGCCCCGCGGTCGACCGGGATGTGGTGCATGCCGCGCATCAGCGGCCCGGAGACACGGTGGTCGAAGACGTCCTGCTTGGCCATGAAGCGCACCAGCCGCTTGGACGGCACCGCGGCGAACCCCGCGAAGATGAAGTCGAGATAGCTGATGTGATTGCTCACCAGCACCGCTCCCCCGGTCCGCGGCACGTGCTCCGTGCCCTCCATGTGGAAGCGGTAGTCGAGCACGCGAAAGAGGGTCCGCGCGGCGGCGATCACCGGCGGGTACACAATCTCAGCCATGAGCAGAAGGTAGCCTACTCACGCCGGTCGGCAGGCCACTCAGGAGACCCGTTCTCGCCCGGGAAAGATCGGCTCGGGTCACGAGATCGTAGGACATCGCCCCTGTTCACGCGGCGGCGCTTGCCCTCCCGTGCGAACGGGCAGATGTTCTGACCATGAAGAAGCTCATCAACACCGCCGACTCCGTGGTGGAGGACGCGCTGAACGGCATGGCCGCGGCCCATCCCGCGCTGAGGGTCCAGGACCGCGTGGTCTACCGGGCCGCGGGGCCGCGTCCCGGCAAGGTGGGGCTGGTGTCGGGCGGCGGCTCGGGCCACGAGCCCCTGCACGCCGGGTTCGTCGGCCACGGCATGCTGGACGCCGCCTGTCCCGGCGAGATCTTCACCTCGCCCGTGCCCGACCAGATCATCGAGGCCACCAAGGCCGTCGACGGCGGCGCCGGGGTGTTGCACATCGTCAAGAACTACACCGGCGACGTGCTCAACTTCGAGATGGCCGCCGAGCTGGCCGAGGACAACGACGTGGCCTCCGTGCTGGTCGACGACGACGTGGCCGTCCAGAACTCGCTCTACACGGCCGGGCGGCGCGGCACGGGCGCGACGCTGTTCGTGGAGAAGATCGCGGGCGCGCTGGCCGAGGAGGGCGCGCCGCTGACCGAGGTGGCCAGGGTGGCCGCCGAGGTGAACGAGCGCAGCCGGTCCTTCGGCATCGCGCTGACCTCGTGCACGACGCCGTCGGCGGGCAAGCCGACGTTCGACCTGCCCGAGACGGACGTGGAGCTGGGCATCGGCATCCACGGCGAGCCCGGCCGCACGCGGGTGCCGATGGCCTCGGCCCGCGAGCTGGCCGCCGTCGCGATGGAGGCCCTGCACAGCGACCTGCCGCTCCGCGGCGACCTGCTGGTCATGGTCAACGGCATGGGCGGCACCCCGCTCATGGAGCTGTACGTGCTGTTCGCCGAGGTCGCGGCGTTCGTGAAGGGCAAGGACGCGCGGGTGGCCCGCTCGCTCGTCGGCAACTACGTGACGAGCCTGGACATGCAGGGCTTCTCGGTCACCGTGTGCCGGGTCGACGACACGCTCACCCGGCTCTGGGACGCCCCCGTCGAGACACCGGCGCTGCGCTGGGGGCGTTGATGGACACCCGCTTCTTCGCGGACTGGCTGGAGGAGGCGGCCCGGCTGGTCCGCCGCGACCGCGAGCGGCTGACGGACCTCGATGCGGCCATCGGCGACGCCGACCACGGCGCGAACCTCGACCGCGGCTTCACCGAGGTCGCCAAGGCGCTGGCCGACCGGCCGCCGGGCTCCCCCGGGCAGGTGCTGGCCGACGCGGGCACGGCCCTCATCCGCCGCGTCGGCGGCGCCTCCGGCCCGCTGTACGGGTCGATGTTCCGCCAGATGGGCCGGACGCTGGAGTCCCCGGTGACGCTGGCCCGCTTCGAGGCGGCGTTCGAGGAGGGGGTGGTCGCGCTGGAACGGCTGGGCAAGGCGGCCGTGGGCGACAAGACCATGGTGGACGCGCTGGTCCCGGCCTCCCGGTCGCTGGCCCTGGCCGTACGGGACGGCATCGGGGCGCTGGAGGCGTTCGAACGGGCGGCGGACGCGGCGGCCGACGGCGCGCGGGAGACGATCCCCCTCCAGGCCCGCAAGGGCCGGGCCAGCTACCTGGGCGAACGCAGCATGGGGCACGAGGACCCGGGAGCCGCCTCGGCGGCCCTGATCATGCGCGCCCTGGCCACGGTCGCCCGGAACCGGGCAGAGGGCCGTGACCAGACGGAGGACCGGCCCCCGGCAGAGGGCCAGGGGCGGGCGGAGGGCTGATGGTCGGGGTGGTGCTGGTCTCGCACAGTGCCGGGCTGGCGGCCGAGACGGCGGCGCTGGCCCTGGGGATCGCCGCGGAGCCCGTGCCGGTGGCGGCGGCCGGCGGCACCGCGGACGGCGGCCTGGGCACCAGCTTCGACCTCGTCGAGCAGGCGGTGCGCAGCGTGGACCGGGGCGACGGTGTGCTGATCATCCCCGACCTCGGCAGCTCGGTGCTGACCGCCCGGCTGCTGGAGGAGGACGGGCGGGTGGTGATCGCGGACGTGCCGTTCGTGGAGGGGGCGGTGGCGGCGTGCGTGGCGGCGTGCACGGGCGGGTCGCTGGCGGAGGTGCTGGCCGCCGCCGAAGAGGCCCGCACCTACCGCAAACTCTGACCGCCCCCCGAATCCCGGCCCCTGCCCCGGCCCCGGACCCCGGACTCTGCCCCGGACCCCGGCCCCATGGCCCCGCTCAGTGGCCCTTGAAGGCCTCCTCCAGCCACCAGGAGCCGCGTTCGCCGGTGATCTTGGCGTGCACCAGCAGCGGGCGGTCCCTGGGCCCCTTGAGCCATTCGGCCACGCCCGCCAGCCCGGCGGCGTCCGTGACGGTCACCGCCGCGAACCCGTGGCCCCGGGCGATCGCGGCCAGGTCGGCGGGCGGGAAGCGGACCGTGCCGAGCGGATGCCCGTGCGGCCCGAAGTGGTGCACCTCCGCCCCGTACGCCTCGTCGTCGTAGACCACGACCACCATGGGCAGCCCCAGCCGGACGACGGTCTCCAGCTCGGCGATGCCCATGAACGCGCCGCCGTCGCCCAGGGCGGCCACCGGAAGCCGGTCCGGACGGGCCAGGGCGGCCCCGATCGCGGTCGCCAGGCCGAGCCCGACCGACTGGAACGCCTGGGTGAAGCAGAACCCGCCGGCGTCCGGCACGTCGAGGAACATCGAGGGATATCCCATGAAGTTGCCCGAGTCGACGGACACGACGCGCTCGCCCGGGAGCAGGTCGTCCAGGGCGATGGTGAGCGTTCTCGGGTCGATGCGGCCCGCGCCGCTCTCGTCCCGGTACGGCACCGCACGCCAGCGCCCCTCGTCCCTGATCCGCCGGGCCAGCTCGGCCGACCGGTAGCCCGGCGCGGCGCCGCCCGGCCCGGTGAGGGCCGCCGCCACGGCGCGGACGTCCCCGACCACGCCGAGGTCGGCCCGGACGTGCGCGCCGACGGCCGCCGGGTCGAGGTCGACCTGGGCCACCTTCGCCTCCGGCGCGATCAGCGTGCCGTGCCGGGTCGTCCACATGTTCAGGGCGCAGCCCCAGCCGACGATCAGGTCCGCGCCGCGGATCAGCTCGGCGGCCAGCGGGGTGGCGAAGCCGCCGCTCACGTCGAGGTCCCAGGGGCTGCCGCGGAACAGGCCCTTGGCGACGGCGGAGGTGGCCAGCAGGGCGCCGGTGCGGTCGGCCAGCGCCTCCAGCTCGCGGCGGGCGTGCCGGGCGCCGCGGCCCGCGACGAACACCGGCCGCCGCGCCCCGGCCAGCAGCCGCCCCAGCTCGGCCGTCGCGTCGTCCGCGGCTGCCAGGTCGAGCCCGGCCGCGCCCGTCACGACCGGTGCGGGCCCGAGGGGGCGCGAGGGGGCGGACTGCACGTCGAGCGGCAGGTTCAGCAGGACCGTGCGGCGTTCCCGCGAGGCCACGCGGAAGGCTTCGAGCGCCTGCTCCTCGGCCCGCGCGGCGTCCGTGAGCCGCATGGGGACCGCGCCCACCGCGGTGGCCAGGGCGTCCTGGTCGATGTGGAAGTTGGAGCGCGCGTCCGTCGCCTCACCCGCCAGGACGATCATCGGCGTACGGCTCTTGGCCGCCTCGGTGATCCCCGTCATCGCGTTGGTCAGCCCCGGCCCCTGGTGGACCGTGACGACGCCGACCTCGCCGCTCATCCGGGCGTAGGCGTCGGCCATGGTCGCCGCCCCGCCCTCGTGCCGCGCGGCGACGAACCGCACGCCGTGCTCGACCAGCGTGTTCGTGACGTGGAAGTTGCCGCTGCCGACCACCCCGAACGCCGTGCGGACGCCGCCGGCGGCCAGCGCCCGGCCGACCGCCGCGGCCGCCGTCTCCGGGACGCTCAACGTTCCACCAGGGCCAGGACGCGGACGGGGCTGCCGGAGCCGCCCACGATGGGCAGCGGCGGGGCGACCACGGCGGCCCCGGTCACCGGCAGGCGGTCGAGGTTGCGGAGCTGGGTCAGGCCGTACTTGCCCGCGCCGAGCAGGAAGGAGTGGCAGGGGAAGGGCGGGTCGAAGGAGTGGGCGGCCCCGGCGTCGGTGCCGACGGTCTCCACGCCGAGCCCGAGGATCGGGGTCTCGGCGGCCAGCCAGGACGCGCACTCGACCGAGATGCCCGGCGAGTGCGGGCCGGTCTCGTCGGCGTTGAGGAAGGCGGCCTGGTCGGCGGAGCGGGCGTCCCAGCCGGTGCGGTAGAGCAGCCAGCCGCCGTCGGGCAGCGGGCCGTTGGCGCGTTCCCATTCCTTGACGTGGTCGATCTGCAGCAGGAAGTCGGGGTCCTTGGCCGCCTCTTCGGCGAAGTCGAGCACGACCGCGGGCGCGATGAGGCTGCGTACGGGCACCTGGGAGACGTCCTGGCCGTCGCGCGCGGTGACCCAGTGGACGGGGGCGTCGAAGTGCGTGCCGGAGTGCTCGCCGGTGTGGATGTCGTTCCAGTACCAGGCGGGGCCGCGGTCGTCGTAACGGCTGATCTCCTCCAGCCGGAACGGGATGGTGTTGCCGAACGGCTCGGGCAACTGGAGGATCGGCGTCTCGGAGGACAGGGGCGCGGTGAGGTCGATCACCTCGATCGCACCGCCGCGCACGCTGTCCAGGAAGCTCTGCAACACCGACATGTCATCCTCCTTGTTGGGCTGAGCGCATCCTCCTCCAGCGGGACTCACCCGCGCAACGACGCGGGACGGCGGCCTTCACAGGTCGTCCCAGGTGGGCCGGGCGGCGGTGCCGCCTGCCGCGCGGGCTCGTCCCGCGCAGCCTGCCGAACCCGCCGGCCGCCGTCACGCCTTGGTCCACTGTGCGCAGCCGGCGGTCTGGAACGCCTTGTCGCCCGGCTCGATGGTGACGCTCGCCGGGCCGGTCGGCGCGCCCGCGTTGATCACCGAGCCGAGGTCGGGGGACGTGCTGTTCAGCCGGGCCCAGAAGCAGTTCGTGGAGCCCGCGACGGGACCGGTCGTGCGGTAGGTGCCGGGCTGCATGTCCACGCCCACGACGAACGTGCGCATCCCGGCCGTCGGCCCGGTCTGCGCGGTTCCGGGCTGCGTGGGTCCGGTCTGCGACGGTCCGGGCTGCGTGGGACCGGTCTGTATGGGACCGGTCTGCGCCGGTCCGGGTTGCGTGGGGCCGGGCTGCGTGGGACCGGTTTGAGCGGGGCCGGTCTGGAGGGGGTCCGGCTGGAGGGGGCCGGTCTGCGGGGCGTCCGTCGGGGCGGGCTGGGTGGCGGGGACGGAGGCCGAGGGCGGGCCGGTGCCCTCGACCGTCACCGTGACCCTGGGGGCCGGCGAGGCCGACGAGCCCTCCGCGCCGTACCCGACGAAGATGCCCAGGATGAAGGCCACCACGGCGGCCAGCCCGGACACGAGCAGGATGATCGGCGGACTGCTCGTCGCCCGAGGGGGCTCAGGGGGGCCGTACGTCACGGACCCAAGGGTGCCATCTCCATCGACGCCCCTGTCAACGCCCCGGTCAGCGGTGGAGGTAGTCGACGAGCGACGCCTTCTCCGTCTCCAGCTCCTCGATCGCGCTCTTGACCACGTCGCCGATGCTGACGATGCCCACCAGGCGGCCGTTCTCGACCACGGGCATGTGGCGGAACCGGTGGGTGGTCATCGTGCGGCGCAGCTCGTCGACGTTGTCGCCGGGCCCGGCCGTGCGCACCTCGGTCGTCATGATCGAGGAGACCGGCGCGTCGAGGATCTCGGGGCCCCGGTCGTGCAGCCGCCGCACCACGTCGCGCTCGGAGACGATCCCCTGGATCGTCGTGCCGTCGGTGGAGACGACGACCGCGCCGATGTTGTCGTCGGCGAGCCTGCCGAGCAGTTCCCGGACCGTCGCCGCCGGCGCCACCGTGGTGACAGCGCTTCCCTTGTTGCGCAGGATCGTCCCGATGAGCATGTGCACCACCTCTGCTCCCGTTGTCCCCGGCCGAGGGCCGGCTTATGCCCGGTCCTCACAGGCAAACAACCGAGTGGGGACCCCGTCAAGCGGTCACGTAGGCTGACTTGCCGCATCTCCGACGACGTGGAAGGCATCGATGACCGAGCAGCTCAACACCGGAAGCCACGACCTGCCCATCACCCCGGAGCTGGCCGCGTTCATGCGCACCGGCTGGGCCGACACCCGGCGCACCGGCGTGAGCGCGCTGCCGATCGCTCCCTGGGCGGCCCGGCGCAGGGCGGCGCTGGCCGCGCGTTTCCCCGGTGAGCGGCTGGTCGTCCCGTCGGGCACGCTCAAGGTGCGCAGCAACGACAGCGACTACCGGTTCCGTCCGCACAGCGCGTACTCCTACCTGACGGGCGCGGGCGAGCCCGGCGACGTGCTGGTCATCGAGCCGTCCGGGCAGGCCGTGCTGTACGTGCGCCCGCGCTCGCCGCGCGAGGAGGGCGAGGAGTTCTACCGCGACCGCCGCTACGGCGAGTTCTGGGTGGGCCGCAGGCCCGACCTGGCCGAGGCGTCGGAGCTGTACCAGATCGAGTGCGCGCACATCCGCGACCTGCGGTCCGAGGGCCCGGCCCGGGTGCTGCGCGGCGTCGACGCCGCCGTCGACGCGCTGGTCCCGGCGGGCGGCCGCGACGCCGAGCTGGAGGTGTTCCTGTCGGAGATGCGGCTGGTCAAGGACGAGTGGGAGGTCGGCGAGCTGCAGTCGGCCGTGGACGCCACCGTGCGCGGCTTCGAGGACGTCGTGCGCGCCCTGCCCGCGGCCCTCGGCCACCCGCGCGGCGAGCGTTACCTGGAGGGCGTCTTCGGGCTGCGCTCGCGCCTGGAGGGGAACGCGGTCGGCTACGACAGCATCGTGGCCTCCGGCGCCCACGCCTGCGTGCTCCACTGGATCCGCAACGACGGCGCGCTGGCCGAGGGCGACCTGCTCCTGCTGGACGCCGGCGTCGAGACCGACACCCTCTACACCGCCGACGTCACCCGGACGTTCCCGCTGTCGGGCCGGTTCACCGCGGCGCAGCGGCAGGCGTACGAGCTGGTGCTGGCCGCCCAGGACGCCGGGATCGCGGCGCTGAAGCCCGGCGCGAGCTTCCGCGACTTCCATCTGGCGGCCATGCGCGTCATCTGCGAGGGCCTGCACGACTGGGGCCTGCTGAAGGACTCCCCCGACGCCCTCATGGAGTCGGGCCTGTACCGCCGCTACACGCTGTGCAGCAGCGGCCACATGCTCGGCCTCGACGTGCACGACTGCGCCAGGTCGCGGTCCGAGGTCTACCTCGACGGCGTGCTGGAGGAGGGCAACGTCCTGACGGTCGAGCCGGGCCTGTACTTCCAGCCCGACGACCTGACGCTGCCCGCCGAGCTGCGCGGCATGGGCATCCGCATCGAGGACGACCTGGTGGTCACCGCCGAGGGCGCCACCCTGATGTCGAAGGCCCTGCCCCGCCACCCCGACGAGATCGAGTCCTGGATGAACGTCGTCCGTTCGTGACGGCCCGGTCACTTTTCGTGGGCGACTGACAAGGTGTGACCCGGCTCTCATAGCTTTTGCGCAAATTCCCGACAAGGCATCGACTACTAGACAACCCGTCAGTAAGGTGACTGATCCGTAGGCGGAGGTGGTCGGTCATGGCGGGTACACGCGTGCGGACGGACGCCTGATGGCCCTGTCCGGGTACGTCGGACGCGCGGCCGGGTCGCTCCTGGGCCAGGTGGGCGAGCTGTTCGTCATCGTCCTGGAGGGCTTACGCCGCACCTGGGACGTCAGGAACTGGTGGTGGGAGTTCGTCGACCAGTGCTGGTTCCTCGCCAAGGTCACCAGCGTCCCGGTGCTGCTCGTCTCCCTGCCGCTGGGCGCCACCGTGGCGCTGCAGGTGGGCGAGCTGGCCTGGCAGCTCGGCGCCGGCTCGGCCACCGGCAGCGCGGTGTTCGTCGGCCTCATCCGCGAGGTGGCGCCGCTGGCCAGCGCGCTGCTGATCGCCGGGGCCGGCGGCAGCGCGATGACCTCCGACATCGGCGCGCGGCACATCCGCGACGAGCTGAGCGCCATGGAGGTCATGTCCGTCAACCCCGTCCACCGCCTGGTCACGCCGCGCATGTGGGCCGCCTCCACGGTCGCGGTCTGCCTGTGCCCGCTGGTCATCCTGGCCGGCGCCACCGGCGGTTACTTCTTCAACGTCGTGGTGCAGGGCGTCACGCCGGGCGCGTACTTCGACGGCGCGCTGTCCCTGGTCGTCGCCTCCGACCTGTACGTCACCCTGTTCAAGGCGTGGATCTTCGGCTTCGTCGCCGCCGCCGTGGCCTGCTACAAGGGCATGACGTGCGCGACCAGCCCGGTGGGCGTGGGCCGGGCGGTCAACCAGGCGACCGTGCTGACGTTCATGCTGGTGTTCACGTTCAACTACGTGATCTCGGCCGTCTACTTCCTGGCCTACCCGCCGAGGTCGATGTGACGGCGGCGCCGGCGGCCGGGGCCCGGCTCGCCCACCGCGGGCGGCACCTGGCCGAGCGGTTCGCGACGCTCGCCGACTGGCCGCTGTTCGCGGGGAAGGTGCTCTTCTACTCCGTCCGCGACGTCGTCCTGCGGCTGCGTTACCGCAAGGTCGTGATCAGGCAGGTCAGCGACGTCGTGGTGGGGGTCGGCGCGACCGTCGTCGGCGGCGGCATGATCTTCGTGGTGTTCACGATGGCGTTCGTCGTGGGCGCGACCGTGGGCCTGCAGGGCTACCAGGGGCTCCAGGCCATCGGCGCGGAGTCGTTCGTGGGGCTGATCGGCAGCTTCGCCAACGTCCGTGAGATCACCCCGATCATCGCCGCGACCGCGCTGGCCGCCCAGGTGGGCTCGGCGTTCACGGCCGAGCTGGGGGCGATGCGCATCTCGGAGGAGATCGACGCCCTTGAGGTCATGGGCATCAACGCCTTCACCTACCTGATCTGCACCCGGGTGGTGGCGGCGCTGCTGGCGCTGCTGCCGATCTACCTGATCGCGCTGTTCGCCAGCTTCTTCGCCACCCGGCTGATGTGCACGGCGCTGTTCGGCCTGGCGCCCGGCGCCTACGACTACTACTTCTACCTGTACCTGCCGGTCAGCGACATCGTCTACAGCCTGGTCAAGGTCGGGATCTTCGCCTTCGCCGTCATCGTGATCCACTGCTACCACGGCTTCCACGCCACCGGCGGCCCGGTGGGCGTGGGCGTGGCGGCCGGGCGCGCCATCCGCCAGTCGATCGTCACGATCGTGCTGCTGAACCTGCTGCTGTCGTTCCTGTTCTGGGGCGGCGGCGGCAACATTCCGCTGACGGGGTGAGCCGGTGTCCCGATCCGAACTTCCGCTCGCCGTCCGCGCCGGCATCGCCGCGGGCGTCGTCCTGGCGCTGGCCGCGGCGACGTTCCTGGTCGTGCGCGGCGCCACCGAGGCGCGCGGCACCCGGATCGAGGCGGTGTTCGGCCGGGCCGGGCAGGGCATGGACACCAACTCCAAGGTCAAGATCCGCGGCATCACCGTCGGCGACGTGACGGACGTGACCCTGGACGCCAGGGGCCGGGCCGTGGTCACGATGCACCTCCAGCCCGGCGTGCGGGTGCCGCGGACCGCCGTCGCGGCGGTCGAGCCGCTGTCGGTGTTCGGCCCGAAGATGATCGACCTGCGGCCGGGCCCCGGCGAGGCCACCGGGCCCTACCTGGGCAGCGGCGCGGTCATCACCCGCACCGAGGAGCCGCTCGACCTGTCCGACACGCTCGGCGACGCCTACCGGGGCCTGGACGCCGTCGATCCCCGCGAGGTCACGGTCATCGTGCACACCCTGGCCAAGGGCCTGGACGGCGAGGGCGGCAACCTGCGCGAGCTGATCGGCGACGCCGGCACGGTCGTCGGCGTGGCCCACCGGCAGCGGGAGCGGGCCCGGCGGTTCCTGCGCGACGCCGCCGCGCTCGGCACGGCCCTGTCCGACAAGGGCGACGAGCTGGTCTCGATCGCCTCCGACGCCGACGTCATCACCCCCGACCTGCTGCGCCGCGCCGACAAGGTGCGCGTCCTGCTCCAGGAGATCACCTCCGTCTCCGGCCTGGCCGCGCACGGCCTGCGCGCGCATCGCCAGGACCTGCGTGCGGCCGTGCACTCCGGCGAGCGCGTGGCCGCCCTCGTCTACGCCCAGCTCGGCCTGGCCGGCGACGGCGTACGCGGGCTGGGCAGGCTGGTGGACCTGCTCAACAAGCTGATCGAGACACCGGGGCCGGACGGCAGGGGCATGCTCCAGGTCGAGGCGTTCGTCGCCACCGACGTCTGCGAGCTGGTCGTCGGCGTCTGCGGACCCACCGACGGAAGGCGCTGAGATGACGGTCTCCAGGACGCGGGTCGCCCGCAGGTGGACGTTCGTCCGGTTCGCGCTGTTCGTCGGCGTGACGATGTCGCTGATCGTGCTGATCGCCGTCCAGGTCGCCCGGGTGGGCACCGGCGGCGGCTACCGGCTGGTGGCCGCGTTCGACGACGTGTCGGGGCTGACCGAGGGCGACCAGGTCAAGATCGCCGGAGCGCCGGTCGGCCAGGTGGAGTCGATCGAGGTGGTGGCCGGCCGGGCGGAGGTCACCATGCAGGTGCGGGACGAGGTCCGGGTGCCCACCGACACCGAGGCGGCCGTACGCTGGCGCAACGCCATCGGCCAGCGCGTGGTCTACCTGCTGCCGGGCACCGCGCCGGGCCGGCTGCCGCCGGGGTCGCGCATCGTCCGCACCTCGTCCGTGGTGGACATCGGCGAGCTGGTCGGCGACCTCGGCCCGCTGACCCGCAGCCTGGACCCCGAGCAGATCAACCGGCTCCTCACCGCCGCGGCCGGGTCGCTGAAGGGCAACGACAGGAACCTCCCGCGGCTGCTGGACAACGTCGACGCCGTCACCGGCACACTGGCCGAGCGCCGGGCGACCATCGAGAAGCTGCTGAAGGACTACGCGACGGTCACCGGCGTGGTGGCCCGGCGCGACCGGCAGATCGAACGCCTGGTGGACGACCTGGTGACGCTCTCGGAGGCGTTCGCCGGCAACCGCAAGCTGGTGGACGACGCCCTCGTCGAGCTGTCGGCCACCTTCCACACCTCCGACCAGGTGATCGGGAAGAACGCCGGCGAGCTGGGCCGGGTGGTGGAGAACCTGTCCGGGCTGACCGGCGGCATCCGGCGGCACGTCCGCGAGATCGACCGGACGGTGAGCACGTTCCAGCCGCTGTTCGCCCGCGCGTACTCGACCGTGGACCGCGGGCACTACTTCATCACCGCCGTGCCCTGCCTGGCGCTCGGCCCCTCGCCGTGCCCGTACCCCATGCGGTCGCCGCCGCCGTTGCGCAACACCCGGGTCCAGAGCGAGAAGGACCTGCGCAGGCTGCTGGTGGGCCGGTGATGGCGGTCAGGTCGTTCCGGGACCGGAACAAGGTCGTGGTGGGCCTGGTGTCGGTGGCCGTGCTGGGCGCGCTGCTGGTGGCCACGTTCCTGGCAGGCAACCTGGGGCTGCTCGAAGGCGGCTACTACGTGTCGGGCGTCTTCGTGGACTCGGGCGGCCTGCGCGCCGGCAACGACGTGCGCGTGGCCGGGGTGCGGGTCGGCGAGGTCACCGAGGTGCGCGCCGACTACGCCCAGGGCAACGTGGTCGTCACCTGGAAGGTGCACGACGGCGTGCGGCTCGGCCGGTCCACCCGCGCCGACATCGCCCTGTCGAACCTGCTCGGCGGCCGCTACGTCAAGCTCACCGGCCCGGTCGCCGCCCCGTACCTCGACCAGCTCCCCGAGGCGCGGCGGCGCATCCCCGTGGACCGGACCGGCGTGCCGACGCTCGTCAACGACGCGGTCAACGACGCCACCCGGCTGGTCCGGCGGCTCGACACCGACGCCGTGGACGACCTGCTCACCGAGCTGGGCAAGATCGACACCTCCCGGCGCGGCCGGGTGGGCAGGCTGCTGCGGAACATCGGCGCCCTGTCGGACACCGTCAGCAGGAGCGAGCCGCAGCTCCAGCGGCTGCTCGACAACGGCACGAAGATCATGAACGTGCTGGAGCGGAAGGACCGCCAGCTCGGCCGGCTCATCGACGCCGTCCAGATCATGCTGAACGAGCTGCGCGCCCGCAGGAAGGAGCTGCGCACCCTGCTCGGCGACGGCAGCGGCCTGGTGCGGAGCACCACCCGCCTGATCGACGAGCACGAGCGGGCCCTGATCCGGATCCTGGACGACACCTCGGCCGTCACCAGCCGGCTGAGCGGCAGCGGCGAGCGGCTCAACTCGCTGCTGGCCTGGGCGGGCCCGACGTTCTCCGGCCTGGCCGCCATGGGCGGTCAGGGGCCGTGGCTGGAGGCCGTCGCCACGGGACTCGGCCCGATCGACCCCGAGGTGCTGGCCGCCGTCGCCAAGGACAGGAAGGGCGACCGATGAGACGACTCCTCCCGGTCCTGCTGGCCGGGGCGCTGCTGGCGGCGAGCGGCGGGTGCTCGGTGCTGGGTGAGCAGCCGTACCGGCTGGTGGCGGTCTTCCGCAAGACGCCCTCCCTGTACGAGCAGGCCCGCGTCAAGGTCATGGGGCTGGACGCCGGACGCGTGGAGAAGATCCGCATCGACGGCGGCCAGGTACGGGTCGAGCTGCTGGTCGACCGCGAGGTGCCGCTGCCGGCCGAGGTCAAGGCCGTGGTCGCGCCGCAGAACACGCTGGGCGAGCGCAACGTCGTGCTGTACCCGCCGTGGAAGCCGGGCGACCGGCGGATCGAGCCCGGCGCCGTCATCCCGCTGGAGCGCACCGACCTGCCCGTGGAGATCGACGACGCGCTGGCCGCCTTCACCAGGCTCACCGACGCCCTCGACGGCGAGAAGCTGGGCGACGTGGCCGGCAATCTGGCCGACGGCCTGCGGGGACGCGGCCGGACGATCAACGACGCGATCGCCGGCACCGCCCGGCTCACCGACACCCTGGCCCGCCAGGACGAGCAGCTCATCGCCCTGGCCAAGGGCCTGAACCGGCTCGCCACCGGCCTCAACAGGCGGCAGGACCAGGTGACCGGCGCGATCGACTCCTTCGCCGAGGCCGGCGCGATCCTGGCCGAGGAACGGCAGCGCCTGCGCGGCTTCGTCGCGGACATGGCGGGCTTCGTCCGGCGCGGCGACCTGATCATCGAGGCCTACTCAGAACGCCTGCCGCGGGCCGCGAGCACGCTGGCCGAGCTGGTGCTGACGGTCCGGGCCAACAGCGAGTCCATGGCGCGGGCGGTCAAGGGCGCGGCCGACCTGGCCGACGTGCTGATCGACTCCTGGGACCGGGACCGGCACGTGCTGAAGATCCGGGTCGTGCTGAACGCGATGACCAGGACCTGGCTGACGCCGCTGTTCCAGGCGCTGAACCTGGGCGAGGTGCCGTGCCTGCCGGCCGGTCTGAGCAACTGTCCCTTCGAGCGGAAGAAGGCCACGCGATGAGGGCCCGCCTGCTGGCCGCGCTGCTCGCGCTCGCCGTCACCGCGTCCTGCTCGTTGCGCACGCTCGGCGCGACCACCGGCGACCTGACGCTGAACGCCGCCTTCGACGACGTCCAGAGCCTGGTGGCCGGGCACAGCGTGCAGATCGCCGACGTCCGGGTGGGCACGGTGACCGGCATCCGGCTGGAGGGCTACCGGGCCAGGGTGACGATGTCGATCCGGTCCGCGCACCGGGTGCCCGTGGGCAGCACCGCGACCGTGGCCAAGACGTCCGTGCTGGGTGAGAACTACGTCCTGCTCAGCCCGCCGGCGGGCCGGGACCTGGCCACCGGCCCGTACCTGGCGGACGGGGCCACGATCGCCGACACCTCGGTCGAACCGGACATCGAGCAGGTCACCGCCAAGGCCGGGCCGCTCGTCGAGGCGCTCGGCGCCCAGGACGTCAACGCGATCCTGGACGCCGCCTCGACCGCGTTCGCCGGCCAGGGCGCCGACGTCAACCAGCTGATCCGGCGGACCGCCGAGGTCACCGACGCCTACGCCGCGGCCCGGCGGGACCTGGCGACCGGCATCGACGCGCTGGCCGGACTGGGCGACGACCTCGCCAAGGGCAGCGACGAGCTGGACCGGCTGCCCGGCGTCCTGGCCGCCGCCACCAGCCGCGTCGCGCACGGCCGCAAGCACGTCAAGCGGGCCGTCGCGGCGCTGACCGAGCTGGCCAGGGAGGCCAACCTCACCGTGTACCCGCGGCACGCGGCCCGGCTGCGCACGCTGCTGCGCGAGCTGGAGGCCGTCTCCTCGGCCATGCAGCGGGGCAAGGACGACCTCAAGGGGCTGGTGGCGCGGATCCAGGCGTTCATCGACGCGCCGCCGATCACGGTCAACGGGCAGGTACTGATCTACGTCTGGCTGAAGGGCCTGCTGCTGCCCGGGAACCCGCTCGGGAACAAGGGGCACAAGGGGGCCGATGCCGCGAGGAAGGCCGCCGACCGGCTGAGCGACTTCCGCCTGCTGTGGGAGCCGCCGCGATGAGGAACCGGGTGCACCTGAACGTCGGCTTCTTCGTGCTGCTCGGCGTGGTCATGACGATCTGGGCGTTCAGCACGATCATCCGGCTCGACGTGATCGAGCGGCCGTACCGGGTGTCGGCCGAGTTCGCCTCCTCCCCCGGGCTCGTCCGCGGCTTCGACGTGGCGTACCTGGGGGTGCGGGTCGGCAGGATCGGCGACGTGCGGCTGGCGCCGGGGAAGATCGTCGTCGGGCTGGACATCGACAAGGAGATCAGGCTGCCCAAGGGCAGCACGGCCGAGGTGCGCCGCAAGTCCGCGGTCGGGGAGCCGTACGTGGAGCTGTCGCCGCCCGCCGCCGGCGTGGGCGGGGTCTCCCTCGCGCCCGGCGACACCATCCCGCTGTCGCGGACCACCGTGCCGCTGGACTACCGCAAGCTGTTCGAGGGCGTGGGCAGGCTGCTCGACGCGGTGCCCGCCGGCGACGCCGAGACGATCACCCACGAGCTGGCCACCGCCCTGGACGGCCGCGCCCCCGCGATCAGGACCGTCATCGAGAACACCCACGACCTGACCGGCGCCCTGGCCGACGACTCCCGGACCCTCGACGACCTGTCGGTGCAGCTCACCCGGCTCACCCACACGCTGGCCGGCCGCAAGGACCGGCTGGCCGCCGGCATCACGGACCTGAGCGCGGTCACGGGCTCGCTGCGGGCCTCGCGCACGGACCTGAACGCCTTCCTCGACCAGGGGCCCGGCGTGTTCGCCCGGCTCGACGCGGCGATCAGGAGGTCCAGGCCCGGGTTCTCCTGCCTGCTGACCGCCGCCGGGCTGCCGCACCGGCCGGTCTTCTCCGCCGCGACCGAGAAGGACGTGCACCACCTGCTGAGCGTGGTGCCGACCGCGCTGAGCCTGGCCGACGACATCAGCGATCGGCAGGGGGACACGGTGTACGGCAAGGCGTCGTTCATCTTCAGCGTGCCCGGCGGCCCTGCTCCTGCCGAGGAGTACGCGGGCCCCGTCGGCCCGCCCCGCGTCCCCCGGCTCGCCGCCTGCCCCTCACACCCCCCGGCCGGCACCACCCAGGAAACCTCCACCACCACCCCGGACCTCTCCAGGGCCACTCCGGAGACCTCCAGGGCGGCCCGGGACACCGGCGGGCCGGACGGCGAAAGCCCGAAGGCCGGGAGGAAGAAGCCCGACGCATCCGAACCGCCGTCCCCGGAGTCGTCGAGCAGCGTGGCCGCCGCCGGCGACGCGTCCCGTACCCCACCGAGCCCCACGCCGCTGATTGTCGCGATCTTCCTCGCCGTCGTGGTGAGCGGTGGCATCGTGGGCTGGATCGCGGCGGGCCGGGCAGCCCGCCGCCGTGAGGAGTCATCATGACCACCGACCACCACCTCACCGCCCCCGCCACCCCGGACACCGAGGCACCTCCCGAAGCCCCCACCGAGGTCGCGGACGGCGGGCCGGCGTCGGGGCGAGCGGTGGGCGGGCGGTTCACGCGGGCACGGGTGCTCGGCGCGCTGGCGGCGATGCTGGCCGCGGCCGTCGCCGCCACGGCCGTGCTGCAGTGGCTCGACGCGTCCCGGGCCCGGGACGCGCTGGCCCGCCTGGAGAACGAACGCGCCCTGCGCCTGGAGGTCTCCGGCGCCGCGAGCGCCTTCAGCCAGGCCCTGCTCAGCTACGACTACAAGGACCTCCAGAGCACCCGCTCGACCCTGTCCGCCCAGGCTACGGGCGACTTCCAGGCCACCTACGACGCGGCGTTCGGCGGCGCGATGTCCCAGGTGATCGTCAAGCTCAAGGCCGTCTCCCAGGCCAAGGTCCGCGAGGTCTACCTGGCCGACGCCGACGAGGCCACCGCGCACGCCATCGTCGTCGTGGACCAGCAGGTGAACACCGCGCAGGCGATTCGCTCGGTGAAGGATTCGCACCTTAAGATCACGCTTGTGAAGCAGAAGGGCGCCTGGAAGGTCCAGGACGTGACCGTGCTCGGCGCGGCCTCGGAGGACCAGTACAAGCTCGACGACCCCGCGGCGAAGAAGAAGGACTGACGATCGTCCCCCTGGCGATGGGCGGCCGCCCCGAAGAGGTGCGCGCCCCCGAGACGTGGCTGACCGAGGCCGAGCGCGAACGCGCCGACCGGTTCGTCTTCCCCGCCGACCGGGCCTGTTTCGTCGCGGCCCACCTGCTCGTCCGCCTGTGCGCCGCGGCCGTGCTGGATGTCCCGCCGGAGGGGCTGACCCTGCTGCAGCACTGCGAGGTGCACGGCCCCGGCCACGGCAGGCCGTACATCCGCGAGGCTCCGGGTCTGGGCGTGAGCTTCAGCCACACCCGCGGCTACGTGTGCGCCGCGGCCGGCCCCGGCCGGGTCGGCGTGGACGCCGAGCACGTGCCGCCGGGCCCGCTGAACGAGGGCCTGGCCGACCACGCGCTCACCCCCGCCGAACGCGCCCTGGTGACCGGCAACGACGACCTGATCCGCCACTGGACCCGCAAGGAGGCCCTGGTCAAACGCGGCGAGCTCACCCTGGACGAGCTGCGCACGACCGGCGTCGACCCGCTGCCGGTCGGCCACCTGCTGGAGTGGCGGGCCGCCCCGGACATCAGGGTCGCCGTCGTCACCGACACGCCGGCCGAGCGGATTCCCGTCCCGTCCCTGTGAGGGCCCGGCTAGCGGCGGCGGGTCGGGGTGGGGTCGAGGAAGACCAGGGTGACGCCGGAGAAGCGGTCGCGCAGCCGCCGGTCGATCTCGTCGCAGGCGATCTCCACGCCCGCCGCGCTCGCCTCGTCCCGGAAGTCGATCTTGGCGGCGACCATGATGGAGCCCGGCCCGATCATCATCGTCAGCAGCTCGACCACGTCGTCCACCTCGGGCTGGGCCAGCAGCACCGCGCGGATGCCGACCTCGATCTGCCTGGGGGCGGCCTGGCCGATCAGCAGCGACAGGTTCGACTGGATCAGGATGAGCGCGACCACCAGCAGGAGCAGGCCGATGGCGACCGAGGCCGCGCCGTCCCACAAGGCCGAGCCGGACCACTGGGAGCCGAGCAGCCCGAGCGCCGCGATCACCAGGCCCACCAGCGCGGCGGCGTCCTCGAACAGCACGGCCTTGAGCGCGGTGTCGGACGTGATCCGCACCAGCCGCGCCGGACGCACCTTGTACCGGCCGGCCTGGGCCCGCAACTGCGAGTACGCCTTCGTGAACGAGATGCCCTCGATCACGAACGAGACGGCCAGCACGATGTAGGACGGCGTGAGGTTGCCCAGCTGCTCGCCGTGGCTGATCTCGTGCAGCCCGTGGGTGACGGAGAACCCCGCCCCGCCGACCAGCGTCGCGACCGCCGCCATCATCGCCCAGAAGAACCCCGCCTTGCCGTAGCCGAACGGGTGGCGCTCGTCGGGCGGCTTGCCCGCCCGGCGAACGGAGACCAGCAGCAGCAGCTCGGTCATCGTGTCGGCGGCCGAGTGGGCCGCCTCGGACAACATCGCGGCCGAGCCGCCGATCAGCCCCGCGACGAGCTTGGCCAGGGCGATGGTCAGGTTCGCGGCGCCCGCGACCAGCACGGTCGCCAGGCTCTCCCCCGACTTCTCCTCCATCAGATCACTGTACGGCGGCCCTGCGCGGCGGCCCCCCGCAGGTAGCCGCATCGTCGGGGGCGTGCGATAGATTGGGGATCATGAGCGCGCCCCGCTGGCTTTCCCCCGCCGAACAGCGTGCCTGGCGTACGCATCTCGCGCTGCACAAGTTGCTCATGCACCGCCTCGACCGCGAGCTGCAGGAGCACCAGCTCTCGCTGAACGACTACGAGATCCTGGTCAACCTCTCCGAGAGCCCCGAGCGGCGCATGCGGATGAGCGACCTGGCCGACGCCACGATCCAGTCGCGCAGCAGGCTGTCGCACCAGATCTCGCGCATGGAGGCCAAAGGGCTGGTCACCAGGGAAGACTGCCGCGACGACCGGCGCGGCACGTTCGCCGTCCTGACCGACGAGGGCTGGGCGACGATCCAGCGGGTGGCGCCCGACCACGTCGCGAGCGTGCGCGAGCATTTCGTCGACCGGCTCACCGACGACCAGCTGGAGGCGCTGGAGCAGGCGTTCGGGCCCATCGTCGACCACCTGAAGAAGCTGCGCTGAGGCCCAACCGATATCGGTGACGGCTCACCGGCGTTCCCGGGCGCTCGCTACGATCCGCTCATGCTCCGAAAGCTGCTGATCGTTGTCGTGCTCGCGCTGATGCCGGCCTGCTCCGCGGGGGGCGGCGGGGGTGACGAGCTCCCCGCCGGGCCGGCGGTGATGAAGAAGTCCGCGGAGGCCATGAAGGCCGTCAGGTCGGCCGGTTTCTCGATCGCCACGGAGGGCAAGCCCAACGTGCCGCTCAAGAAGGCCGACGGCAGGCTCACCGCGGCGGGCGACGCCGACGGCACGATCACGCTGGAGGTGCTGGGCACCCTGCAGGAGATCACCTTCGCCCTGATCGGCGACACCGTGCACTTCAAGGGGCCGACCGGCGGCTTCCAGACGATGACCAGGCAGCAGCTCGCCCAGTTCTACGACCCGTCGGTGATCCTCGACCCGGCCAAGGGCATCGCGCAGCTGCTCGCCTCGGCGACCGACCCCAAGGTGGAGGCGGTCGAGGACGGCTCCTACCGGGTGGCCACGACGTTCTCCGGGCAGGTCGTCGGGCAGATCGTCCCGGGCGTCACGCAGGGCGTCAACGGCAAGGTCTGGATCGACAAGGCCACCGGCAGGCTCACCAAGGCGAGCCTGCCGCTGCAGAACGGCACGGTGACGGTGACGTTCAGCGACTACGACACGCCGGTCACGATCACGCCGCCCCCGTCCGGATGAGCCGGGTGAGCCGGAACGTCCCGGCGGACCGCGCCCGCCGGGTCGCGCTCGGCGCGGGCGGCGCGGTCGTGCTGCTGGCCGCGCTCGACGCCTACGTGGTCGTGACGGTCCTGATGGACATCGCCCACGACGTCGGCGTGCCGCAGAACCACCTGGAGCGGGTCACACCGGTCGTCACCGGGTTCCTGCTCGGCTACGTCGCCGCGATGCCGCTGCTCGGCCAGCTCTCCGACCGTTACGGCCGGCGGCCGCTGATCCACGCCTGCCTGGCGGCGTTCGCGCTCGGCTCGGTGCTGACCGCGCTGGCGGCCGGTGAGGCGATGGTGGTGTCGGGCCGTACGGTGCAGGGCGTGGCGGGCGGGGCGCTGCTGCCGATCACGATGGCGCTGATCGGCGACCTGTGGGAGGAGCGCGACCGGCCGCTCGCGCTGGGCGCGGTGGGCGCGGCGCAGGAGCTGGGCAGCGCCCTCGGCCCCCTGTACGGCGGCGTGCTGGCGCTGGTCCCGCCGGTCGCCGTGGCGGGCGTGGAGCTGGGCGGCTGGCACGCCATCTTCTGGGTCAACGTGCCCCTCGCCGCCCTGGCCGCCGTCGCCGTACAGCGCACGGTCCCGGCCCGGCCGCCGTCCGGCACGGCCCGTGTCGACGTCGTCGGCGGCGCGCTGCTGGCGCTGGCGCTGGCCCTCCTGGTCGTCGGCCTGTACAACCCCGACCCGGCCACGACCGTGCTGCCGCCGTGGGGGCCGCCGGTGATCGCGGCCGGGGCGGTGGCGGGCGGCGTCTTCGTCTGGTGGGAGATCCGCTCCCCCGTCCGGCTGCTCGACCTGTCGGCCGCCCGCAAGTCGCCGCTGCTGGCGACGCTGGGCGTGAGCTTCCTGGCGGGCGCGGCGCTGCTGGTGACGATGGTGTTCGTGCAGTTCGCCGCCCAGACGCTGCTGGACCAGGACGCCCTGGGCGCGGCGCTGGTCCTGGCCCGGTTCCTCGGCGCGCTGGCCGTGGGGGCGCTGCTCGGCGGCGTGCTGGCTAGGCGGGCCGGCGAACGCGCGGTGGCGGTGCCCGGCCTGCTGATCGCCGCGGCCGGTTACTGGCTGATGAGCCGCTGGCCGCTCGACCTGGCCGGAGCGGGCCTGGCCGTGGACGCCGACCTGGTCGTGGCGGGGCTCGGCCTCGGCCTGGTGATCGCGCCGGTCTCGTCGGCGGTCCTGCGGGTGAGCCCGGCCGTCCAGCACGGCGTGGCCTCGGCGGCGGTCGTGGTGGCCAGGATGATGGGCATGCTCGTCGGCGTGGCGGGCGTGTCGGCGTGGGGGTTCCACCGGTTCCAGTCGCTGACCGCTCACCTGGACACACCGCTGCCGTTCGGCGTGGACGCGCAGACCTACCAGCGGCGGCTGGCCGACTACCTGGCCCAGGTCGACGCCGCCCTGCACGTCGAGTACACCGAGATGTTCCTGCTCACGGCGTTCGTCTGCCTGCTGGGGGCGGCGGTGGCGCTGCTCATGCCGCGCCGCGCCCTGCCGGAGGCGGCGCCCGCCCTCGCGGACGCCGCCCCCGACCCCGAACTCTGACCGCGGATCAGGTGGCGCCGCCGGTCAGGGCGACAGGCGGTGCAGGTCGCGGGGGAAGGCGGTGGTCTGGCGGATGTTGGCGGCGCCGGTCAGCCGGGCCGTCCAGCGTTCCAGGCCGAGGGCGAACCCGCCGTGCGGCGGCATCCCGTACCGGAACGCCTGGAGGTAGCCCTCGTACGGCGCCACGTCCCCGTCCAGGGCCTGGACGTAGTCGTCGTACCGGTGCAGGCGCTGGCCGCCGGTGACCAGCTCCAGGCCCCTGAACAGCAGGTCGAAGCCGTTGGAGTAGCCCGGTCTGGCCGGGTCGGGATGGGTGTAGAACGGCCGCTTGGACATCGGGTAGCCGGTGACGAACAGGAACTCCGACCCGTGCTCGCGCAGCGCCCAGTCCGACAACCACCGTTCCTGGGCCGGTGACAGGTCGGGCTCGTCCTCGCCGGTCAGCCGCTGGGCCTCGGTGAAGTGCACGGCCGGGATCTCGGCGGGCACGGCGGGCAGCACGGCCCCCGTCACCTCGACGGCGGAGACGGCCCGGCGGCGCACCGACTCGACCATGCCGGCGACGACCTCCCGCAGCACGGCCATCACGTCCCGATGGTCGGCGATGAACCCCAGCTCGGCGTCGAGGCTGGTGTACTGGGCCAGGTGGCGGACGGTGTCGTGCGGCTCGGCGCGGAAGACCGGCCCGACCTCGTAGACCCGCTCGAACACCCCGACCATCGTCTGCTTGTAGAACTGCGGCGACTGCGCGAGGTAGGCGCGGCGGCCGAAGTAGTCGATGCCGAAGACGTTCGCGCCGGACTCGGTGGCCGAGGCCACGATCTTGGGCGTGTGGATCTCGGTGAAGCCGAGGCCGTCCAGCGTCTCGCGGAACCCGGCCACGCTCGCCGCCGAGATCTCCAGCGGCGCCCGCAGCAGCGGATGCCGCAGCGCGACGGGCGCGTGGTCGAGGACGGTCGGCAGCGTCGCGGCAACGACCGGCCGGTAGAGGTCGAACGGCGGCGCCTGGGCGGGCTCGGTCAGGACCTCGATCTCCGGGCCGGTCAGCTCGACCCCGCCCGGCGCCTGCCCGGCCGGGGTCACGGTGCCGGTGACCCGGACGACGCTCTCCTCCGGCGGCAGCTCCCCGTCCGCGCTGACCACCTGGGCCAGCCCGGCACGGTCGCGTACGACCAGGAAGGAGACGGATTTCAGGTGCCGGCGGCGATGGACCCAGCCGGCGATCGTCACTCGTCGGCCGGCGTGCTCAGCGAGCGACGCCGACAGGACACGAGAGATCATTACAGCTCCTCTGCAGGAAATGCATGACCCCTTGGGAGTGCGGGGGAGAAGGGAGCTCCCGGTGCCACCGCACTTTCGCCGCCCGCGAGGGGCGGCCTCCACGACCCGATGACGGGGGTCAGGCCGGCGGGGCATTTCCTCCCCGCACTCGGGAGTGTCTTCACCAGCGGACACGGGACCGCCTTCACAGCTGCCGGCGGCTCTCTGGGCCCGTGCGGCCCGCTGGCTACTCGTCTCCGTCCACGTGTTGCCGTAGATGATACGGCAACACCGCTACTTGTCCTTCTTGGGGCGCTTCTCGCGGATCTTCATCGTGACGTCGATCGGCGACCCGGCGAACCCGAACTCCTCGCGGATGCGCCGCTCGATGAAGCGCCGGTAGGTGTCCTCCAGCCAGCCGGAGGTGAACAGCACGAACTTGGGCGGCTCGACCGACGCCTGCGTGGCGAACAGGATCTTCGGCTGCTTGCCACCCCGGACGGGCGGCGGCGTCGCGTGCACCAGCTCGGTGAGGAACGCGTTGAGCCGCGCCGTCGGCACCCGGGTGGACCAGGAGTCGAGCGCCTTCTCCAGCGCCGGAACCAGCCGGTCCATGTGGCGGCCGGTCTTGGCGGAGATGTTCACCCGCAGCGCCCACGGGGTGCGCACGAGCTGCCGGTCGATCTCCTTCTCCAGGTAGTAGCGGCGGTCTTCGTCGACGAGGTCCCACTTGTTGAACGCCACCACCATGGCCCGCCCCGACTCGATCACCAGGCCGATGATCCGCAGGTCCTGCTCGGTGAGCGGCTCGCTGGCGTCGATCAGCACGATCGCCACCTCCGAGCGCTCCAGGGCGGCGCGGGTGCGCATGGCCGCGTAGAAGTCGGCGCCCTGCAGCTCGCGGTCGCGCCGCCGGATGCCGGCGGTGTCGACGAAGCGCCAGGTGCGCCCGCCCAGCTCGATCAGCTCGTCGACCGGGTCGCGGGTGGTGCCCGCCATCGGGTCGACCAGCACCCGCTCCTCGCCCGCCAGCTTGTTGAGCAGCGAGGACTTGCCCACGTTGGGCTTGCCGAGCAGCGCCACGCGGGCCGGGCCGCGCTCGCCGCCGAAGGTCACCTGCGGCGTCTCGGGCAGCGCGTCGAGCACCACGTCGAGCAGGTCGCCGCTGGAGCGGCCGTGCAGCGCCGAGACCGGGTAGGGCTCGCCCAGGCCGAGCGCCCACAGCGCGGCGGCCTCCAGCTCCAGCTGCTGGTTGTCGACCTTGTTGGCGGCCAGCAGCACCGGCTTGCCCGACTGGCGCAGCACCGCGCCCACGATCTCGTCGGCGTCGGTGGCGCCCACGGTGGCGTCGACCACGAACACGATCACGTCGGCCAGCTCGACGGCGACCTGGGCCTGCTCGGCGATGCGCAGGTTCATGCCGGTGGCGTCGGGGTCCCAGCCACCGGTGTCGACGACGGTGAAGCGGCGGCCGCGCCAGTTGGCGTCGTAGGTGACGCGGTCGCGGGTGACGCCCGGCACGTCCTCCACGACTGCCTCGCGGCGGCCGATGATGCGGTTGACCAGCGTGGACTTGCCCACGTTGGGGCGGCCCACGATGGCCACGACCGGCAGCGGCGTGGTGTCGCCGTGCTCGGTGACTTCCAGCTCGTCGAGGTCAGCCTCGACCCAATCCCCCGTTGACATGCTTGTTCATCCTTAGGTGAGTACCGCACCTGGAGGTCAGGTGCGCTCCTTGACCAGCCTCAGCACCTCCGCGATGACCTCTTCGAGGTTCAGCGCGGTGGTGTCGAGCTCGACGGCGCCATCCGCCATCGAGAGTGGGTCCGTCTTACGTGTCGAGTCCAGGGTGTCACGCCGCTCCATGGCGGCCTGCTGCGCCTCCACCGTGGAGCCGGCCAGCTCGGCGCTCCTGCGGCGGGCACGGGCCTCGGCGCTGGCCGTCAGGTAGACCTTGACGGGCGCGTCGGGGCAGACGACCTTGCCGATGTCGCGGCCCTCGACCACGATGTCACCGGCGCCGGCGATCTCCCGCTGCAGCGCGACCAGCCGCCTGCGCACCTCGGGGACGGCGGCCACGGCGGAGACCGCGCCGGTCACCTCGGCCTCCCGGATGGGGCCGCCCACGTCGACGCCGTCGACCAGGATCGTCGGCCCGTCGGGGTCGGTGCCGGAGACGATGGACGGCTCGCCGCAACGGGCCGCGATCGCCTCGGGATCGGCCAGGTCGACGCCCTGCCGGAGCATCCACCACGTCATCGCCCGGTACATGGCCCCGGTGTCGAGGTAACGCAGGCCCAGCGCACGGGCGACCCCGCGCGACACGCTCGACTTGCCCGACCCCGAAGGACCGTCCATGGCGACGACCAGACCGGACACGGCCTCTCCCTCTTCACGTGTGTTTCCCCAACCTGAAGAGGCTACCGCCTCCGGTCAGTCCGCGATCCAGCTCCCGTGGAAGCCGAGCGGGACCCTGGCGGGCAGGTGCACGACCGCGACCGGCTCGCCGGTGAAGTCCTGGGCCGACAGGATCACCAGGTCGGCCGCTCCCCTGGCCGGGTCGTTGACGTAGGTGAGCAGGTAGCCGTCGTCCTCGGCGGCGCCGGAGGGCACGAAGACCGGCTCCCCCACGTACGCGCCGCGCCCGAACCGCCGCGCCTCCTGCGTGCCGCGTTCCAGGTCGTGCTTGATGAGCGTGTTGTCGAACGCCTCGTCCGGCAGGTCCTCCAGCTCGGCGGCCGGGTAGATCGCGTCGTGCAGGTCGGCGGCGGCCGAGGTGTAGCCGTAGCGGTACGGGCTGCCGGTGCGGCGCTCGTCGATGCGGGGGAACTCCTGGGGGCGGTCGTCCAGGCGGGTGGTGGTGACCCGGCCCGCGCCGGGGTCGATGCGCCACCGGTCGAGCGTGGGCGCGCCGCCCAGGTCGAGCCGGGCGTCCACGAACCGCTTGGGGTAGCGGACGACGTCCACCACGACCTGGTCGCCGTCGTCGTAGGCGTTGAGGGTGTGGAAGACCCAGCAGGGGTCGATCGCCACCCACTGCACGTCGCCGGTCTCGCGGGAGAGCAGGCCGAGCCGGGCGGGCCGGGCGTCGTCCCACGCGTACGGCAGCGGCGCGCCGCGCTCGGCGTGGGCCATGCTGAGCGTGACCGGCAGGTCGTAGATCACGACGTACCGGCGGGTCAGCGCGAAGTCGTGCAGCATCGGGCGGTCGGCGACCGGGATGTCCCTGACCTGGGCCACCACGCCCTTGGGGTCGATCACGATGTGCTGGTGGTGGTCCCAGCCGGCGAAGTAGGCCATCGCGTGCAGCTCGCCGGTGACCGGGTCGAGGTGGGTGTGGGCGGCGTACCCGCCGGGCAGGCCGCCGACGAAGTCGCACGCGCCGACCGTGTCGAGCTCGTAACTCAGCTCGTACGGCAGCCCGCCCGCCTCGACGGTCGCGAACGTGCGCCCGGCGATGCCGATGACGTGCGTGTTGGCCGCGAAGTCCATGCCCGCGTGCACCGGGCCCGGCGCCGGCGGCTCGCCCAGCCGGCGGGCCACCTCGGCGTTGCGCACCCACCGGTTGCGGTACCACTCGGCCCGCCCGCCGCGCAGCCGCACGCCGTGGACCATGCCCTCCCCCATGAACAGGTGGGTGGCGGCCGGGTCGTCGAGGCTGAGCGGGTTGGGGCCGTTGCGCAGGTAGCGGCCGTCGAGCTCGGCGGGGATGCGGCCGGTGACCTCCAGGTCGAAGGCCGTGATCTCCTCCGTCGCGGGTGCGAAGCCGTTGCGGAAGGGGGTGCTGGTCATCGTGCGCTTCCTCTCAGGTCAGGAACGGCGTGAGCACGGAGGTGTAGAGCAGCCGGTAGCGCCGCTCCGCCTCGGCGCTGTCGAAGAAGCCGGAGATCTCCAGGCTCACCGCGCCGTGGATCGCCATCCACAGCACGTCGGCTATCTCGCCGGCGGCGGCCCCGCGCAGCCGTCCGGCCTCCAGGCAGGTGGCCACGGCCTCGACCAGGATGTCGAAGGTCCGCCGGCCGGCCGCGACCGCGTCGGGGGCGGGCTGGAAGCCGTGCATCGCGTTCTGGAACATGACCCGGTAGTAGTCGGGCTCGTCCAGCGCGTACTCGCGGTAGGCCGCCAGGCCCGCGTGCAGCGCCGGGAGCGGGTCGTCCTGGGCGGGGACGGCCAGCAGGCGCGCCTCCAGCCGGGCGAAGCCCTCCAGCCACAGCGCCTCGCTGAGGCCGTCCTTGCCGCCGAAGAGGGTGTAGATCACCTTCGTGGAGCAGCCGACCTCGCCGGAGATGCGCCGGACGGTGAGCGCCGCCGGGCCCTCGGCGACGAGCAGGTGTTTGGCGGCGTCGAGGATGGCCGTCCTGACCACGCTCTGGCCTTCCTGCTGGGCTTGCCGGTACGCGGTGACCGCCATGTGAGTAACACCGTTTCTTCTCGGTAACGCTGTTACCGACCTTTGTACGCCTCCTCCGCCCCCGCCGTCAATGCCGCCGGCCAGGAGTAAGAGCGTCCGCCCGGGTAAGGAGGTGCGGCGTGACGGAGACGAACCGAGCGCGGGTCACGGTCGTGGTGGCCACCAGGGACCGGGTCAGAACGCTGGCCCGGACGATCCCCCGCCACCCGAGGCCGGTGATCCTCGTCGACAACGGCTCCTCCGACGGGACCGCCGGGTTCGTCCGCAAGCACTTCCCCGACGTCCAGGTGGTCGAGGCGGGGGCCAATCTGGGCGCGCCGGGCCGCAACGTCGGCGTGCGCCTGGCCGAGACCCCCTACGTCGCCTTCGCCGACGACGACTCCTGGTGGGCGCCCGGCGCCCTGGAGCTGGCCGCCGACGTGCTGGACGCCCATCCCCGCCTGGCCGTGCTGGGCGCGCGCGTGCTGGTCGGGCCGCAGGAGCGGCTGGACGCGGCGTCGGAGGCGATGCGCGACTCCCCGCTCGGCGTCGAGGACGACCTGCCGGGGCCGAGCGTGCTGGGCTTCCTGGCCTGCGGGGCCGTCGTGCGCAGGGAGGCGTTCCTGGAGGCGGGCGGCTTCGACGACGTGATCTTCTTCTTCGGCGAGGAGGAGCGGCTGGCCGTGGACCTGGCCGCGCGCGGCTGGGGGCTGGCCTACGTGGACGACGTCGTCGCCCACCACCACCCCTCCCCCGCCCGCGACCCGCGCGGCAGGCAGGCGCTGGCGGCGCGCAACGCCGTGCTGACCGCCGTGCTGCGCCGTCCCTGGCCGGTGGTGGCGCGCCGGTCCCTGGAGGCGCTGCTGGGCGGTCCGGCGGGCCGGGAAGGGCTGCGCACCGCCGTGCGGCGGCTGCCCAGGGCCCTGGCCGCCCGGCGCGGGCTGCCGGTCGCCGTGGAACGGGCCCGCCGCAGACTGGAACGCACGGCCGACTGACGCCGTGGGCGGCGCTCGGCGCCCGCCCGTCGCTTCGTGCTCGATGTCCCCCGGTCGGAGGACGTCAGGGGACCTGCCAGCCGCGTTCGCGCAGGGCGTCGGCGAGCGGGGAGGCCGCATCCGGCTGGACCCACAGCTCGGCGATGCCCAGGGGCAGGCCGGGCGCGTGCTCCAGCCGCACGTCCTCGACGTTGACGCCGACCTCGTCGCACACCTGGAACAGCCGCGCGAGCTGCCCGGGACGGTCGCCGATGACCACCTGGACGACCACGTACGCGGGAGCGGGGCCGCCGTGCTTGCCCGGGATGCGCCCGTGCCCGGCGACGCCGCGCTTGAGCAGCTGGGTGAGGTCGCCGCTCGCGGTGCCGTCGCCCTCGGCCAGGGAGCGCAGCGCGGTCGCGGCCTCGGCCAGGTCGCGGGAGACCGCCTCCAGCACCTCGGCGACCGGGGTCGCGTTGCCCGACAGGATGCCGAGCCAGAGCCCGGGGTCGCCGCCCGCGATCCTGGTCACGTCGCGCACCCCCTGCCCGGCCAGGCCGAGCGCGACCTCGGTGGCGTCGGCCAGACGGGCCGCCACGGCCGAGGCGGCGACGTGGGGGGCGTGCGAGACGACGGCGACCGCCCGGTCGTGCTCCTCCGCGCCCACCTCGACGGGGTTGGCGCCGCACAGCTCGACCAGCTGGAGCACCGCCGCCCTGGCCTCGTCGGCGGCCTCGCCGGTCGGGCACAGCGCCCACGGCCGGCCGAGGAACAGGTCGGCCCTGGCCGCGCCCGGACCGGACTTCTCCCGCCCGGCCAGCGGGTGGGAGGCGACGTAGGTCGTCAGGTCGCAGCCGAGCCGCGCGGCCATGCGGATGGGCTCGGCCTTGACGCTGGCGACGTCGGTGTAGAAGCGGGCCGTGCCGCGGCTCTGCAGCTTCAGCAGCTCGTCGGCCACGTACGCCGGGGGCACCGCGATGACCGCCAGGTCGACCTGCCCGGCGGGCAGCCGCTCCGGCTCCCACTCCTCGCCCGCGCCCAGTTCCCTGGCCAGCCGGACGGCGGCCGGGTCGCGGTCGGCGAGCAGCACGCGAACGTCGTGCTTGCGCAGCGCCAGGGCCGCCGAGGTGCCGATGAGACCGGTGCCGACGACGAGCACGGTACGGAGTTCCGAGGCCATATCGATGTCCTGATTTATCGGGCTAGTGAGAGTGTTGCCTGCCGTGTCCGTCAGGCACGTGCCGCACGACGATCCGGCTCACGCCGGTCGCCTACTGGGCGATGTCCTGCCGCAGCGCCACCGCGCCCCGCAGATACACATGCTGCATCTCTGCCCGCGGACGGTCGGTCTCCACATGCGCCATCAGGCGCACCACGCGCGGCAGCGCCCCCGGCACGTCGATCTCGGTGCAGCAGATCAGCGGCACGTCGTGGAAACCCAGCTTGCGCGCCGCGAGGGCGGGGAACTCGGACTTCAGGTCGGGGGTGGCGGTGAACAGCACGCTGATCACGTCGTCGGTGGTCAGGCTGTTGCGCTCCATGATCGCCTGGACCAGCTCGGTCGTCCCTTGGATGATCGAGTCGCGGTCGTCGGCATCCACCTGGATCGCCCCGCGGATCGCCCGCACCATGAGCCCTTTTCCCCTTCCATAGCGGGAGAGCCCGTGCGGAGATGCGCACGGGCCCCTGCGTTCCGGCCAGATTACAGCTTCACGGCCGCGTAAAGCTCGCCGACCTCCTTCAGGCTCAGCGCGCGGACCGTGCCGGCCTTGGTGCGGCCCAGCTTCACCGGACCGAACTCGATCCGGGCCAGGTCGATGACCCGGTGACCGGCCTCCTCCAGCATGCGCCGCACGACGTGCTTGCGGCCCTCGTGCAGCACCACCTCGACCAGCGCCTGCTGGCCGTGCTCCTGGACGATGGCGAAGCTGTCGGCCTTGGCGATGCCGTCCTCCAGCTCGATGCCCTGCTTGAGCCTGCGGCCCAGGTCGCGCGGGATCGGCCCCGGCACCTTGGCCCAGTACTTCTTCTGCACCCCGTAGCTCGGGTGCGTCAGCCGGTTGGCCAGCTCGCCGTCGTTGGTGAGCAGCAGCAGGCCCTCGGTCTCGGTGTCGAGCCGGCCGACGTGGAACAGGCGGGGCGCCAGCTCCTCGACGTAGTCGGCCAGGCACGGGCGGCCCTGCGGGTCGTCCATGGTGGACACTACGCCGATCGGCTTGTTGAGGGCGTAGTAGACGAGGTCGGGGGCGGTCGGGATGCGCTTGCCGTCGACGTGGATGACCTGGGCGGCGGGGTCGACCTTGGCGCCGAAGCGGCGCACGACCTGGCCGTTGACCGTGACGCGGCCGTCGCCGATCATCTCCTCGCAGGCGCGCCTGCTGGCCACGCCCGCCTGGGCGAGCACCTTCTGCAGGCGCACGCCGCCGGGCACCTCGGTGGTGTCGCGCTCGTCGGTGTAGTCGTCGTCGTAGAAGGCACGGTCGCGCAGCGGCTGGCGGGCGGCCTTGACGCGCCTGGCCTGCGGGCTGCTGGAGCCGCCCTCCGGGCGTCCGCTGCCGAGCGTCTGCACGTCGTCGCGCCTCGGGGTGCGCGGCTGCTGCCCGCGGGGGTTGTCCTCGCGCCTGCCGAAACGGGCGCGGCTGTTGCCGGCGGAGGCGGACCTGGGAGCGTCGTCCCTGCGCCCGCCGCGGTCGGCACGGAAGCCACCGCGCTCCTGACGCTCGCCGTCGCCGCCACGCACGGGACGCCCGCCGCCACGGGAGCCGGCGTAACCGCCACGCTCGTCGCGCCGGTCGCCCGCGTAGCCGCCGCGACCAGCGGCGGATCCGCCACGGCCGCCGGAGAACCCGCCACGGTCACCCGAGTAGCCACCGCGCTCGCCGGAGCTGCCGCCACGGTCGCCGGCGTAACCGCCGCGCGGGCCGGAGTTGCCACCACGGTCGCCGGAGTATCCGCTGCGGCCGCCGGAGTATCCGCCACGGTCGCCCGAGTACCCGCCGCGCTCGCCACCGGCGTGACCGCCGCGCTCGCCGCGCCGGTCGCCGCCGTAGCCGCCGCGCCGGTCGTCGCCGAACCTGCTCCGGTCGCCGGACCGGGAAGCCCCGCCGAAGCCCTCACCACGCGGCCGGTCCCCGCCCTCACGACGCGGACGCTCGAAACCGCCCTCACGGCGGGGCCGGTCGAAACCGCCCTCACCGCGCGGACGGTCGAAACGGTCGCCGCCGCGCGGGCCGCGGTCACCACGGTCGTCGCGGGGACGGTCGTCGCGGGGACGGTCGTCGCGGGGACGGTCGTCGCGGAAGCGGTCGCCGCGGTCGCCACCGGCGGGCCGGTCGGCGCGCTGGTAGCGGTCGTCGCGGTCGTCACGCGCCGGACGGTCCGCGCGGTCGCCGCGTGAGTAGCCGTCACGGTCACCACCGGAACGGCCGAAGCGGTCACCACCGGAAGCGGGCCGACCGGAACGGTCACCACCGAAACCAGGACGCCCGGAACGGTCACCACCGAAGCCGGGACGCCCGGAACGGTCACCGCCGGAACTGGGGCGACCCGAACGGTCACCACCGAAACCGGGGCGACCCGAACGGTCACCGCCGAAGCCGGAGCGCTCGCCGCCGGAGCGGCCGGAGCGGTCGCCGCCGGAGGCGGGACGGCCGGAGCGGTCGCCGCCGCGGGACCCGGAGTCCTGGCGGGCGCGGTCGTCGCGGTCGCCGAAGCGGGCGCGGGCGCCGCCGCGCTCGGCGCGAAGGGAGTCGCGGCGGGGGTCGTCCCCGCCGAAGCCGCCGCCGGAGCCGTCGCGGCGGTTGTCGTCGGAGCGGAAGGCGGGACGCCCGCCGCGGCCGGAGCCGCCGGTACGTCCACGACCGCGTCCATCACCGGACGGGGTGCTGCGCCTGTTGATCACTTTGTTGTCTCCTCGAGGTTCTCCACGTCGTCGGGGAGGAAGGGGGCGAGCTCGGGAAGCTCGCTCAGATCCCGCAGTCCCAGACGTTCCAGGAAGTATGAGCTTGTCCGGTAGAGCACTGCCTGGCTCTCCGGGTCGGTGCCGGCCTCCTCGACCAGCCCCCTGGCGACGAGCGTCCGCATGACGCCGTCGCTGTTGACGCCGCGTACGGCGGCGACACGGGCGCGGCTCACCGGTTGCCGGTAGGCCACGACCGCGAGGGTCTCCAGCGCGGCCTGGGTCAGCCGCGTCTGCTGGCCGTCGCGGACGAACCGCTCGACCAGCGCCGCGCAGTCGGCCCGCGTGTAGAAACGCCAGCCACCCGCGACTTCCCGCAGATCAAAACCCCGCCCGGCGGCCGTATATTCCGCCGCCAGCCCCCTGAGTGCCGCCGCGACCTCATGGGTGGGGCGCTCCAGCACCTGGGCCAGCGTGATCTCGGCGACGGGCTCGTCGACGACCATCAGGATGGCCTCCAGGGCCGCCTCAAGAGCGGGCCCCTCCACCTGAGCCTCCCCCTCCGGGGTGTCCTGCTGGTCTTCCTCCCGGTCGGCGGCGGTGTCCGCGGGCCGCTCGGGGCCCGCGGAAGGCGACTCGGGAAAGGTCGACTCGGACGACGGCGACTCGGACGACGGCGAGGGCTCCGGCGGCGCGACCGGCAATTCGGGGCCGGCGGGCAGGTCGGACGCCTCCTCCGGCGAGGACGGCTGCACGAGGGAGCCCGGGAGCGTCATCCAGGCGGGCAGCGGTGACCCCGAGTCGGGGGCCTTGCGGGGGCCCGGCAGGGGGTTGGGGTTGTCAGTCATTCGATGGTTTCTCCGCGGATTCCTCGTAGTCGTCCCCCACCGCGACGTCGCCGTCGTCGGCGCCCGTCCAGGTCACGTGGAGCTCTCCCAGCGCCTCGACCTGCTCGAACGTCACCGCGGACTCCCGGAACAGCTCCAGCACGGCCAGGAAGCGGGCGATGACCTCGAAGGTGCCCTCGCAGTCGGCCGTCAGCGCGCGGAAGGTGGCCCGGCGCAGCCTGCGCAGGTGCATGACCAGGATGGCCGCCTGCTCCTTGACGCTGGCCAGCGGCTGGTAGATGTGGCCGACGCTGACGGTGGGCGGCAGTTTCGGGGTGAACGCCTTGGCCGCGATGCGGGCGAGCTGCTCGGGCCCGATGCCGAGGATGAGCTCGGGCAGCAGGTTGGCGAACTGCGGCTCCAGCGACACCGTGCGGGGGAAACGCAGGCTCTCCTCGGCCATCCGCCCCGCGAAGACCTTCGCGACCTCCTTGTACGCCTTGTACTGCAGCAGCCGGGCGAACAGCAGGTCTCTGGCCTCCAGGAGCGCGAGGTCCTCTTCGTCCTCCACCTCGCCGGACGGCAGCAGCCGGGCCGCCTTCAGGTCGAGCAGCGTGGCCGCGACCAGCAGGAAGTGGCTGGTCTGGTCGAGGTCCCACTCCGGGCCCTTGGACCGGATGTAGGCGATGAACTCGTCGGTGACCTTGGAGAGCGAGACCTCGGTGATGTCGAGCTTGTGTTTGGCGATGAGGCCGAGGAGCAGGTCGAAGGGGCCTTCGAAGACGTCCAGGTGTACCTGGAAGCCTTGGGGGGCCTCGGTCTGCTCTGCGGTCACCTGGCCATTGTCGCAGGAGCCGGCCAGCGCGAGAGCACCTCGCGGGCCAGTTCGCGGTAGGCGTTGGCGCCGAGGGACGACGGGTCGAAGGTGGTGATCGGCTCGCCGGCGACGGTGGCGTCGGGGAAGCGGACCGTACGGTTGATCACCGTGTGGAACACCTTGTCGCCGAACGCCTCCACCACGCGGGCCAGCACCTCGCGGCCGTGCAGGGTACGGGCGTCGTACATGGTGGCGAGCAGGCCCTCGATCTCAAGGTCTTCGTTGAGCCGCTCCTGGACCTTGGAGATGGTGTCCATGAGCAGCGCGACGCCGCGCAGCGCGAAGAACTCGCACTCCAGCGGCACCATGACGCCGTGGGCGCAGGTGAGCGCGTTGATGGTGAGCAGGCCGAGCGACGGCTGGCAGTCGATGAGGCAGACGTCGTAGTGCGGCAGCAGCGGCTTGATCACCCGGCCGAGCACCTGCTCGCGGGCGACCTCGGTGACGAGCTGCACTTCGGCGGCCGACAGGTCGATGTTGCTGGGCAGCAGGTCGAGGCCCTCGACGCCGGTCTCCAGCAGGACGTCCTCGGCGGTGACGCCGCGGTCCATCAGCAGGTTGTAGACGGTCAGGTCGAGCTGGAGCGGGTTGATGCCCAGGCCGACCGAGAGCGCGCCCTGCGGGTCGAAGTCGACCAGCAGCACCTTCAGCCCGCACTCGACCAGCGCCGCGCCCAGGTTGATGGTGGTGGTCGTCTTGCCGACGCCGCCCTTCTGGTTGACCATCGCGACCACTCGCGCCGGGCCGTGCACCTGCGGCGGGACCGGTTCAGGGAACACCGGTCGCGGGCGCTGGGTGGGGCCCAGGTTGACGCCGTTGGAAGGCGCGTTGGTCTTGGTGTCACCCCAGGGGTTGTCGGGGGTCCCCGGGGTCGAACCCTTGGTCGTCACAGTCACCAGCTCGAACCTCCCTGACGATCCCGAACCGGACCGTCCGGACGGACACTATGGCGTCACCACTAAACGCGGCAAGGCGGCACGCCGGGGCACCGCGCACGCGCAAAAGACTATAGATCACTGCCGGGCGCGCGGGTGCGCCGCGGCGTAGACCTCGCGGAGTTTGTCGACCGTCACCAGGGTGTAGACCTGCGTGGTCGTGACGGAGGCGTGGCCGAGCAGCTCCTGGACCACCCGGACGTCCGCGCCGCCGTCGAGCAGGTGGGTGGCGAAGGAGTGGCGCAGGACGTGCGGGCTGATGCCGGCCAGGCCGGCGCGTTCGGCCGCGGCCTGGAGCACTTCCCAGGCTCCCTGCCTGGTCAGCCGGCCGCCGCGGGCGTTGAGGAAGACCCCGGGGGTGCCGCGGCCGTGGGCCAGCAGGCCGGGCCTGGCGCGGACGAGGTAGGCGTCGAGCGCCGAGCGGGCGTAGCGGCCGAGCGGGACGACACGGGTGCGGCCGCCCTTGCCGCGCAGCCGCACCTGGTCGGGTTCGAGGTCGTCCACGGCCAGGCCGACGGCTTCTGAGATGCGGGCGCCGGTGCCGTACAGGACCTCCAGCAGGGCGCGGTTGCGCAGGGTGAGCGGGGCGCCGTCTGGGCCGGAGGCGGCGATGAGGCGTTCGACCTCGTCGACGGCGATCGCCTTGGGCAGCCTGCGGAGCTGGCGCGGCGGGCGCACCTCGTGGGCGGGGTCGTGGGCCGTGACGCCTTCGCGCAGGGCGAACCGGTGGAGCCCCCGTACGGCCGAGACGGCCCGCGCGGCCGAGCTGGCCACGAGGGCGGGATGTTCCCGGTCGCCCTCGCGCAGCGCGGCGAGGAAGGCCTGGACGTCGGCCTCCCCCACCTCGTCGAGCTTCAGCCGCCCGCGCGCCTGCAGATGTTCGAAGTATCGCCGCAGGTCACGGCGGTAGGACGCGAGCGTGTTGGCAGCCAGGCCCCGCTCCACCGCCAGATGGGCGAGGTAGCTGGAGAGAACCGCCTCCACGACATGGTCCTTCCGTCACGCCTCCGGGGCGTCGGCGGGGCGCAACAGGGCGAATCCCTCAACCGAAGCCGCATATGCGGCGAGGATACCGGCCACGGCCGGGGAATTGTGGATCATTCCCATGAGCGCCTTCTCGACCGCGTCGGACAGCGGCACCCATTCGACCGGCATGCCGATCTCCTCGTGCCGGTGGACGAAGGTGTTCTCCTCGTCGGGGATCCTGCTCAGGCCGCGGGCGAGGAAGACCCTGATCCGCTCGTCGGTCATGCCGGGAGAGGAGCGCAGGTCGACCAGGGTGTGCCAGGTGTCGGCGCGGTAGCCGGACTCCTCGGCGAGCTCGCGGGCCGCGGTGTCGGCGAGCGGTTCGCCCGCCACGTCGCGGATGCCGGCCGGCAGCTCCCACATGAGCTGCCGGGTGGGGTGGCGGTACTGCCTGATCATCAGGACGCGGTCGTGGTCGTCGAGCGCGAGCACGGCGACCGAGCCGGGGTGGACGACGTAGTCGCGGTCGGCGACCTCGTCCTGGGGCATCCTGACCGTGTCGGTGACGACCTTGATCACGTAGCCCTGGAAGTGCTCCTCGGACGCGACGACGTCCCACGCCTCGGGCGTGTCTCTGATCATGGTCGCACTCGCTTCCGGTTCTCCGTGGTCACGCGAGCCACCGCCGCCGGACCGGGGCTCGCCGCTGCGGTGACGTTCACTTGCCGACCTTGGTGGTCACGCGGCTGTCGGCGTAGGCGAGGGCGGCGCCGATGAGGCCCTTGAACATCGGGTTGGCCCGGGTGGGACGGGAGCGGAACTCGGGGTGCGCCTGCGTGCCGATGAAGAACGGGTGCACGTCGAGGGGCAGCTCGGTGTACTCCACCAGGCGGCCGTCGGGCGACAGGCCGGAGAAGACCAGGCCGACGTTCTCCAGGCGCTCGCGGTAGGCGTTGTTGACCTCGTACCTGTGACGGTGGCGCTCGTCGGCCTTGGCCTTGCCGCCGTAGAGCTGCCTGGCCAGGGTGCCCTCGCCGAGCTTGGCGGTGTAGCTGCCGAGCCGCATGGTGCCGCCCATGTCGCGCTCGCCGGCGACGACGTCCTCCTGGTCGGCCATGGTGGAGATGACCGCGTGCTTGGTGTCGGGGTCGAACTCGGCGGAGTTGGCGTCCTCGATGCCGGCCATGTTGCGGGCCGCCTCAATGACCATGCCCTGCATGCCGAGGCAGATGCCGAGCAGCGGGATCCGGCCCTCGCGGGCGTGCCGGATGGCGCCGATCTTGCCCTCGATGCCGCGCACGCCGAACCCGCCGGGGATCAGCACGCCGTCGACGCCGTCGAGCTCGCGCTCGGCGCCCTCGGGCGTCTCGCAGTCGTCGCTCTTGACCCAGCGGATGTTGACCCGCGCGTCGTTGGCGAAACCGCCGGCGCGCAGCGCCTCGGTGACCGACAGGTACGCGTCGGGCAGGTCGATGTACTTGCCGACCAGCGCGATCGTGACCTCCTTGGCCGGGCGGTGCACGCGGCGCAGGAGCTGCTCCCACTCCTTCCAGTCGACGTCGCGGAAGGGCAGGCCGAGGCGGCGCACGACGTAGGCGTCGAGGCCCTCGGCGTGCAGCACCTTGGGGATGTCGTAGATGGAGGCGGCGTCGACGGCGGAGACGACGGCGTCCTCGTCGACGTCGCACATGAGGCTGATCTTGCGCTTGATCGCCGTCTGGACCGGACGGTCGGAGCGCAGCACGATCGCGTCGGGCTGGATGCCGATGCTGCGCAGCGCGGCCACGCTGTGCTGGGTCGGCTTGGTCTTCAGCTCGCCGGACGGGCCGATGTAGGGCAGCAGCGACACGTGCAGGAAGAAGACGTTGTCGCGGCCGACCTCGTGCCTGATCTGGCGGACGGCCTCCAGGAACGGCAGCGACTCGATGTCGCCGACCGTGCCGCCGACCTCGGTGATGACGACGTCGACGTCGGGGCCGGCCATGCCCCGGATGCGGTCTTTGATCTCGTTGGTGATGTGCGGGATGACCTGGACGGTGTCGCCCAGGTATTCGCCGCGCCGCTCCTTGGCGATGACGTTGGAGTAGACCTGGCCGGTGGTGACGTTGGCCGAGCCGTGCAGGTCGGTGTCGAGGAACCGCTCGTAGTGGCCGACGTCGAGGTCGGTCTCGGAGCCGTCGTCGGTGACGAAGACCTCGCCGTGCTGGAACGGGTTCATCGTGCCGGGGTCGACGTTGAGGTAGGGGTCGAGCTTCTGCATGGTGACCCGGAGACCGCGCCCCTTGAGCAGCCGGCCGAGGCTGGAGGCCGTGAGCCCCTTGCCGAGACTGGAGGCGACACCGCCGGTGACGAACAGATGCTTGGTTTGCGATGCGCTGCGCAAAGGGGCTCCCGTGGCTCGAATGGTGGCCGAAGTGTCCACGGGCTCTCAGGATATCAAACAACGCCCCTCACATGCCCGAACGGCATGACCTGGCGGTAACTTTGGGCCCTATGTCACTAGTACGCCGGGCCATGGGCGCGCTGATTCACCGTGCGTACGCGGCGATCCGCCACGCCGGGGCGATCACCCCGGACTCCACGGCGGGTTACCGTTTCCGCCGGATCGGCGAGGGAGTCAGCATCGCCTTCCCACCGGGGGCGATCTTCGGCGAGCGGTGGATCGAGATCGGCGAGCACACGCTGATCGGCGAGCGCGTGTCGATCTCCTGCGGCATGTGGCCGGGCGTCGAGCTCGGCCCGGACTCGATCCTGCGGATCGGCGGCTCGTGCTCGATCGGCAGGGGCTCGCACATCGTGGCCCACCAGTCGATCGACATCGGCGACCACGTCTTCACCGGCCCGTACGTCTACATCACCGACCAGAACCACGTCTACGACGACCCCGAGACGCCGATCGGGCGGCAGTGGCCGCGCAACAGCCCGGTCTCGATCGGCGCCGGCTCCTGGCTCGGCACGGGCGCGATCATCCTGCCGGGCACGGTCCTCGGGCGGCAGTGCGTGGTGGCCGGGGGCGCGGTGGTGCGCGGCGAGTTCCCCGACCACAGCGTGGTCGCCGGGGTGCCCGCCAAGCGCGTCCGCGGGTACACGCCGGAGCTCGGCTGGCACGCCCCCGGCGCGGCCGAGGCGGCCGCCGCGATCGCTCTGGCGCTCGACGGGCAGTCCGGGCCGTCCTGAGGTCCGGGACGTACGGGCCCGGGAACGGGGATGGACCGAACAAGCTTCTGGAGGTTAGCGTCGGTGCATGCGGACCGCCATCTGTGAGCGCCTGGGCGTCGAGTTCCCGTTGTTCGCCTTCAGCCACTGCCGCGACGTGGTGGCCGCGGTCACGAACGCGGGCGGGTTCGGGGTGCTGGGGGCCGTCGCGTACTCCCCGGAGCGGCTGGACGCCGAGCTGACCTGGATCGACGAGCGGGTGGGCGGGCGGCCGTACGGGGTGGACGTGCTCGTCCCCGGCCGGATCGACGCCTCGGCGCTCGACCTGCGGGCCCACCTGCTGGACTTCGTGCCCGACCGCCACCGCGACTTCGTCGCCCACCTGCTGTCCAAGTACGGCGTGAACGCGCCGCCGCAGCCCCTGAGCGCGGTGGCCGACGAGTTCGGCCGGCGGGTGACGGCACCGGGGGCGACCGCGCTGGTCGACGTGGCGCTCAAGCATCCGATCGGGCTCATCGCCAGCGCTCTCGGACCGCCGCCGCCGGAGATGCTGGCGGGCGCCAGGGCGGCGGGCGTGCCGGTGGCCGCGCTGGTCGGAACCGTGGAGCACGCCCGCAGGCAGGTGGCGGCCGGGGCGGACATCGTCGTGGCCCAGGGCACCGAGGCGGGCGGCCACACCGGCGAGATCTCTACGATGGTGCTCGTGCCGCAGGTCGTGGACGCGGTCGCGCCGGTCCCGGTGCTGGCCGCGGGCGGCATCGCCTCGGGACGCCAGATGGCCGCGGCCATGGCGCTCGGGGCCGAGGGCGTCTGGTGCGGCTCGGTGTGGCTGACCACCGAGGAGGCGGAGACGTCGCCCGCGCTGCGGCGCAAGCTGCTGGCCGCCTCGTCGCTGGACACCGTCCGGTCCCGGTCGCGTACGGGCAAGCCGGCGCGGCAGCTCAGGTCGGCCTGGACCGAGGAGTGGGACTCCGGGCAGGAGAGCCCGGGGCCGCTGGGCATGCCCCTGCAACTGCTGCTGGCCGAGGGGGCGATGGCCCGCATCGGCGCGGCGGCCGACCGCGGCGACCCCGGGGCCGTGGAGCTCGTCACCTACTACGTGGGCCAGGTGGTGGGCCAGCTCGACCGGGTGCGGCCGGCCCGTGACGTCGTGTACGACATGATCAGCGAGTTCACCGACGCCGTGGCCCGCCTCTCGTCGTCCTGAGTGGTTCCTCCCGGATGGCCCGGTAGCATGCGCGTGTGGTCGGGACACCGCCTGAGCTGGAGCGTGGCACCGGGGTTCCCGCGCACACGCAGATCGAGCAGTGGCTGCTGGCGGCGATCTCCTCCGGCGAGATGGCCCCGGGCGACCGGCTGCCCGGCGAGCGGGAGCTGGCCGCGCGCCTCGGCGTGAGCCGGATGACCCTGCGCCAGGCCCTGGCCACCCTCGAACGCGACGGCGTGCTGATCAGGCTCCCCGGCAGGTCGGGCGGCGCGTTCGTGGCCGAGCCGCGCATCGAGTGCGACCTGACGGGCCTGGCCGGGTTCACCGAGCAGATGCGCCGCGCCCACCTGCGGGCCGAGGCGCGGATCCTGACGGCCGCCACCGTGCCCGCGCCGGCGGCCGTGGCCGCCGCGCTCGGCGTCGGGCCGGGCGAGCCGGTGCACGAGGTGGCCCGGGTGCGGTCGGCGGGCCGTTCGCCGGTGGCCCTCGAACGGTCCTTCTTCCCCGCGCTGCCCGGCTTCCTGGACGAGGACCTCGGCGGCTCGCTCTACGCCCTGCTGGCCGGCCGCTACGGGCTGGAGCCGCGGACCGCGGTCGAGCACCTGGACCCGGTGATCGCCGGTCCTGAGGAGGCGGCCGAGCTGGGCATCGCGGCGGGCGCGCCGCTCATGCTGATCGAGCGCACGGCCTACGCCGCCGACGGCGCCCCCGTCGAGTACGCCCGCGACCTGTTCCGCCCCGACCGGGTGCGCCTGTCGGTGCGCAGCGGCGTCACCGCACCCGCGACCCCGCCGGGTCGTGCAGCGGCTCCCTGACCACGACGCCCGGCACCCACTCCCCCTCGACCTCGACCTCCACCTCGGCCCCCGGCCCGACCGGCAGGTACGCGTAGGCGATCGACTGCTCGACCGTGTACCCGTAGCCGCCGGAGGTGACCCGGGCCACGACCTGGCCGTCCACCCGTACGGGCTCGTTGCCCAGGGCGACCGCCCGCGGGTCGGTCAGGGTGAGGCAGCGCAGGCGGCGGGCCGGGTCGGGATCGAGGGCGTCGCGGCCGAGGAAGTCCTTGCCGGGCTTGACGCAGAACCCGAGCCCGGCCTCGTACGGCGTCGTCCCGGGCCCGATGTCGGCGCCCCACACCCGGTAACCCTTCTCCAGCCGCAGGCTGTCGATGGCCCGGTAGCCGCCCGCGACCAGCCCGTACGGCTCGCCCGCCCGCCACAGCGTCTCCCACAGCGCGAGCCCGTACTCGCTGGAGCAGTACAGCTCCCAGCCGTGCTCCCCCACGAACGTCACCCGCAGCGCCAGCGCGGGCACGTCGCCCACGGTGAGCTCACGGGCGGACATGAACGGGAGGTCCGGCGGGTCCGGGGTCAGCCCGGCCAGGATGTCGCGGGCCTTTGGGCCCCACAGGGCGAAACACGCGTACTGGCCGGTGACGTCGGCGATCCTGGCCGTCGAGCCGGTGAGCGCGGCCTGCCGGCGCAGCCAGGCGAGGTCGCGGGAGCCGGACGCGGTGCCGGTGACGATCAGGAACTCCTGCTCGCCGCGCCGGGTGACGGTGAAGTCGCACTCGATGCCGCCGCGCCGGTTCAGCGCCTGGGTGTAGGTGACGGCGCCCACCTGGCGGGCCACGTGGTTGTCGCACACCCATTCCAGCAGGGCGGCGGCGTCCGGACCGGTGACCTCGATCTTGGCGAAGGAGCTCTCGTCGAACAGCCCGGCCGTGCTGCGGGTGGCGCGGTGCTCGGCCCCGACGGCGGGCGACCACAGGCGTCCGGCCCAGCCGCGGGGGCGTTCCTCCTCGTCGCCGGGGGCGGCGGAGTAGTGGTTGACCCGCTCCCAGCCGGCCTTCTCGCCGAAGACGGCCCCGTGGGCGGCGTGCCAGGAGTAGGCGGGCGAGACCCGCAGCGGGCGTCCGGCCGCGCGCTCGTGGCCCGGGTAGCGGATGTCGTAGTACGTCTCGTAATTCTCGACCGAGCGTTTGACCGTGTACGACGGCGACCGGTACTGGCCGCCGAAGCGGCGCACGTCCATGTGGTGGACGTCCATGCCGGGGTCGCCGTCGACGATCCAGTCGGCCATGACCCTGCCGATGCCGCCCGCGCCGGCGATGCCGTGGGCGCAGAACCCGGCCGCCACGAAGAACCCGCCCACCTCGGTCTCCCCCAGGCAGAACTCGTTGTCCGGGGTGAACGCCTCCGGCCCGTTGATCAGCTTGCGGATGCCGACGTCGGCCATCGCGGGCACCCGGATCCTGGAGTTGGCGGAGATCTCCTCCAGGCGCGGCCAGTCCTCGGGCAGCAGCCTGCCGTTGAAGTCGGCCGGCACGGCGTCGTAGGAGGTCGCGGAGGCGGTCCAGGGGGCGCAGGTGCGCTCGTAGCCGCCCATGACCAGGCCGCGCACCTCCTGCCGGTAGTAGACGAGCAGGTCGGGGTCGCGCAGCGTAGGCAGGACGGGGTGGTCGTGGCAGGCGTCGGTGACGACGTACTGGTGGGACATCGGCACGATCGGGATGCGCACCCCGGCCATGCGGCCGATCTCGGCGGCGAACATGCCGCCGCAGTTGACCACGATCTCGCAGGCGATGTCCCCCTGGTCGGTGCGGACGCCGGTGACGCGCCCACGCTCGACGTCGATGCCCAGCACCCGCGTACGGGTGCGCAGGCGGGCGCCGCCCTCGCGGGCGCGGGCGGCCAGGGCGTAACACAGCATCGAGGGGTCGATCTGGCCGTCGGTCGGCAGGTACGCCGCCCCCACCACCCCCGACGGGTCCATCAGCGGGAACAGCTCCACCGCCGCGGCGACCGGGATCTCCTCCAGCGGCAGCCCGAACGTCCTGGCCCAGCCGATCTGGCGGCGGATCTCGGCCATCCGCTCGGGGCTGGAGGCCAGCTTGAGGCCGCCGCACTCGGTCCAGCCGGCGTCGAGGGTGCGGTAGAGCTCGACGGAGTACTGGTTCATCCGGGTCAGGGTGGGGTCGGAGCGGAGCTGGCCGACCAGGCCCGCCGAGTGGAAGGTGGAGCCGCTGGTGAGCTCGTCCCGCTCCAGCAGGACGACGTCGCGTTCGCCGCGCAGGGTGAGGTGGTAGGCGACGGACGCGCCGCCCACCCCGCCGCCGATGATCACGATGCGGGCCGAGTCGCTCATGGTCGCGAGGCTAACCCGCGTACCGTAAAAGGTCTAGACCGTTTAGGACGGCGGAGCTAGCATCGATCATGGCGATCGCCCGGGTCCTCGACCGCATCCCGCTGCTGTCCGGCCTGCCGCGCTCCGTCGAGGAGCTGCCCGGCGGGATGACCAACCGCAACTACAAGGTCACCACCCCGGACGGGGTCTACGTCGTGCGGGTGGCCGCCAGCGACGGCTCCCTGCTGGGCATCGACAAGGACGCCGAGCACGCCGACTCGCTCGCCGCCGCGCGGGCCGGGGTCGGGGCGCCCGTGCACGCCTACCTGCCGGAGGCGGGCGTGCTGGTGATCGGGTTCCTGCCGGGCCGGACGTTCACCGAGGCCGACCTGTGGGAGCCGGCGAACCTGGCGCGGGTGGCGGAGGTGTGCCGGCGGCTGCACGCGGGGCCGCGCTTCGTCCGCGATTTCGACATGTTCGAGGTGCAGCGGGGGTATCTGCGGATCGTCCAGGAGCGAGGTTTCCGACTTCCTGCGAAATATCTGGATTTCATGCCCGTCGTCGCAGAAATCAGGAAATGTCTGGCGGTACGCGCCGAGCCCACCGTCCCCTGCCACAACGATCTCCTCCCCGGCAACATCGTCGAGAGCGGCGACCGCCTGCACCTCATCGACTACGAGTACGCCGGCAACAACGACCCCTGCTTCGAGCTGGGCAACCTCTGGAGCGAGGCCGACCTGCCGCCCGGCCACCTGGAGGAGCTCGTCACCGCCTACTACGGCCGCCGCCTGCGCCACCGGATCGCCCGCGCCCGGCTGCTCGGCCTGATGTCCAAGTACGGCTGGACCCTGTGGGCCTCGATCCAGGACGGCGCCAACGACACGATCGACTTCGACTTCTGGTCCTGGGGCATGGAGAAGTACGAGCGTGCGGCGGCCGAGTTCACCCGGCCGGGCCTGACCCGCGTGATGGAGGCCGCGGCGGGGGCAGACTAGGGGGATGTTCGCCGCGCTGACCGGCCTCGGCCTCTCCACCGCCGCCGGCCTTAACGCCTACATCCCGCTCCTGGTCGTGGGCGTGCTGGCCAACCTCACCGACAAGGTGCGGCTGCCCGACGGCTACGCCTGGCTGTCGAACTGGGGCGTGCTGGCGATCATCGCGGTGCTGCTGCTCGCCGAGATGGTGCTCGACAAGGTGCCGGCCGTCGACACCGTCAACGACGCCATCCAGACCGTGGTGCGCCCGGCCGCGGGCGGCGTGGTCTTCTCCGCCACCAACCCCGCCGCCGAGCTCGACCACTCGACCTGGATGACCGAGAACCCGTGGGCCGGCTGGCTGCTGGGCATCGTGATGGCGCTGGCCGTCCACACGCTGAAGGCGACGGCCCGTCCGGTGATCAACGCGGGCACGGCGGGGGTGGGCGCGCCCGTGGTGAGCACCGCCGAGGACGCCGGCTCGCTCGGCATGAGCCTGATCGCGGTGTTCCTGCCGGTGCTGGTGATCGTCGCGCTGCTGCTGTTCGTCCTGTTCGCGTGGTGGACCTTCCGGCGGGTACGCCGGCTGCGCGCCCGGCGCAGGATCAGGAGGAATCCACCCGCAGGCTGAGTGCGTCTCACCCTGCGGGCTGATCCGCCGCCCCGTCCGGCGCTCCTACGGTGTTCCCTCATGAAGCGAGTCATCATCACGGGGGGAGTCGCTGCTCTCGGGCTGGCCGCGGCGCTCGCGCCCGTCCCGGCGTCGGCGTCCGCGCAGGCGAGCGTCACGGTCGTCGCCGCCAAGCTCGACGGCCCGCGCGGCCTGGCCTTCGGCCCCGACGGCGCCCTGTACGTCGCCGAGTCCGGTTCCGGCGGCACGATCAAGTGCGCGACCGTGCCCGCCGAGCCGGGCGGCGAGGCGAGCAAGGTGTGCCTCGGCCTCACCGGGAAGATCTCCAAGCTGGCCGACGGCACGCTGACCACCGTCGTCAAGGACCTGCCCTCGGCCGGCTCCGACAGGCTCGGCACCGGCCCGCACGACGTCGCCTTCGCCGCGGACGGCTCCATGCTGGTGCCCGTCGGCCTGGGCGGCAACGGCAAGCTGCGGGCCGACCTCGGCCCCAAGGCCCGCACCCTCGGCACGCTGCTGAAGATCAAGGATGGGAAGTCGTCCGTCATGGGCGACCTGCTGGCGTTCGAGGTCAACCACAACCCCGACAAGAAGGACAAGGGCAGCGCGATCGACTCGTACCCGTTCGCGGTCGTGCCGACCCCGCAGGGCGGCGCGCTGGTCACCGACGTGGGCGGTAACGACGTGCTCCAGGTCAGCGCGTCGGGCAAGGTGACGCTGCGGGCGGTGTTCCACGCGCGCAAGGTCGCGGCCCCGGCCATGCTCAAGCTGCCCAAGGGCAGCAAGGTGCCGATGCAGTCGGTGCCGATGGGCATCGCGGCCGCCCCCGACGGCTCGTACTACGTGGCGGAGCACGCCGGGTTCCCGCAGCCCGAGGGCGTGGCCAGGGTGTTCAGGCTGGCCGGGAAGAAGGCCGAGACCGCCGTCAAGGGCTTCACCACCGCGGTCGACGTCGCCTTCGACGCCTCGGGCCGCCTCCTCGTGCTCGGCTCGGTCGGCCCGGTGCCCGCCGACCACCAGCCCCGTACGTCGCTCTACCGCATCGAGGCCGACGGCACGCGCACCGAACTGCTCAAGCCGGGCACGCTGACCGTGCCGCTGGGCATGGCGGTCGCCGGCGACGGTTCGGTCTACGTGTCGAACAAGGGCTTCACCCCCGGCAAGGGCGAGATCGTCCGGGTGGAGCTGCCCGCATAGACGTGTGAGCGCCATGGCCCCCAACCCCCGTGGCGCGCTCACACGGAGGGCCCGGCAGCAGCGTCCGCGCTGCCGGGCCCTTCACCATGTCGTCACCATGTCGTCACCATGTCGTCACCATGTCGTCACCATGTCGGTCAACGTCCGTCAACGCGCCCTCAGCCAGCCCTCCAGCACGCGGACGAACTCCGCCGGGCGCTCCTCGTGCAGCCGGTGGCCCGAGCCCTCCCAGCACACGACCTTCGAGTCCGGATGCTTGAGCAGCCCGGACTCCCACGCCGCGCGTCCCGGGTCGGCCCAGATCGACAACACCGGGCAGCCCCGGCGGGCCAGGTACTCGTCGCTGGCCGGCCGCACGCCGATGGCCCCCGGGGCGGTGAACATGGCCTCGAACGCCTCGGCCAGCACGTGCGGGGGCATGCCGGACAGGCGCCGTTTGTGCCAGCGCCGGATGACGGCGGGGGTCGCTGAGGTGGTGCACCACCGGTCGATCTCCTCGGCGGCGGCGTGCGGGTGCGCGCCGCGCAGGCCCGCGATCATGCCGGGGAAGCCCGCGGCGAGGTCCTGGCTCATGCCGTAGCCGGGGTCGAGGGTGACCAGCGCCCGTACGCGGCCCGGATGCTCGACCGCGAGGATCGAGACGACCTGGCCGCCCATGGAGTGGCCGACCGCGACCACCTCGGGGACGTCCAGGCGGTCGAGCAGCGTGTTCAGGTCCTCGGCCATCGCCTGGGGGGTGTTGCCGGTCTCCGGGACCGAGGAGTAGCCGTGGCCGCGCAGGTCCACGGCGATGACGCGGTGGCGGGCGGCCAGGGCGTCGAGGTGCCAGGACCACTGGTGGGAGTCGGCGCCCCAGCCGTGCACGAGCAGCAGCGGCGGGTCGCCGGCGCCGTCGTCGGTGTAGAAGAGGCTGATGGTTGCCGAAATTTTGGCGTACGGCATGAAAAATCCCCTTATTTGAGGGCGCGGATGGCGGCGCACACCCGGTCCGTGGCGTCGGCGGCGGCGGGCAGGACCGGGCCCGTGCCGAAGAAGCCGTGGAACAGGCCCTCGTACCGGACGCACTCCGCCTCGACCCCGGAGTGGCGCAGGTGGCGGGCGTACGCCTCGCCCTCGTCGCGCAGCGGGTCGTGCCCGGCCGTGATCACCAGGGCCGGCGGCAGGCCGCTCACGTCCGCGCCCAGGGGCGAGCTGTACGGCTCCCCGCGCCGCTCCCGGTCGGGCTGGTAGCAGTCCCAGAACCACCGCATGTGCGCCGTCGTCAGGAAATATCCCTCGCCGTTCTGGTCGTACGAGGGCCAGTGGCGGACGGCGTCCGTCGCGGGATAGACCAGCACCTGCAGCACGATCGGCGGCCCGCCCTCCTCGCGCGCCCGCAGGCAGGTGACGGTGGCGAGGTTGCCGCCCGCGCTGTCGCCCGCCACCACCAGCGCCCCCGGGTCGGCGCCGAGCCCGGCCGCGTGCTCGTGGGCCCACCGGGTGACGGCGAAGGCGTCCTCGACGGCGGCCGGATAGGGGTGCTCGGGCGCGAGCCGGTAGTCGGCGGCGACCACCACCGCCCCGGACCCGGCGCAGATCTGCCGGCAGACGCCGTCGTGGCTGTCCAGCGACCCCAGGGTGAACCCGCCGCCGTGGAAGTACACGACGAGCGGCCGCCTCTCAGGGCCCTCCGGCGGCCAGTAGACCCGCACGGGGACGCCCGCCGCGTCGCGGTCCTCCACCCGGCCCACGGGCACCGGCTCCGGGCTCGGGACCGAGGCCAGCACCCGCCGCGCCTCCTCCGGGTCCCAGGGGCCCTCGCCCTTGGGGAAGAACTCGCTCATCAGGTCGATGACCGCGCGGGTCGGCTCGTCAACGGCCATCTCCGGCCTCCTCCCGCGCGGCGGGAGCGGCCTCGCGCGGGACGGAGCCGAGCAGGGCCGTCTCCCCCGCCGTCCAGCCGCCGTCGATCGCCAGCTCCGCGCCCGTGACGTACGAGGCCGCGTCGGACAGCAGGAACGCGATGGCCTCGGCGACCTCCTCGGGCTCACCCCATCGCCCGGCGGCGGCCAGCGGGAACGTGCCCTCGCCCGAGACCGCGCCCAGCGAGGCCGTCATCGGGGTGACGATCATCCCGGGATGCACCGAGTTCACCCTGATACGGTCCCGCCCGAACTCCAGCGCCGCGATCTTGGTCAGCCCGCGTACGCCCCACTTCGACGCTCCGTACCCGCCCGTGCCGGGCAGGGCGGTCAGCCCCGCGACCGACGAGAGGTTCACCACGGCCCCGCCGCCGGACGCCCGCATGGCCCCGGCCACGGCCTTCAGCCCGAGGAACACGCCGACCAGGTTCACCTGGAGCACCCGCTCGAACTCCGCCAGGGTCTGCTGCTCGATGGTCCGCACGGTGACGATCCCGGCGTTGTTCACCAGCCCGTCGAGCCGGCCGTGCGCCTCGACGGCCGCGGCCACGACGGCCGCCCACTGCTCCGGGTCCGTCACGTCGTGCGGGACGAACGTGCCCCCGACGTCCTTGGCGGTGGCCGTCCCCTCCTCGGTGAGCACGTCGGTGAGCACGACCCGCGCCCCGGCCGCCGCGCACCGGCGGGCCGTGGCCGCGCCCATGCCCCGGGCGGCGCCCGTGATGATCACTACCTTGCCGTCGAGCACGCGCACCCCTCATCCGAGACGACCGAACATGTGCACTGAAACACGCGCCCACGTCCCCGATCAAGGGCTTGCTCGGGCGGGTCCGCCGGAACCCGGTGTTCCCGTCGTGCGTTGAACCCCTTGGGCGTCGAACTATCCTTCTAGGCAACAACCCAACGGGAGGTGGCGGAGATCAGCGAGTTCCTTGTCATCGTGCTGGCCATCCTGGCGTTCCTCCTGCTGCTGACCGGCGTGGGCGTCTACCTGCTGGTCAAACTGGGCAAGAAGGCGGCCAAGAAGGCCCGGCAGGCCACCACCCGGCTGACCACGCACGTCAACGCCATGGGCACCGGCGACGCGGCCGAGGTCGAACGCCTCCGCCTCGACCTGCGCCGCGAGGTGACCCTCACCCGCCAGGCCGTCGAACAGGCCCAGCAGCGCGGCTGGGGCCTCGGCGACCTGCCCCGGCTGCTGGCCGACCTGTCGGCCCAGGCCGACGTGCACGACGGCCAGCTCGCCATGTACGCCCAGCAGCGCCGCGTCTCGCCGTACGTCGACCACGCCGCCCTCGACCGGCTGCGCGAGCACCAGGCCAAGCTGACCGCCATGTGCGCCCGCATCCGCGCCGACCTCCTGGGCGACCAGATGCACCACGCGTCCTCCGGCATCGACGAGCTGTACTCGCGCACGGAGCTGGAGATCGAGGCCCGCCGCCGTCCCCCGGACCCGCTGGACCAGATCGACGAGCTCTACCGCCGCTCGACGGAGCAGCGCAAAGACCACTCCTGAGCGCCGCCTGACGTGGCACCATGAGCGCGCCGAGCGCTCGTCCGGAAGGTGCCCGCCCGATGCCCCCAGCTCTGCCCGCCTGGTCGCGCCCCTTCACCGCGGCCGGCCCCCTCGACGCACTCCCGCCGGGCTCTCCCCGGCGCGCCGAGCTGATCGACGGCGTGCTCGCGACGCGGCCGCCACAGAGCGCCTTCCGCGTGTTCGCGACCCGGCTGTTCGAGCGGTCGCTCAGGCCGCCCGCGCACCTGGCGGTGATCCGCTCGATGACCGTGGCCCTCGGGCCGCGCCTGCTGCTCTCGCCGGACGTCCTGGTGGCCGGCAGGGCGGCGATCGGCCCGGCCACCACGTCGTTCCGTCCTGATCAGGTACACCTCGTCTGCGAGGTGGTCCCGGCGGCGTCCCGTGAGCGGGATCGCCGCACCAGGCCCATCAGGTACGCCGGGGCGGGCATCGGGCACTACTGGCGGGTGGAGTGCGAAGACGGCCAGCCGGTGGTGCACGCCTTCCGCCTCGACCGCGACGCCGGGGCGTACGTGTCCGCCGGCGTCCATCGCGGGCGGATGCGCCTCGACGCCGGGTTCGACGTGGACATCGACCTCGGCCTGGAATGGCCGCCCGCCTGACTCCGGGCGCGGCCAGGAGGGCCATGAAGGGCCCAGGCGGTCCTGAGGCCCCTCGGCGGCGCGGACCGGACGGGGTCAGCGGTGCCGGCGGTACCGCAGTTCCATGATCCCGCCGTCGGAGGCGAAGCTGGAGACCAGGTCGAGCCGGTAGGACTTGGGGAAGCCGTCGAACAGCCGGGTGCCCTCGCCCGCGACGTAGGGGAACACGCTCAGCCGGAACTCGTCGATCAGGTCGAGCCGCATGAGCGACCGCCAGAGGCCGACCCCGCCCCAGACCAGGATGTGGCCGTCGCCGTCCAGCCGGAGCTTGTCGATCTCTTCTGCCGTGTCGCCGCCTGCGACGGTGGTGTCGGCCCAGTCGGCCGTCTTCATGGTCCGGGAGAAGACGACCTTGCGCCCGGCGGTCAGGATGTCGGCGAACGGGTGGTCGGTGGCGGCCGTCATGCCCTTGGCGATGCCCTCGTAGGCGTTGCGGCCCATGACGTGCGCGTGCGCGCTCCGCAGGAAGTCGAGGTAGGCCGGGGAGTCGGGCCGGTCGTTCTCGGGCAGGCCGAAGCAGAACTTCCAGAAGTCGGTGCCCTCGTCGGCGAGCAGGCCGTCGAGGGAGTAGTTGAACACCGTCGCTATAAGCTTCCGCATGATCGAATCTCCGTGGTCGCGGGTCGTCGGGATCGTGCAGGCCGCGGGGGCGTACGCGTGCCGGGGCATCCGTGGTCCGTGCAGCCGAAACGCCAGACATCGGCGCCGCCCGGAACTCATCGGCGGCCCAGCGCCGGGACGGGACGCGTTTTCGACCGTCCGGAACCCGAGGCCGCCTCGATCTGCCGGGCCCTGGTCCCACGGACGACTTTCCCGAGAGGAAAACTGATGCTACTTTCCTTACAGGAAAGCAGTAGCCGACCCCGGAGAAGGCCCATGAACCAGCACGACGCCCAGACTTCGCTCGACGACATCCACCGCCTCCAGGCCAGGACCAGGCAGCAGATCGTCCGCCAGAGCTTCGCGCTCCCCCGCGTGATCGTCTCCGCGCTCGGCCTCTTCGTCATGCTCGCGGCCATCGACCTGCCGAGCCCATGGTTCTACCTCGGCGCGGCGCTCGGGGTGGTCGTGTACGCGGGCGTGGGGATCGTCTGCGAGCACCGGGCCTCGGTCCGGCGGCAGGCCACCGGCCGGGAGGCCCTGTTCCACGGCGTGCTGCTGGCCTGCGTCATGGTGGCCTTCGGCATCGGCCGGATCGCCTCCTTCGCGCTGTTCGACCTGCCGCCGCACGGGCTGGTGTCGCAGGGGGTCGCGGGCGCGGTCGTGGCGGCCGTGCTGTACGTCGCGGCCACGCCCGTCAACCGCCTGGTCATGAGGTCGATCGTGCGGCAGGACGGCGGGGTCGCCTGATGGATCCGCTCTTCGACGAGTTCCTGCACGTCCCGGCGCGTCTGTCCATCGTGGCGCTGCTGGCCCCGGCCGACTGGGTGGACTTCGGCTTCCTCAGGGACTCGGTCGGCACCAGCGACTCGGCGCTGTCCAAGCAGGTCTCCGCGCTGGCCGCCGCCGGGTACGTGGTCGTCCGCAAGGACCAGGACAAGCGGGCGCGGCGGACGTACGTGCAGCTCACCCCGCAGGGGCGGTCGGCCTTCCAGCGGCATGCGGCGGCACTGGAACGGATCGTCGCCCTCGCCCGCGACTCCGCCGGCCGCCCCGCCGCCGACCAGAGGTGACGGGCCCCGCCGAGCCCTCCGCCCGGCCGCGCGTCACGCTCAGCTGTCCCAGTCCGCGTAGATCACGGCGGCCAGCTCCTGTTCCGTGGCGCCCTTGCGGGCCAGGGCCTTGGTGGCCTGGGCCTGGGCCGTCGTGGGCAGGCGGCCCTCGATCAGCACGGGCAGCGAGAGCCGGCGCACCAGCACCTCCGTGGCCGCGATCCCGTACGGGCGGCGCGTCACGGCCACGTTGACCCGCAGCGCGTGCTCGTTGCCGGGCGGCACGCCGGGACGGTCGATCTCGACGGCCGAGTAGCGGAAGCCGTTCGCGAGGTCGCAGGAGGCGCATCCGGCCGGGCCGCGGCTCAGCCGGCCGCCGCACTCGGGGCACGTCAGGCGGTCGTAGGCGGCGTCCACGACCCGCCACGGGTGCCTGTCGGGCTCGTCGACCACCATGCGGGCGATGAGCTGCTCGTCCGGCGGGGCCACGGTGCCGAACTCCGCCAGCAGGAAGGCACGCCAGCCCTCCTCGACCAGTTCGTCCACCAGCCCGGCGCAGCGGTCGCAGTCCGGCGCGCCGGCGGGTTCCTGATGTCCGCACACCTCACATCGCCGCATGGCCGAACCGTACAAGCCGGGCAGGTCGCGGCGCACCCGGTTATCGGGCCGTCGTTTATTCGATTGCGAGTGCCGGGCCGGACCCGGCATACTCGTCCGCGTCGATCGCAGCGAGACGAAGGGAGGCTGAGACCGTGACGACCGTTGCCCGCGTGCCGTTTTCCGCGACCTCAGACCTTCCCACCAGGTGTCCGCTGACCTGATCCGTCCGGCGAGCCGGTGGGGCCTCGAAACTGGAGACATCTCACCGTGCCCAAGCACTCGCAGCACCGCCGCCGTGGCAAGTTCGCGCTCGACGCCGACGACATCGAATGGCTCGACAGCACCCCCGAGACCGATGACGGGCCGCCCGAGGGCGACCGCTGGTCCACCTGGGACCAGAGCACGCCCACCGAGAAGGGGCCGAAGCCGTACCCCGGCTGGCTGGTCACCGAGCTGGCCGCCGTCGACACCGAGCTCGGCCTGCTCAAGACCGGCAAAGAGGCCGACGTGCACCTGATCTCGCGGGGCGTGCCCGGCACCGACCGGGTCTGCCTGCTGGCGGCCAAGCGTTACCGCTCCTCCGAGCACCGCCTGTTCCACCGGGACTCCGGTTACCTGGAGGGCCGCAGGGCCCGCGAGAGCCGGATGAACCGGGCCATGGCCAACCGCACCGCCTTCGGCAAGCAGGTGATCGCCGCGCAGTGGGCGGTGGCCGAGTTCGGGGCGCTCTGCCGGCTCTGGGAGCTGGGGGTGCCGGTGCCGTACCCGGTGCAGATCGTGGGGACGGAGATCCTGGAGGAGTTCGTCGGCACCCCCGACGGGTACGCCGCCCCGCGCCTGGCCCAGGTCTCCGACGGCCTCGACGACCTGTGGGAGCAGCTCGTGGCGGCCATGGTGACGCTGGCCGGGGAAGGGCTGGCGCACGGGGACCTGTCGCCGTACAACCTGCTGGTGCACCAGGGCCGGCTGGTGATCATCGACCTGCCGCAGATCGTCGACGTGATCGCCCATCCCGCGGGCCCGTCGTACCTGGAACGGGACGCCCGCAACGTGGCCACCTGGTTCGCCGCCAAGGGCGTGGCCGCCGCGGACCCCGACGCGCTCGCCGACCTGCTCCGCAAGGAGTCCGGCCGGACGTGACGGAGGGACGGTGCGCGGCCCGGCCGCCCGCCCGCGGATCGGCTACGCGCGGGCGGGGGCGGGCAGGGGCCGTTCCTCCCCCGCCGCCGCCGGGAGCCGGGCGTCGAGGAGGACGCGCACCGCGCCCACCCACACCATCGCCGAGCCCAGCAGGTGGGCGAGGACGACGACCTCGGGCAGGTCCGTCACGATCTGCGTCAGGCCGACCAGCCCCTGGCCGAGCAGCACGGCGAGGAACAGCGTGGTGCGCCGGTGGGCCGCCGAGCCCGGCTCGCGCCGGGTCCTGAGCCACAGGGCGACGGCCAGGCCGAGGCTGAGCGCGGCGGCGGCCCCGTGCAGCCAGACCATCGCCGTCCAGTTGACCGGCATGCGCGGCACGTCGGAGGAGTCACCCGCGTGCGGCCCGGCGCCGGTGACGATCGTGCCCACCGCGACCAGCAGCGCCACGGACGCCACCAGCGCCGCCGGAAGGCGGCCCACCGGCACGGAGAGCGGCCGCGCGGGCCGGTCGAGCAGGCGGGCCTGGTGCCAGACGACCGTGGTGGCGGTCAGGAACAGCACGGCGGCCAGGAAGTGCGCGGCGACGAGGTACGGGCTCAGCCGCGCCCACACGGTGAGGCCGCCGACGACCGCGTTCAGCACGACGATCCAGAACTGCACCCACCCCCACCGGGTCAGCTCGGGCACCGGACGGCGCTGCAGCCGGGCGACGACGATGAGCCAGCCGACGGCGACGCACACGACCCCGGACAACACCCGGTTGGTGAACTCGATCGCGCCGTGGACGCCGAGCTCGGGCGTGGCCGCGAAACCGGCCTCCGAGCAGCGCGGCCACCCGTCACAGCCCAGCCCGGACCCGGTCAGGCGGACGACTCCGCCGGTCACGATGATCATCAGGCTGGTGGCCAGCGCCGCGCCCGCGGCCCGTCGCAGGGCGGCTCGGTCGAAGGCGACCCGGGCGGCGAGCCACTGGAATGGAGTGGTCATGGGGGAAGAGGTCTCTCTACTGCTCGGCGAACCGCCGCGGGTGGCGGCCGAAAGGCGATCAAGACTTCACTCTACAGCGCGTAGAGCACCCCGCCCGGCTCCGCCTCCTCGGCAGGCGTCCAGAGCCGTGCGGCACCCCCTTGCGACCCGGGACGGCCACCTCCGCCGATGCCGGAGGTGGCCTGCTCCCCCGTGGGTCAGCTGGTTTCGTTCTTCTTGGTGACCTCACCGGTGGCGGCGTCGACCATCACCTCGTGCTTGGTCCCGTCCGGGGTCATCACGTCCGACTTCCAGACGGTCTTGCCGTTCTCGGTGTCGAGCTTCAGCTCGGTGACGCGTCCCTCCGGTACGGCCGCGGCGACCTTGTCGGCGGCCTGGGCGTAGTCGAGCTTGGCCTCGGTGATGCGGGTGTGCATCTTGGCCTTCTCCTGCTCGTCCATCTGCTCGGCCGTCGGCCCCTTGACGACCTTGCCGGACTTCACGTCGACCTGGTGTTCCGTGCCGTCGGAGCCGACGACCTTGACGTCCCAGACCATGCCGTTCTCCTCGCTCTCGACGGAGACGACCTTGGATCCGGGCACCGCGGCCATCGCGACCTTGGCGGCGTCCTTGAGCTCTCCGGCTCCTGGCTTCATCGACGTGGCGCCCGGCGAGGGGGACATGGTCCCCGTTTCGGGCGGGCTTTCCATCGACGGAGACGGGCTTCCCATGGTGGGGCCCGGCGTCGGCTCGACGGCGAACTGGCCGACTTCTCGTACGGCGCCGCAGCCGGCTGCGAGCAGCGCCGCACCGACCAGAGCCCCGATGATCGACTTGTTCATACCTGGACCGCTGCCCCAGGAACCCGACTTCATTCCCGCAGGTCAGAACCCTGGGCCATGGCCGGGGCCAGCGGAACGCGCCCCGCGGGACCCGCCGCCGGCCCGCCTTCCCCTACTGGACCGCTGTTTCGCGCATGCCGCCCGCCACTACTTGACGCCCGCCTCGCGCATGTCGCGCAGCTCGCGCTTGAGCTCCTTGATCTCGTCGCGCAGCCGGGCGGCCACCTCGAACTGAAGGTCGGCGGCCGACTGGTGCATCTGCTCGGTCAGCGACTCGATCAGCGACTCCATCTGCGCCCGCGGCATCTCGCCCGCGATGGCCTTGGCGTGCTGGCCCGCCTGGCGGGCGGCGAAGCCGGGCACCGGGGCCTTGCCGCGCGACTGCTGACGGCCGCCGCCGAGCAGCTTGTCGGTGTCGGCGTCCTCGCGCTGGAGGGAGTCGAGGATGTCGGCGATCTTCTTGCGCAGCGGCTGCGGGTCGATGCCGTTGGCCTCGTTGTAGGCCATCTGCTTGGCCCGGCGCCGGTTGGTCTCGTCGATGGCCCGCTCCATCGACGGCGTGATCTTGTCGGCGTACATGTGCACCTGGCCGGAGACGTTACGGGCGGCGCGGCCGATGGTCTGGATCAGGGAGGTCTCCGAGCGCAGGAAGCCCTCCTTGTCTGCGTCGAGGATGGCCACCAGCGACACCTCGGGCAGGTCGAGGCCCTCGCGCAGCAGGTTGATGCCGACCAGCACGTCGAACTCGCCGATGCGCAGCTCGCGCAGCAGCTCGATGCGGCGCAGCGTGTCGACCTCGCTGTGGAGGTAGCGCACCCGGATGCCGAGCTCCAGGAGATAGTCGGTCAAGTCTTCGGACATCTTCTTGGTCAGCGTGGTGACCAGGACGCGCTCGTCGCGCTCGGCGCGCTCGCGGATCTCGTGGACCAGGTCGTCGATCTGCCCCTTGGTGGGCTTGACGACGATCTCGGGGTCGACCAGGCCGGTGGGCCGGATGACCTGCTCGACGACGTCGCCCTTGACCCGCCCCAGCTCGTACGGGCCGGGCGTGGCCGACAGGTAGACCGACTGCCCGATGCGCTCCAGGAACTCCTCCCACTTCAGCGGCCGGTTGTCCAGCGCGGACGGCAGCCGGAACCCGTGGTCGACCAGCGTGCGCTTGCGCGAGGCGTCGCCCTCGTACATCGCGCCGATCTGCGGCACGGTCTGGTGGGACTCGTCGAGGACCAGCAGGAAGTCTTCGGGGAAGTAGTCGAGCAGCGTGTTGGGCGCGGTGCCGGCGGCGCGGCCGTCGAGGTGGCGGGAGTAGTTCTCGATGCCGGAGCAGGTGCCGATCTGGCGCATCATCTCGATGTCGTAGGTGGTGCGCATGCGCAGCCGCTGGGCCTCCAGCAGCTTGCCCTGCCGCTCCAGCTCCGACAGGCGCGCGGCCAGCTCGGCCTCGATGCCGGCCACGGCCGCCGCCATGCGCTCCTCGCCGGCGATGTAGTGGGAGGCGGGGAAGATGTAGAGCTCTTCGTCCTCGGTGATGACCTCGCCGGTCAGCGGATGCATGGTGGCGAGCTTCTCGATCTCGTCGCCGAACATCTCGATGCGCACGGCCAGCTCTTCGTACTTCGGGATGATCTCGATCGTGTCGCCGCGCACCCGGAACGTGCCCCGGGTGAAGGCCAGGTCGTTGCGCGTGTACTGCATGTCGACCAGGCGGCGCAGGAGCTGGTCGCGGTCGACCTCCATGCCGACGCGGAGCCTGGCCATGCGGTCGACGTACTCCTGCGGGGTGCCCAGGCCGTAGATGCACGAGACGGAGGCGACCACGATGGTGTCGCGGCGGGTGAGCAGCGAGTTGGTGGCCGAGTGGCGCAGCCGCTCGACCTCGTCGTTGATCGAGGAGTCCTTCTCGATGTACGTGTCGCTCTGCGGCACGTACGCCTCGGGCTGGTAGTAGTCGTAGTACGAGACGAAATATTCGACCGCGTTGTTGGGCAGCATCTCGCGCAGCTCGTTGGCGAACTGGGCGGCCAGCGTCTTGTTGGGCTGCATGACCAGCGCGGGCCGCTGCAGGCGCTCGATCAGCCAGGCGATCGTGGCCGTCTTGCCGGTGCCGGTGGCGCCCAGCAGGACGCTGTCCTTCTCCCCGGCCCGGACGCGGCGCTCCAGCTCGGCGATGGCCGTCGGCTGGTCGCCGGATGGAGTCATCTCGGTGACGACCTCGAAAGGCGCCACCTTCCGCTGCAAATCTGTGACCGGACGCATGCTGCCACTGTAGGCGGCGCCACCGACAGAAACCGTCAGGCCGTGGGCTGCCCGATCCGGGGGAACGGCGTGGTGGAGAACACCACCTCGACCGGCACCCCGAAGTACGCGGCCATGCGCAACGCCAGGTGAAGACTCGGGCTGTATTCGCCCCGCTCCAGGTATCCCACGGTCTGGTAGTGCACCCCCAGCGCCTGCGCGAGCTGCCTGCGGGTCACCCCCCGCTCGGCGCGCAGCAGCGCGATGCGGTTGTGGACGGTCTCGCTCATCAACCCTCCAGGTAGCAGACCTGCTCCATCCATAACACCCCTGCTATGGGACGTAACAGTCATATGACGACACATTGCAAGCGAACAGCAAGTCATACCCGATACGGTCGGATTCGCCTGTAGCGGAAAAGGAAGGTTCGATGTCACGACCCCGAGAGGCACTGATCCAGGCAGGTCAGGGCATAGCCCAAGCGGTCGCTCAAGGAGGTGACGTACGGCAGGCGATGAGCCAGGCGATCGGCCAGGTCACCGACCAGGCCGGCCAGTTCACCGGCCAGCTCACCGGCCAGGCCCCCGGCTTCGCGCTCAACCCGCACGACTTCGCCGCCGCCCGCGACGGCGGCGCCTCCGTCGGCACGCTGATCGAGGCCAGGTCCGCCTCGCTGAACGAGGCCGGCGAGATCGTCAACCGCAGCTTCGCCGAGAACGGCATGCACGTCATCTCGCCGGTGGTGATCCCCAAGGGCAGCACGGCCAAGGTGGTCATCCCGCTGATCGTTCTCGTCGTCCTGGGCCTGATCGGCGCGCTCGGCGGCATCGTGCCGGGGTCGAGCATCTTCTTCGGCCCCCATTACTGGGTCGTGCTCGTCCTGGCCGCGGCGTTCCTGTGGTGGCGCAGGAGCGTGGTGATGGTCCCCGAGGGCTGCAAGGCGCTGATCACCAAGTTCGGCAAGCTGGTGCACATCGCCGACCCGGGCCGGGTGACGCTGTTCAACCCGTGGAAGCGGGTCAGCTACATCGTCAACACCACGCGTGAGTACCCGTTCAACGCCCCCATCAGGGAGGCGCCGACCCAGCAGGGCGTCAAGGCCAGCGTCGACCTGTTCCTGCAGTTCAGGATCGAGAACCCGGCCGAGTTCATCTTCGTGCTCGGCTCGGTCAGCGGCTTCCAGTCCAAGCTGCAGAACGCCATCAGCGAGGTCACCCGCTCGCTGATCTACGCCCAGCGGGCCGAGGACATCTACGACCTGGTGGGCGAGAGCACCCTCGGCATGCTGGAGAACCTGAACCAGCAGTTCCTGCCCGCCGTACGGCTCACCGACGTGAACATCACCCACGCCGAGCCGTCCAGCCAGGAGTACCGCATGGACCTGGCCGCCCCCGAGATGGTCCGGGTGGCCAAGGAGGCCTACACCTACGAGTACGAGCTCCAGCTCCGCAAGGAGCAGAACGAGGGCGACCTGGTCAAGGAGCTGGCGGGGCTGCAGGAGACGCTGAGCGCCATCCAGGCCGAGATCGCCGGCTACCAGGCCCGTATGGACACCGCGCTCGAACGCGCCAGCCACCAGGCCACCGCGCAGGCCAGGCAGCGCCTGGTCGAGGCCGAGTCCACGGCCAACGCCAACGCCGCGCTCCTGGAGGCCCAGGCCCTGGACATCCGGGCGCTGTCGGCCGCCGAGGCCCCCGAGATCCTCGACTACCGCTTCCAGCAGGACCTGCTGACCAAGCTGGAGTCGGTGGCCACCCGGCTGCCGCAGGTGGTGCAGGTGGGCGAGCAGACCGACATCGACTTCCTGGCCCTGGCCCAGCAGCTCGTGGGCGGCAAGGGCGCGACGCTGTTCTCCGCCGAGGACATGGCCGCCATCCGCGGCCGGCTCGACGCGATCGCCGCCCGCGTCAGCAGCCGCGAGGACGAGATCGCGGCCCTGCTGAAGAAGGCCGCCGCCGACGTGAGCGAGCCGCAGGCCACGCCCGAGCCCGACAACGACCTGGAACGCACGGTCGAGCGCCTGCTGCCCGGCCACCTGAGCGAGGGTGAGGTCCGATGACCCGCGAGTTCTCGAAGATCAAGGAGTCGCTGGCCTCCTGGTCCGACATCCGCCAGCTGCTGCGCGGCGGCGAGCAGGGCCAGCTCGTGCCGGTGGTGATCCCCAAGGACCGGCGCGGCTTCGCCTGGATGGCGCTCGTCCTGCTGGCCCTGTACTTCGCCGGGATGGCCGCGCTCACCGACCTCACCGTGCCCGCAGCGCTGGCCGCGCTGTTCTTCCTGGTCGTGGCGCTGGTCACGATATGGCGCAAGGCGATCATCGAGATCGAGGAGGGCACCACCGGCGTGCGCAGCCGCTGGGGGGCGATCACCGGCACGCTCCCGCCGGGCCGCCACTACCTGTGGCTGCCGTGGGACCGGGTGGACGCGGTCGTTGACACCTCCACCGAGATCCCGTACTCGGCGCCGATCGTGGCCTGCCCGACGGCCGAGAACGTGCCGCTGAAGTCGATCGAGTTCTTCCTGAAGTTCCGCATCGTGGACCCGGTGGCGTTCGTCCGGACGATCGGCGCGGGCAACTTCGACCTCGTGCTCTCCAGCGCCGTTCAGGACGCGATCAGGCAGCGCAGCCGGCGGGTCAACACCGAGCGCGCCTACGACCTGCGCGGCTCCGACGTCGGCGACATGCAGGAGGCGCTCAACCGCCAGCTCGGCCGGTACGGCGTGCGCGTCACCGGCGCCAACATCCCCGACGTCCAGCTCCCCGACCAGTACCAGCAGCACCTGGCCACCCGGGAGAAGGTCGCCAAGGAGCTGTCGGCCTACGAGCGCGAGTGGGAGCTGACCCGCAAGCGCCGCATCGACACGCTGCTCATGGAGATCGAGCGCTCCAAGAAGACCCGCGACGCCCGCGTGGTCGAGGTCAAGGCCGCCCACAACACCGCGCGCAAGAACGTGGCGCGCATGCTGGAGGAGCAGGAGACCGAGGCCCAGCGCGTGACGTGGGAGATCGAGGCGCGCGGCAGGGCCGACCTGACCGCCGCCGAGAACGAGGCCAAGGCCCTGCGCAGGCTGGCCGAGTCCTACCGCGACAACCGGGCCGTGCTGCAGTACGAGCTGGCCCGCCGGCGCCTGGACGTGGGCGCCAAGCTAGCCGAGAACGCCCCCCAGCCGCTGGTCGTACGGACCCAGCAGGGCCAGGCCGACTCGGCGCTGTCCACCCTCGTCCTGGCCCAGCTGCTCCCCCGCCTCTCGGGCACGGGACACGCCGCCGCCAACGGCCAGACCCCCACCGCATAGGAGAGACCCCATGGTGTTCCGCAAGTTGATGGCCGCCTTCGGCGCGGGCGTCGAGGTCGACACGGTGCTGACCGACGCGTCCGTGCGTCCCGGCGAGCCGCTGCGCGGCGTCGTGCACTTCCGCGGCGGCGGCTCCGACTACAAGGTCGAGGGCATCCACCTCGACCTGACCGCCGTGGTGGAGGTCGAGAGCGGCGACAACGAGTACAAGACGACCTACAGCTTCCTGCGCCAGCAGGTGGCCGGGACGTTCCAGCTCGCCTCGGGCGCCCAGCACCAGCAGCCGTTCGAGATCATGGTGCCGTGGGAGACGCCGATCAGCGCGATCGGCGGCCACCCGCTGCACGGCATGCGGCTCGGCGTCCAGACGGAGCTGGCGCTGGCGGGCGCGATCGACAAGGGCGACCTCGACCCGCTGTTCGTCAGCCCGCTGCCGGCCCAGGAGCACGTCATCGCCGCCCTCGACCGGCTGGGTTTCGGCTTCAAGAAGGCCGACCTGGAGCGCGGCACGCTGTACGGCTCGACGATGCCGTTCTTCCAGGAGATCGAGTACTACGCGGGCGGCCAGTGGCGGCGGCACTTCAACGAGCTGGAGCTGACGTTCATCGCCGGGCCGCGGCAGATGGACGTCATCCTGGAGGCCGACAAGCGCGGCGGCTTCCTGACCTCCAGCCACGACACCTACAACCGCTTCACCGTGCGCTACGACGACCACCCCGGCGCGGCCGACCAGGCGTTGCAGCACGGCCTGGAGCAGATGGCCCGCCGCCGCGGCTGGTTCTAGCCGGGTGCTCCCCGGGCCGGGCGGCGTCCCGGCTCAGGGGACCCGGTACATGCGCTCGGTCCAGGCCCGGTAGCGCCAGGTGTGGCCGACGCGGTAGTCGTGGCCCAGGTAGACGCCGAAGACCTGGCTCTTGAGCTCGCGCAGCGCCCCCGCGACGTTGGGGGCCCAGCCGGTCATCGGGTAGCCTCGGTAGGAGACCGCCCGCAGCCCCAGCCCGCTCGCCGCGGCCAGCGCGAAGCGGGCCGAGGCGACGTGGTCGGGGTGGTCGCACAACCCCCGGCCGGTGGGCGGCTCGGGGTCGAGCGTGCGCAGCACCGTCGGCCGGAAGCGAGCGTAGAGCGCGCGCAGCACGCCGACGACGTCCCGCCTGCCGACGCAGCGCGGCTCGGGGCCGGCGCCGAACCGGCGCACGCAGGAGCGGTCCTGCCACAGTCTGGTCAGCGCGTCGCGGCCGCCGTCGGCGCGCGGGTCGCCGCCGTCGGGCAGCCCGACGAAGGCGAGCCTGATCGCCGGCCTGTCGGCCAGCTCCTCCAGGCGGACGGGGAAGCCGCCCGCCGTGATCGTGGTGACCCGCCACACGTCGGGCGCGCCGGCCAGGAAGGCGTACGCGGCCCGCAGGCCCCGCGCGCGATCCCGGGCGTAGGCGACGGGGTCGCGGTCGTCGTCCCAGCCGGCCTGGCCCTCGCCCGCGGTCAGGTAGACGGTCACCGTCGGGCGGTGCCACTGGACGGCGCCGTACAGGTCGGGGCTCATGAACAGCAGGTCGTCGTCCGGATGGGCCACGACCTGCACGAACCGCTCCGACAACGACGGCCGGTGGACCTCCGCCCACGCCGCCGCGGGCGGGGCCGGGCACGCCAGCACGGCCACCAGCACCAGCGCCAGCGCGGCCGCCGAGAACATCCTGATCCCCTTCATCCCCACCCCCGTGCACTTCCAGTATCGAACCTGGTCAGGTCCCGGTCCTGAGCTGCCAGGGGGAGATGTCATGTCATTCCCGGGTAGGAGATACCTCCTTCCCGTGCGCTGGAAGTCGCATGCCGACGGTCGTTACGATGACCTAGGGATTGACTGATCGTCGGACGGGTGGGCGAACGATGGCACGGTTCATGGCGGCGCTGAAGCGGGTCGCCCCATGGGCGGCCCAGAACGCCGACGGCGCCATCGCGCTGTTACTGGCCATCGTGATCGGCGTGCTCGGCATCATGCCCAACGAGGTGGTGCCGACCGATGTGCAGACCCAGCTCGTCAACGCCGCGACGCTGGTGATCATGGCGCTGGTGGCCACCGCCCTGCTGCGCGACCGCGTCCGTCAGGCCCCGGTCGAGGAGACCATCACCTCCGGCGCGCTGGCCCAGCTCCCCGTCCGGCTGTCGCGGCTGGAGGAGATCGAGACGCTCGTCCACGGCACCCGCAAGGCCCTCGACGCGTTGCAACTGGTCAGGGTGCTGGGCAGCAAGCAGGAGATCGCCCAGATGCACGCCGAGGCGCGCAAGGACACCACCCGGTGGAGCTTCAAGGGCGGCACCGGCACCTACCTGCGCGCGGTCACCCTGCCCGAGTGCGTGGCCGCCGCCCGCCGGGAGAAACGGCACCTCGTGGTGCGGGTCGAGGTGATCGACCCGTCCAACGTCGAGGTGTGCGAGACGTACGCCCACTACCGGCGCTCCCTGGCGGACTCCCCCGACGCGACCGGCGAGACGTGGACGACCGACCGGGTCAGGAAGGAGTCGTACGCGACGATCCTGGCCGCCTTCTGGTACCGCCAGCGTTACGGCCTGCTCGACATCGAGGTCGGCCTGTCGTCGTCGATGACGACGTTCCGCTGGGACCTGTCGGCCACCCGGCTGATCATGACGGTGGAGGACCCCAACCGCGCCATGACCGCGCTGGCCGGCACGTTCTACTACGAGAACTGCGACACCGAGCTGCGGCTCAGCTTCGAGCAGGCGCGGCGGGTGCCGATGGACATGTACAAGAAGGCGCCGCTCGGCGACGAGCCCACGATCGAGGAGGTCCAGGACCTGTTCGGTCGCATCGGGGTGCCTCTTCCCAAGGCCTACGACGGCCGCGACGTCGTGGACATCGCGCGCAAGGCCCTGCGCGCCGTCGATCCCTACGGCGAGGCGCGTCCTGCGGCCCTCCGACGAGACGGAACGTGAGTGCGACTCATGAGCTACCGGTCGGTCTTCCAGCGGGTCCGCGACGGACAGGCCAGGTCGTGGGCGCTCGGCGTGCTGAGGGAAACCGCGCGCCCCAGGGCCGTACGCCATCCGCTCGGCTTCGTCTGCCTGCCGCTGGAGCGTGACGGCGGCGAGGGGGTATGCCTCCATCTGTGGTCCGACTCGCTCCAGCACGCCGAGAGCACCACCTCGCAGATCCACTGCCACAGCTGGGACCTGGTCAGCCACGTGCTCTACGGCCAGGTGCGCAACGTGCACGCGGTGGTCACCGACGCGGGGCCCGACGCCACGCACCGGGTGTTCGAGGTGGTCAGCGGCGCCGACGGCGACCGCATCTCGCCCACCCGCCGCACCGTGCGGCACGCGACCGGGCTGGTGGAGCTGTTCGGCCCCGGCGACACCTACACCCTGCCGGCCGACCGCTTCCACAGCAGTGTGGTGCCGGAGGGCGGCGAGGCGGCCACGATCGCGCTCGGGCGCGGCCGGCCCGGCAGCCGCGACCTGTCGCTCGGCCCGCTCGGGGCGGCCGGCCACCACGTTCCCCGGGAACCGCTGAACGCCGAGGAGACGGCGCTGGCCGTCCGGCTGATCACCGCCCACCTGACCTGAGGGGTGCCCGATGGACCTGGATCACGCTCGCTCTGTGGCCGTCGAGGCCGCCCAGGCCGCCGGGGCGCTGCTCGCGGCGGGCACGCGTGGGGCCGTCGGCATCCGGGCCAAGGGCGAGGCCGGCGACGTCGTCACCGATCTCGACCTGGCCTCGGAGAAGCTGCTGGTCGAGCGCATCCTGACGGCCTTCCCCTCGCACACGATCGTGGCCGAGGAGTCCGGGCTGATCGGCGCGGCGGGCGGCGAGTGGACGTGGCTGGTCGACCCGCTCGACGGCACCAACAACGTGGCCATCGGGCTGCCCACGTACGTCGTGGGGGTGGCGTTGTGCCGGGCCGGGCGGCCGGTGCTGGGCGTGGTGCACGACCCGGTGACGGCCCAGACGTGGTCGGCGATCCGGGGGCGCGGGGCCGTGGCGTCCACGGGGGCGCGGCTGGCGCCGCCGTACACGGCCAGCCCGCACGGCCCGCTGCTGGCCTGGACCCAGGGGTACGGCGTGAGCAGGAGCGACGCCACCGTGCTGGCGTTGAAGGCGGCGCTGGAGGCGGGCGCGCGGCGGGTGCTGCAACTGTGGGCGCCGCTGCTGTCGTGGGCGATGCTGGCCCGCGGCGACATCGACGGCATCGTCGGCTACCGCGCCGAGGCGGTCGACCTGCCGGCCGGCGCGCTGCTGGCCCAGGAGGCCGGGATCGAGATCAGGGCGCTCGACGGCGGCCCGTTCGAGGAGAGCATCGACGGCACGGCCGAGGACCGCAGCTTCGTGGCCGCCCACCCGCGGGCGCTGCCCGGCCTGATGTCGCTGCTGCCCGGCTGACGCCCCTGGCGCTCAGCCGAACGTGACCAGGGCCCAGACCGTGGCCAGCAGCCCGGTGACGGCCAGGCCGGCGCCGGTCAGCAGGAAGCGGCGCAGCGGCACCGCGACGCCGTGGCGGCGGCACGACTCGAACCACAGGAGCGTGGCCAGCGAGGCCCACGGGGTGATCACCGTGCCCACGTTCGTGCCCACGAGCAGGGCCAGCAGGCGGTCCTGGTCGGCGGCCGGGATGACCTGCGCGACGGCCTGGTAGGCGGGCAGGTTGTTGATCGCGTTGGACAGGCCCGCGCCCACCGCGGCCGTCCGGTACGGGTCGCCCTCCGTGCCGATCATCCACGTCATCAGCGCGTCGAGCCCGTGGGCGCTGAGCGTGGGCACGACCAGGAACAGCCCGGTCACGAAGACGACGAGCTGCCAGGGCAGCAGGCTCCAGGTCAGCTTGGCCCGGTCGCGCACCAGGAAGGCGGCCACCACCAGCACGGCCGCGGCGGTGGCGGCGACGGCGACGTGCGCCTTGAGCAGCAGCAGGACGATGAACAGCAGGCAGCCGGCCGAGGCCGCGCCGAACAGCACGCGGTCGGCCACCGGCTCCAGCACCGGCGGCGTGTAGCGCAGGTCGCGGCGCTCGCCCCGGCGCCAGAAGAACACCCACAGGAACACCATCGTCACCGCGATCGAGGCGAGCTGCGGGGCCCACATGCGGGCGGCGAAGCCCTGGGCGTCGAGGCCGAGCTTGTCCATGCCGAGCAGGTTGGTCAGGTTGGAGACCGGCAGCAGCAGGCTCGCGGTGTTGGCCAGCCAGATGGTGGTCATCGCCAGCGGCAGGGCGGCGATGCGGGCCCGGGGCGCCAGGGCGAGCATGACGGGGGTGAGGAGGACGGCGGTGGTGTCAAGGTTCAGAAAAATCGTGACAAATGACGCGAAAGCCGTACAAAGAAAGAAAAGTGCGGTGTAGTTACCGCGGCCGAGCACCGCCATCCTGGCCGCGATGGCGTCGAAGACCTGCGCTTCCTTGGTCAGCTCGGCCAGCACGATGATGGCGACCAGGAAGATCAGCAGCGGCCCGATCGTCTCCAGGCTCACGACGGCGTCGCGCCACGGCAGCAGACCGGTCGCCACGAAGACCAGACCGAGAGCAAGCAGCCCGATCCGGATCAGATCGAGCACAGCCAGACGCCGCCACACCCGACGATGATCGCACACTGACTCCAAATCACCGATTCCTCGGTGGATACTGAGCAGATGGCACGTGACGGCAGGCCGACCGAGATCTTCGTCAGCTACTCCCCGGCCGACACCGCCTGGGCGACCTGGATCGCCTGGGAGCTGGAGGCGGCCGGCTACCGGACCATGATCCAAGCCTGGGACTTCGTGCCCGGGACCAACTTCATCGACTTCATGGACCGCGGGGTCAGCGAGGCGCAGCTCGTCGTGGCCGTGCTCTCGCGCAACTACCTCACCTCGCGCTACGGGCGCATGGAATGGCAGGCGGCCATGCGCGCCGACCCCGACAACCCCTCCAACAAGCTCGTCACGATCCGGCTGGAGGACGTGCAGCTGGAGGGCCTGCTGTCCACGATCACCTGGGTCGACCTGCTCGGCGTCACCGACTCAGGGCAGGCCAGGGCGCTGCTGCTGGGCCGGGTCGGCGAGGCGCTGGCCGGGCGGGCCAAGCCGGAGGCGGCCCCCGCCTTCCCCTCCGGCCGGGTCGTCCCGCCCCCGGCCATCCCGACGCTGCCCCCGACGACCGACCTGGCCAGGGCCCGCCGCACCCCGGTGACGGCCCCCAAGTTCCCGCCCTCGGGCGGCGACGACCGCGGGCGCGAGTCGGTCAACGTCCTGCACATCGGCGGGCCGCGGTTCGGGCGGGCGCTGCCCGATCCCGGCGAGCCGTTCACGCCGGAGGACATGCAGGCCCGCATCTGGGCCGACCTGACGGCCATGTACGACCGGGGCATGCCGCGTCCCGACCTCATGGTGGTCAGCGGCGACCTGACCGAGTCCGGCAGCCTGGGGCAGTTCGCGCAGGCCACGCAGTTCGTCACCGACCTGCGGCTGCTGATCGGGCTGGAGCCCCACCGGCTGGTGCTGCTGCCCGGCCCGCGCGACGTCACCAAGGCCGCGGCCAGCGCGTACTTCATGACCTGCGAGGCCGACGACGTGAGCCCGCAGCCCCCCTACTGGCCCAAGTGGCGGCATTTCGCCGGGCTGTTCCGCGAGGTGTACCAGGGGCTCGACGACCGGGTGTTCGACGGGGGCCAGCCCTGGACGTTGTTCGAGGTGCCCGACCTGAGGGTGGTCGTGGCCGGGCTCAACTCGACGATGGCGATGAGCCACCTGGAGCGCGACGCGTACGCGCTGCTGGGCGAGGCGCAGGCCGCGTGGTTCGCCGAGCGGCTGCGTCCCTACGAGGAGAGCGCCTGGCTGCGGCTGGGCGCGATCGGCCATCCGCCCGCCGCGTTGCGCGACGCGCCCACGTTCGACCGGCTGCTCACCCACCGGCTCAACCTGCTCTTCCACGGGTCCGGCGCGGGCGTCCCGGCCGCCGGGCCGCGGCCGGGCTTCGCCGCGGTCGCGGCTCCGCGCTCCGGCCGCCACCAGGTGATCGAGATCTCCCCCGACGGCATGCGCACCTGGACGCCCGACGGCGGCAAGCCCGCACGCGCCCGGCACGGCTGGCGGGCGGTGCGGGCCACGTTCACCGGCGAGACCCCCGGCGCCCCGCCGCCCGTCGCCCAGCCCGAGGAGCGCGAGCCGAGCCCTGTGGAGCTGCTGCTCGACCGCATCACCGAGGTCTGCGAGGCCCGGCACGAGCGGGCCAAGATCCGGCGCTTCCCCGACCACCTGGTGGTCACCCATCCCGAGGACGGGTTCGTCCGGCAGCTCATGATCGGCGCGCACGTCGGCGAGCTGACCGAGGCCGCCGCGACCGGGTTCGCCCGCCGCGCCCACGCCGCCGACCTGGCCGCCGAGCTGATCTACCAGGGTCCGCCGGCCTCCCGCGCGCTCCGCGACGACCTCATGCGCAAGGGCGTGCGGGTGCGCAGCTTCCTGGAGTTCCAGGGCCTGCTCGACCTGTCCGGATACGTCGCCGAGCAGACCGCCAGGCTCACCGGCGACCGCCGCTACCCGCCCGGCCTCTACGTCCCCCAGCGCTACCGCGAGCTCGACCGGCCGGGCAGCCAGATCAGGCAGGGGCTCACCGACGAGCTGATGCGGCTGCTGGCCGCCGACCACGGCCGCTTCCTGCTGCTGCTCGGCGACTTCGGCCACGGCAAGACGTTCGCGCTGCGCGAGCTGGCCAGGCGCATCCCGGCCGAGCTGCCGCACCTGACGCCGATCTTCATCGAGCTGCGCGCCCTGGACAAGGCCCACTCGGTCGACGCCCTGGTCGCCGCGCACCTGGCCGGGCACGGCGAGGAGTTCATCGACCTCAAGGCGTTCCGCTACCTGCTCCGGCAGGGGCGCATCGTACTGCTGTTCGACGGGTTCGACGAGCTGGTCACCCGGCTGACCTACGACCGGGCGGCCGACCACCTGGCCACCCTGCTGGCCGCGGCCGAGGACAAGGCCAAGATCGTGGTGGCCAGCCGTACGCAGCACTTCAAGTCGCACAGCCAGGTGCTGACCTCGCTCGGCGAGATGGTGGGCGTGCTGCCGCAGCGGCGGGTGCTCAGCGTGGAGGACTTCACGCACGACCAGATCCGCTCCTACCTGGCCAACCGGTTCGACGACGGCGACGAGGCCGGCGCCCGCATGTCGCTCATGGGCGAGATCAAGGACCTGCTGGCGCTGGCCCAGAACCCGCGCATGCTCAGCTTCATCGCCGACCTCGACGCCGACCGCCTGCGCACGGTCGCCGGCGCCCAGCACACCCTCAGCCCGGCCCTGCTGTACGAGGAGATCCTCAGCACCTGGCTGGCCTTCGAGGAGCGGCGGGCCCGCGTCCCCGGCTCGCCCGGCGCGTTGTCGATCGGCGAGCTGTGGCGGGTGGTGACCGCGCTGGCCCTGCGCCTGTGGGACAGCGGAGAGACGCTGCTCGGCGTCGACGAGCTGACCGAGATCGGCGAGACGCTGAGCGACCTGGCCTCGGGCCAGCTCTCGCCCGCGCACGCCGCGCACGCGATGGGCTCGGGCAGCCTGCTCGTACGCACCGAGGAGGGCATGTTCGGGTTCATCCACGCCTCGGTGATGGAATGGCTCATCGCCCGCCACATCGCCGCGAACCTCGACAATCCCCTCCCGCTGACCCGCAGGCCGCTGTCGGCGCTGACCGTCGAGTTCCTGTGCGACCTGGCCGACGTACGGGCGTTGCGCGCCTGGGTGGCCGACCCGCCCGCCGACGACGTGGCCAGGGCGAACGCGGTCAAGATCGCGGCCAGGCTGCGCACCCCGGCCAAGGCCGACCTGCGCGGCGCGAACCTCAAGGGCGAGGACCTGTCGGCGCGCGACCTGCAGGAGGTCGACCTGACCGGCGCCGACCTGTCGGAGGCCACCCTCGCCGGCACGAACCTGTCCAGGGCCGTCCTGCGCGACGCCAGCCTGGTCGGCGCCCGGCTCGACGGCGCCCGGCTGACCGGCGCCGACCTGACCGGGGCCGACCTGTCCGGCGCGCGGCTGGCGCAGGTCGACCTGAGCGACGTCACGGTCGAGGGCGCCCGCTGGCACCGGGCGTCCCTGATCAACGTCACCGGCACGCTGCCGCACCTGCCGGGCGCGGCGGTGGTGCCGGGCCAGCCGGTGGAGGTGGAGTTCGCGCCGGCCGGCATCGGCGTCCCGTACGGCTACCACTTCCAGACCTCCCGCCTGCCCGAGCCCATCGCCTACAGCCCCGACGGCTCGACCATCGCCATCGGCAACGAGGACGGCGGCGTGCTGCTGTGCGCCGGCGGCTCCCCGGTCCGCACCCTCCAGGGCCACCGCGGCCGCGTCTACGCCGTCACCTTCGCCGGCGACCTGCTGGCCACCGGCGCGAGCGACGGCACGGTCCAGCTCTGGGACACCCTCACCGGCCGGCGCCTGCACACCCTGACCGGCCATCCCGACGGCGTGTGGCCGGTACGCCTGAGCGCCTCCGGCGAGCTGGTGGCGGGGGGCGGCGGCGACGGCGTGGTCCGGGTGTGGGAGACCGCGACCGGCCGGCTGGTCCACGAGCTCCCGGGCCACCGGGCGCCGGTCTACACCGCCTCCTTCGGCCGCTCGCAGCTCGTGACCGGCGACTCGGCGGGCGTCGTCCGGGTCTGGGACCTGAGCGCCGGGCAGACGGCCGTGACCCTCGACGGCCACCGCGGCAGCGTCTACCGGGCCGTGCACAGCCCCGACGGCACCCTGCTGGCCACCGGCGACGAGGCGGGCACGATCCGGCTCTGGGACACCGCCACCTGGTCCCCCCGGCACGAGCTGACCGGCCACACCGGCAGCGTCTACTGCCTGACGTTCTCCCCCGACGGCTCGATGCTGGCCAGCGGCGACACGTCGGGCAGCGTGCGCCTGTGGGAGGCGTCGGGCGAGCCGCTCGGCGTGCACACCACCCACATGGCGGCCGTCTACCAGGTGACCTTCAGCCCCGACGGCCGCACGCTGGCCAGCGGCGACTCCGGCGGCACGGTCCGGCTGCAGCCCGTGGGCGGCGGCAAGCGCGTCGAGCTGACCGGCCACCGCAGCTCGGTCTGGCCGTTCGCGTTCCGTCCCGACGGCCAGCAGCTGGCCACCAGCAGCAACGACGGCACCGTCCGGCTGTGGGACCCGATCTCCGGGCAGTGCCAGCGGGTGCTGCGCGGCCACGGCCGGCGGATCTCGTCGGTGCGCTTCAGCGCCGACGGCTCGATGCTGGCCACCAGCGGCAACGACGGCGTCGTCCGGGTGTGGGAGCCGCGCACCGGGCGGCGGCTGCGGGAGTTCACCGGCACCGCCGACCGGCTGATCTCCGCGCTGTTCTCGCCCGCCGGCCCGGTGCTGGCCACCTCCAGCAACGACGGCGGCGTGCACTTCTGGAACGCCACCACCGGCGACTACGAGCGCGAGCTGCACGCCGAGACCGACCACGTGTGGGCCGAGGCGTTCAGCCCCGACGGCAACATGCTGGCCACGGCCAACGACGACGACAGCGTCAAGATCTGGTACCGGCCGACCGGCCGCATGGCCGCCGACCTGGTCGACCACCGCGGGCGGGTGCGCTCGATCGCCTTCAGCCCCCTCGGCGACTACGTGGCCACCGGCTGCGACGACAAGCTCGTCCGCCTGTGGCACGTCTCCTCCGGCGGCCGGGTGGCGACGCTGGAGGGCCACACCGACCGGGTGTACTCCGTGGCCTTCTCCCCCGACGGCCGCTACCTGGCCAGCGCCGGCAACGACGGCCGCGCGCTGGTGTGGGAGCTGCGGCCCGGCCAGCCCTGGCAGCCGCGCCTGGCGCACACCCTCACCCAGCACGCCGGCCGGCTGTGGAGCCTGGCCTTCGACGCCACGGGCCGCCACCTGGCGACCGGCGGCGACGACATGACCGTACGGGTGTGGGAGACCGCGACCGGGCAACTGCTGCACACCCTCACCGGGCACGCGCGCCGGGTGTGGTCGGTGGCCTACAGCCCCACGTCCGACCTGCTGGCCAGCGCCGGCGACGACGGCGTGGTGATCCTCTGGGAGGGCGGCGAGCGGCGGGCGACGCTGCTGGGGCTGCCCGAGGGCTGGGCCGCCCTGGCGCCGGACGGGCGGTACAAGGTGCACGGCGAGCCGGGCGGCCAGTTCTGGCACGTCATCGGGATGTCGCGGTTCGAGCTGGGGGAGCTGGATCCGTACCTGCCGGAGGTGAGTCAGGTGCCGCTCGACTCGCCCTTCTGACCGCAGGCGGGTGACCGCTAGCCGCGGGCGGCGCGGCGTACGAGCTCGTGCCAGACCTCGTCGACCCGGGCCTCCAGTTCGTCGAGCGAGCCCTCGTTGGGGATCACCAGGTCGGCGGCGGCCAGGCGGTCCTCCCGGCTCGCCTGGGCGGCGATGCGGGCCTTGGCGTCGGCCTCCGGCATGCCGCGGTGGTCGGCCAGGCGCCGGATCCGCACCTCGTCGGCCGCGTCGACCACGATCACCAGGTCGTACATGGGCGCCAGCTTGTTCTCCACGAGCAGCGGCACGTCGTAGACCACGATCGCGTCGTCGGCCGCCTGGCCCTGCAGCTCGGCCACCCGCTCCCCCACCAGCGGATGCACGATCGCGTTGAGCGCGGCCAGCCGGTCGGGGTCGGCGAAGACCACCGCGCCCAGCCGCTCCCGGTTCAGCGAGCCGTCGGGGCGCAGCACCCCTTCCCCGAACGCGGCCACCACCCGGGACAACCCCACCGTGCCGGGCTCGACCACTTCTCGCGCGATCTTGTCGGCGTCGATGACGACGGCGCCCCTGGCCGACAGCCGCTTGGACACCTCGCTCTTGCCGGAGCCGATGCCGCCGGTGAGCCCAATCTTCAGCACCGGAAAAGACTACCCATCCCGGAGTACCCGGTCATCCCGCCGGCCCGCTCAGTACCCGCCACGGCGTGGGGCGGCGGTCGGACGGCGGGACGGGTTGGCCCGGCCGGTGGGCTTGAGGTCGCGCGCCGGCTGGTCGTGCCGGTGCGGCGAGCGGGCCTGCTGGTCGGACTTGGCCTGGGTGATCGTGGCGGGAAGTTTGATATTCATACGTTTTCCTCCTTGGGGGTGTGGGTCAGGCGCGGGTGAGCCAGGTGACCTGGGTGCCGTTGTCGAAGGACTCGCGCCTGGTCGGGGCGAACAGGGTGGGGCTGAACCGGCCGGCGAACATCGAGATGCCCGCCCCGGCCACCACGGGGTAGCGCTTGAGGATGATCTCGTCGATCTCCGGGAGCAGGGAGGCGGCGAGCCTGCCGCCGCCGCAGAGGTAGATGTCCATGCCGGTGTCCTCGGCCTTCAGCCGCCGGACGAGCTCGATCGGGTCGCCCTTCTCCACGTGCACGGCGGGGTCGTCGATCGTCAGCGTGCTGGAGACGACGTACTGGCGCAGGTGGGAGTACGGGCTGGTGGTGGGCACCTCCAGGGCCGGCTCGAAGGTGCCGCGGCCCATCACCAGGGTGTCGAACACCTTGTTGGGCACGCCCTCCAGGCCGACGAGCCTGCGGATGTGGGTGGGCAGCGTCTCGGGATAGCGGGTGTTGATCCAGTCGGCCATCTCGGCGGACACGGGGTAGAAGTCGAACTCGGCGCCGGGCCCGGCGATGTAGCCGTCGAGGGAGACGCCGATGTAGTAGACAAGCTTTCGCATTCGGAGCAACTCCTGCTGTAGTACTATAAGTGAAGTGGTTTGAACGTAGTACTACGTCTGGAGTGGTGTCAAGTGCGGAAGAACCCCGAGCGGAGGCAGGCGCTGATCGACGCGGCCATCGAGGTGCTGGCCAGGGAAGGAGCGCGCGGGCTGACGTTCCGGGCCGTCGATGCCGAGGCGGCCGTCCCCCCAGGCACGGCCTCCAACTACTTCGCCAACCGCGACGACCTGTTCACCCAGGTCGGCGGACGCATCTACGAACGGTTGCTGCCCGACGAGGCCACGCTCGCCCGCGGCCAGGAGGGCGTGCAGGACGAGACCCGCTACGCCGAGCTCATGCACGAGCTGGTGGACCGGGTCACCGCCTTCAACTCCGGCTATCTGGCCCTGCTCGAACTGCGGCTGGAGTCCACCCGGCGTCCCGAGCTGCGCGCCGTGCTCACCAAGCGCATCCGCGAGGACATCGACGCCAACATCGGCTACCACGCGAGATCGGGCCTGCCGGGCGACTCGACCTCGGTGGTCCTGCTCTATCTGGCCCTGAACTGGCTCATCGTCGAACGGCTGACCCTGCCGGACATCTTCAGCGAACAGGAGGTCCGCCAGCTCGTGGACGCCGCCGTGCGCAGATCACTGAACGGCTGACAACGCCACTGCCGTCGGCGGTGGCGCGGTTGGCGACGTCCAGGGACTTGCCGCCGTACACGCGCGCCCGGACCGGTCGGACCAGGTCCGGGCGGGCGCCTGCGACGGCCTCGGCCTTGCCGTCGCCGGTGACGTCCGGGACCTTGACCGTCTGCCCGCAGCGGTCGCCCGCCTGAGGCTGCTCACCGATCGGGTCGGTGTGGCGTCCTGGGGAATGAGACGGGCCGCGGAGAGCACCGGGGCGCGACTCTTCGCCCCCGGGACCGTCGCGATCCCGCCCCCGCCCGCCCGGACGCCGTGGCGCCGGACAGCCTCTGGGGAAACGATCAGTTTGGGCTGCGGCGCAGGTGGATCAGGGTGAGGTGGTCGTCCATCCGCTCCCGCCGGGTCTCACGGTAGCCGAGCCGCCGGTACAGCCGCAGGTTCCCCTCCGACAGATGTCCCGTGAACAGGTCGAACGCCCCCGCCTCCGGCACCTGCTCGTGCAGCGCCGCGAGCAGGGCCGCGCCGAGCCCCTGCCCCTGCCGGTCGGGCGCGACCACGAGCCGTCCGACCAGGCAGGTGGTGCCGGCCACCTGTCCGCGGACTGCGGCGACGATCCGGCCGGCGTCCACGGCCTTGAGCACGACGCCCGTCTCGACGGCCTTGCGCACCTGCTCCAGCGACTCCACGAGCGGCGGGATGTAGGGGTCGCCGTAGAGCTGGGCCTCGCTCACGTACGCCGCCCGCTGCAGGGTGAGGATCTCGCCCGCGTCCGCCGTCACCGCCCGTTCGATCTGCACGCCAGCACCCTATCTGCTGCCATCCCACCGCCACCGCCGACTTCCCCGCCCTGCGACCGCCCGCCTCCCGGCCTCGGACGGTCCTCCCGTGCTGCCGGCTAGGGAGCGTTGCCCGCCGTGAGCTCCCCGGGGCAGAACGTGCCCTGCTTCGGCAGGACGCCGTTGACCAGGTAGTCGTGCACCTTCGTACGCAGGCAGGCCGCGCGCAGCCTGCTCACGCCCTGCGCCAGGTACGCGCCCTGCCCGTCCCCGTGCCACAGCACCCTCGCCCCGGGGATCTGCCCGGCCGCCCTCGCCGCCCCTGAGGACGGCGTCTCGTTGTCCAGCCGTCCCACGCCGACCAGCACCGGGGGCACCTTGAGCCCGGCCGCCAACGGGTGCGGCGCCCAGCCCGGCGAGCGCGCCACCCCCAGGCACCTGGCCACCTCCGCCCGCCCGCTCAGCCACCCCACCCGGGGGGCCGCCTTCCGCAGTCGCGCCTCCATCTGGAGGAACAGGCGATAACCGGGCGCCGCCAACCCGAAGTCATGACACCACCTGACCCCCTCCGCACTCGCCGACCCCACCTCCCCCACCTCGGACGCCACTCCCCCCACCACACCGGGAACCGCCTCCCCGCGCCGCGACACCGCTCCCGCCGTCCCTGAACCCATCCGCGCACCGGACGCGACACCTCCCCCAGCCACTCCGGAGGCCACCGCTCCAGGGGTCACCACTCCAGGGGCCGCGGTACCAGGGACCGCCGCTCCAGGAACCGCCGTGTCAGAGACCGCCGCTTCAGGAGCTGCCGCTCCGCCACGAGGGGTCGCCTCCGCCATCCCCTGGGGCGCCGCCCCCGACCTCCCCGGCAGCGCCCCAGAAGGCCGGGTCCCGGCCGTTCCGAGAGGCGTCTGCCCTGCGCCGAGGGGTGCTCCCGCCGTACCTGCCGGGGCCGCCTGTCCCGCGCCGGGGATTGCCCCCGTCGTGCCGGGAGGCGCCTGTCCCGCGCCGAGGGGTGCTCCCGCTGTACCTACCGGCGCCAACCGTCCCGCGCCGGGGAGCGCCCCCGTCGGGCCAGGAGGTGCCTGCCCTGCGCCGAGGCGTGCTCCAGCCGTACCTGCGGGGGCCGGCTGGCCTGTGCTGGGGGTGGCTGCCGTGGGGCCGGGAGGGGTGGGTTGTGGGGGCTCGGCGGGGAGCAGGGCGGCCAGGCCCGTGGCGTCGCCCGTTCGGGCTCTGGAGAGGGCCTGCGCGAGCGCCGGCCACCGTGCGGGCGTGAGGCCCGCCCATACGGCGGCGGCGATCTCGTGCCCGCTCACCGTACGCTCGCCACCACCGAGCCGCAGCGGCGCGCGCCTGACCAGGCCGTCGAACACCCGGACGGCGTCCGCGCGGCCGAGCGGGCAGCCGGGACGGTTCCGGCACCAGTCGCGGAAGTACCCGAGCTGCCGCTCCTGGGCACGGGCGTGGGCGAGCAGCCGCCGTTCGAGCCCGGTCTCGGTGTGGTCGGGCAGCCCTTCCAGGTACATCCGCCCGGCCCGGCCGGGGAACAGCTCCAGGTACGCCTGCCCGTACACGCTCCCGTAGCCGTTGCCGAGGTAGCGCAGCCGCGACTCCCCCAGCGCGGCACGTACGGCATCGAGGTCGTGGGCGACCTGCCAGGACGTCAGCCCGGCGTAGGCGGGCCCGAGCGCGGCGCGGCAGGCCCGGTCGTAGACGGCGTTGTCCCGGACGAACGCGCGCCAGGCCGTCCGCCCCTCGGCCACCTGCAACCGGGCCGGGTCCGGCCGGGGCCGGGGGCACGCCCCCGCGTGCCCCCCGTCCCCGGCCCCGCGCGCCTCGACCAGCACGACGTCGAACCACCTGGCCAGTTCGCCCACGGTGTCCGGCCGCGCCGTGACCTCTCGTACGACCGACGCGGACCCCGTGTTGACCACCAGCGCGCCGAGCCGCCGCAGCGGGTCCTGGGCGGGCATCATGGCGAGCCGGACAGCCACGCGGGCCTCGCGCGGCCTGGCCCAGTCGGCGGGGACGGGCAACGTGGCGCACCGCAGCCCGCCGCCACACTCGGACCAGGCGAGCCTCTCCCGCCCAGGCGCCGGCCGCACCGCCCCGGCAACACCCCGCTCCTCGGGCCCAACCGCCCCAAGCTCCGACGCCCCCAGCCCCTGCCCTGCCGCTCCGGCCTCCCCGAGCTCCGACGCCGCCGAACCAGCCGCCCCAAGCTCCGAGCCTGCCGATCCGGCCGCCCCAAGCTCAGACGCCGCCGAACCAGCCGCCCCAAGCCCCGAGCCTGCCGATCTGGTCGCTCCCAGGTCCGCCCCGGCCGATCCGGCCGCGTCCTGCTGCGGCTTCTCAGGCCAGGCGGCCTCGGGTTGCGGCTGCGCGAGCTCGGTCACGTCGCGTTCGGGCCATGGGGTCGGCGAGGCCACCAGGCGCATCGCCTGCCCGACTCCCCCGCCTGCCGCCGGGACCAGGACGGTGACCGCCGCCACCACCGGGATCACGCGCCGAACCATATGCACCGCATCGCCCCCGAACGCTCGTACCTCCAGCCGCATGCCAGTTTCCCAGCGGCCGTCTTCGCAGGTAGAGAAGTCGCAAAAGGTCGATGGGTAAAATCTCGCGCCCGCTCGGCGATTCTCCGTGCCACCGAACCCCCGCCCCCTCACAGAACCCCGCTCGGGCCAGAGGAGGGAAAGAACAGATCGGCCGCAACCAGCCCCTCAGGGGCTACCTCGCGGTTCACCCTCCCCACCCGGACCACTCTTGAGCGACGCGACGCGACGCGACGCGCCGCATGCACGCCCTCGCCCATCGCTCAATCGCCAGCGCCGTAGGAACCCCGGTCGGTGATGGCTGCTGCTCGATGGTCAAGCTGAGCGCGGGCGGGGGAGGGGCGCCTCCACCCGCTCGCGGCGAGCCAGGGTGGCACCAACGCCTCCGCGTCCTTGCCGGTGGGCGCCGCACCCGTCGTGGCCGGGCGGAACGTGAGCTCGGCCCACGTCCAGGTGGGGCGATGCTTCACGACCGCTCCTCCGGCGGCCCGGGAGACGGCGAGAGGCAACCCGGAAAGCGGGGCGCTACCCTCCGAGAACCAGCGACCGAGGGCCCGTCGAGCCGGCAGGCCCGGCACTCCGCCGGTCCGCACAGGCGGCCGACCGGCTCGCCACGGCCACCCACCCGGCAGCGGTGACCCGGCCCAGCCGGGTGCGGTGGCGGAGGCCGTCGAGGTCAGGGTCCGGAATGTCGATGCGGAGGGGCATCACGACAGGACCCCGTGCGGCAAGGCTCCTCCGCGAGCCCCGTCCCAAAGGAGGGCATGAAAAAGCCCCGCACGGGAAACCCGTGCGGGGCTTTTCAAGGCTGAGCCTTAGCTCTGGCCGCCCGCGAGCTTCTCGCGGAGGGCTGCCAGCGCCTCGTCAGAGGCGAGCGCGCCGCTGGCCGGAGCCGACGACGAGCTGCCCGACGGAGGAGCGGTCTCGCCGCTGTAGGACGAGGGAGCGGCCTCGCCGGCCTCCGCCTCGGCCTTGCGGGCCTCCTCGATCTGCTTGCGGTGAGCCTCGAAGCGAGTCTGGGCCTCGGCGTACTGCCGCTCCCACTCCTCACGCTGCTTGTCGAAGCCCTCAAGCCACTCCCCGGTCTCCGGGTCGAAGCCCTCGGGGTAGATGTAGTTGCCCTGGTCGTCGTACGTGGCCGCCATGCCGTAGAGGGTCGGGTCGAACTCGACCTCGGTGCCGACACCCTCGTTGGCCTGCTTCAGCGAGAGGCTGATGCGACGACGGTCGAGGTCGATGTCGATGATCTTCACGAAGATCTCGTCGCCGACCTGGACGACCTGCTCCGGGATCTCCACGTGGCGCTCGGCCAGCTCGGAGATGTGGACCAGGCCCTCGATGCCCTCCTCGACCCGGACGAACGCACCGAACGGCACCAGCTTGGTGACGCGGCCCGGCACGACCTGGCCGATCTGGTGGGTACGGGCGAACTGCTGCCACGGGTCTTCCTGCGTGGCCTTGAGCGACAGGGAGACGCGCTCGCGCTCCATGTCGACGTCGAGGACCTCGACCGTGACCTCCTGGCCCACCTCGACGACCTCGGACGGGTGGTCGATGTGCTTCCAGGACAGCTCGGACACGTGGACCAGACCGTCGACCCCGCCGAGATCGACGAAGGCGCCGAAGTTGACGATCGAAGAGACGACGCCCTTGCGGACCTGGCCCTTCTGCAGGGTGTTGAGGAACGTCTGGCGAACCTCGGACTGCGTCTGCTCCAGCCAGGCGCGGCGGGAGAGAACCACGTTGTTGCGGTTCTTGTCGAGTTCGATGATCTTCGCCTCGAGCTCGCGGCCGACGTACGGCTGCAGGTCGCGGACCCGTCGCATCTCGACCAGGGAGGCGGGGAGGAAGCCGCGCAGGCCGATGTCGAGGATGAGACCACCCTTGACGACCTCGATGACGGTACCGGTGACGATGCCGTCCTCGTCCTTGATCTTCTCGATCGTGCCCCAGGCGCGCTCGTACTGGGCGCGCTTCTTGGACAGGATCAGGCGGCCCTCTTTGTCCTCCTTCTGGAGAACCAGGGCTTCGACGTGCTCCCCGACCTCCACGACGTCAGCAGGGTCGACATCGTGCTTGATCGAAAGCTCGCGCGAGGGGATGACCCCCTCGGTCTTGTAGCCGATATCGAGAAGGACCTCGTCTCGATCGACCTTGACGACGGTGCCCTCGACGATGTCGCCGTCGTTGAAGTATTTGATGGTCTCGTCGATCGCTGCGAGGAAGGCTTCCTCGGACCCGATGTCGTTGACCGCTACCTGCGGGGTGCTCGAGGTGGCCTCAGTGCTGGACGTCATGTGTGGAATTGCTCCGAACGCGGACAGGATGTCGATGTGGCGGATGCGCGGCAGGCCCTCTTCCGCATCAAGCCGAGGAATTACGACATCGACGTGACCGAGCGCGAGCCCGCTCCGTCTGAGGCGCGCGCGAGCCCACAGCGCAGCGATCAGCATATGAGACCTTGGCCACGGGGTCAATCCGGAGGCACATCAGTACGCGATGATCTGGGACTCCCGCTTGGGGTTGATATTACCCCGTACCCTGCGCGGGACGGAGATCCGCGTGGGATCGCCGTCCGAGACGTAGCGCTCGCCGGGGTGCTTGTTCAGCCACTCCAGCCAGTACTGCGAGCACCACTTGCGGCACTCTCCCCGCTTGCCGTTGCTCTGGATCCGCTGGATCGCCCCACGGTCGAAGTTTTTCGCGAAGGGCGAAAGGGACGGCTGGGCCCCGGCGAGGAACACGCCCGCGAAATCATAGCGGGTCCCGTCCCAGGAGCCGGTACGGGCGAGCTTCTTGGGCCGCGGCACCGACCCGTACGGCAGGGCCAGGGTCTTGTCCGGCGGCGCCCCCAGCTTCTTGAGCAGGCGCTCCAGCCGGACGATCTGCTCGCGCACCTTCTTCTTGCCCAGCCGCCGCAGGTCCGGATGGGACCAGGTGTGGTTGGCGACCTCGAAGCCGTGATCGACCAGCCACCGCACCGCGGCCGTCTGCCGCTCCTGGTCGCGCAGCCCGAACGGCTCACGGTTGATCCAGAACGTCGCGGCCGGCCGGAACGAGGGGTAGCGGGCGGCCACGTCGAGGATCACGCCGACGGCGGTGTCGGGCTCGGGGTTGCCCGCGTCGTCGAGCGCGAAGTGGCTCGGATGACCGTCGTCGAACGTCAGCACGACCGGGAACCGCCCGGCCGGCACCCGGATGTCGCCGGTGGCGAACTCCCTGGCCGTGATGGGCACGTAGCCCTGCCTGGCCAGTTTCTCCAGCTCCTGCCTGAGCTGGGCGGGGGTGCGGTCGATGGAGGCCACGCGCTTGCGCAGGATCCGGTGGTACATGAGGATCGGCACCAGGCCCGCCTCGTTGGCGCGTACCTGCCGGGCGAACTCGGGGGTGGCGACCACGCCGGGGGGCTGGGAGGTGTCCTGCGGCTGTCCCTGCGGGGGTGAGACGGGGGCGATCACGCCGACCCGGGCCGACGCCTGGGTAGTAGGACTCTCACCGTCAGGTAAGAGGCTCAGCCCGACGACGGCCACGGTCACCACGGCCACGTTCGCGATTGCGATGATCCGCGTGAAGGACGCTGGTACCCGCACAAATCTCCCGACATCTCGGCCAAACTGTCTTCAGCGTAGACGAGAAGCCCCGGAGACGGCGGGGCCACGCCATTCGCGATATGTCGGACTGCCCCGCCGTGTCGGGATAAACATCGTCAGTGGCCGGCGTCCTGCCACGTACGCCCGACGCCCACCGAGACCTCCAGCGGAACGCGCAGGTGGTAGGCGGCGTTCATCTGGTCGCACACGAGCTGCCGCAGCGTCTCCAGCTCGCCCGGCGCGACCTCGAACACCAGCTCGTCGTGGACCTGCAGCAACATCCGCGAGGCCAGCCCCTCCTCGGCGATGGCCTGGTGGACGTGGAGCATGGCGACCTTGATGATGTCGGCCGCCGAGCCCTGGATGGGGGCGTTGAGCGCCATGCGCTCGGCCATCTCCCTGCGCTGGCGGTTGTCGCTGGTCAGGTCGGGCAGGTAGCGGCGGCGGCCCATGATCGTCTCGGTGTAGCCGTCGGTGCGCGCCTGGGCCACGATGGCCTGCAGGAAGTCGCGCACGCCGCCGAACTCGGTGAAGTACTCCTCCTTCAGCGCCCGCGCCTCCGAGACCGGGATGTTGAGCTGCCCGGACAGGCCGAAGTCGGACAGGCCGTAGGCCAGGCCGTAGTTCATCGCCTTGATGCGCGCCCGCAGCTCGCTGTCGATCTGCTCGGGCGGCAGGTCGAACACCCGGGCCGCGGTGGCCTGGTGGAAGTCGTGGCCGGACTCGAAGGCCTCGATCAGCGACTCGTCGCCGGACAGGTGGGCCATGATGCGCAGCTCGATCTGGCTGTAGTCGGCCGTCAGCAGCCGCTCGTAGCCCTCGCCGACCACGAAGCCCTGCCGGATGCGGCGGCCCTCGGCGGTGCGGATCGGGATGTTCTGCAGGTTGGGCTTCTCCGACGACAGGCGGCCGGTGGCGGCGATGATCTGGTTGAACGTGGTGTGGATGCGCCCGTCGTCGCCGACCTCCTTGATCAGGCCCTCGACCGTGGTGCGCAGCTTCTGCTGGTCGCGGTGGCGCAGCATGATCGTCGGCAGCTCGTGCTCGGTCTGGGTGGCGAGCCAGGCGAGCTGGTCGGCGTCGGTGCTGTAGCCGGTCTTGATCTTCTTGGTCTTCGGCAGGTTGAGCCGGGTGAACAGGATCTCCTGGAGCTGCTTGGGCGAGCCCAGGTTGAACTGCTCGCCGACGGAGCGGTGGGCCTCCTCCACGGCGTGCTTGACCGCGGCGCCGAACTCGGCCTCCAGCCCCGCGAAGTACTGGCTGTCGACGGCGATGCCGGCCCGCTCCATCTCGGCCAGCACCGACAGCAGCGGCAGCTCGACGTCGGCCAGGAGCTGGGTGCCGCCGCGGCCGGCCAGGAAGCTCTCAAGGGAGTCGGCCAGCTCGCGCACGGCGTGGGCGCGCAGCGCGAGGTCTTTGGCCGGCGCGTCCTCGTCGTCGCCGAACAGGGCGGCCTGGCCGCCGGACTCCTCCTCGGCCCGCAGGTCGCGGTGGAGGTAGCGCCTGGCCAGGTCCTCCAGCGCGAACGTGCGCTGGCCCGGCATGGCGAGGTAGGCGGCCAGCGCGGTGTCGCAGCTCAGGCCGCGCAGCTCCATGCCCTGGGCCCACAGGGCCAGGATCGGGCCCTTGGCGTCGTGGACGGCCTTGGGCCTGCTCTCGTCACCCAGCCAGGCCCGCAGCGCCGCCTCGTCGGCCTCGGTGAGCTTGACGGGGTCGATGTGGGCGGCGGTGCCGTCGGGCGAGGCGATGGCGATGCCGTCGATGCGGCCCGAGCCGCTGCCGTAGGAGCCCTTGAAGGCCAGCCCGGCGCGGCCCTGCGGGAGCGCCGCCAGCCAGCCGGCCACCCGGTCGGGGCCGAGGATGACGGTCTCGACCTCGAAGCCCTGCTCGGGCTCCGCCTCGCCGGTGCCGAGCACCTTGAAGACGCGCTCGCGCAGCTCGCCGCGGATCTGCAGGGTGTCGAACAGCTTGTTGATCTCCTCGCGCTCCCACGCGCCCTGGGTGAGGTCGCCGAGCTCGACGTCGAGCGGCACGTCGCGCAGCAGCTCGGTCAGGCGGCGGTTCATCAGCACCTGGGCGACGTGCTCGCGCAGCTTGTCGCCGACCTTGCCCTTGACCTCGTCGACGCGGTCGACCAGCGCGGTGAGGGAGCCGAACTCGCGCACCCACTTGGCCGCGGTCTTCTCGCCGACGCTGGGGATGGACAGCAGGTTGTCGCTGGGGTCGCCGCGCAGGGCGGCGAAGTCGGGGTACTGGGCCGGGGTCAGGCCGTACTTCTCCTCGACCGCCTCGGGGGTGAACCGGGTCATGTCGCTGATGCCGCGGCGCGTCATCAGCACGGTGACGTGCTCGTCGACGAGCTGCAGGGCGTCGCGGTCGCCAGTGACGATCAGGACGCTCATGCCCTCGCCGGCCGCGCGGGTGGCCAGGGTGGCGATGAGGTCGTCGGCCTCGAAGCCCGCCTTGGACAGGTGCGGGATGCGCAGCGTGTCGAGCAGCTCGTAGATGAGCTGCATCTGGCCGCGGAAGTCTTCGGGGGTCTCGCTCCGGTTGGCCTTGTAGTCGGAGTACTCCTCGTGGCGGAACGTCGGCTCCGACCGGTCGAAGGCCACCGCCACGTGGGTCGGCTGCTCGTCGCGCAGGATGTTCGTCAGCATCGAGGTGAACCCGTAGACCGCCTCGGTGTGCTGACCGTCGGTGGTCATGAGGTTGGCGTCTTTGAGCGCGTAGAAGGCGCGGTAGGCCAGGGAATGCCCGTCAAGCAGCAACAGGCACGGGCGGCTGGGGGTCACTTCACTCTTCGGCACGTACGCAGCCTAGTCTGCGTCAACGACAGAAAACCCGAGCTCGGAAGAGTGGAGACATCCCCTTGACGCAGACCGATCCGCTGGACTTCTCCGCGTACGGCGCGGTGCACGAGGGCACGCTGGCCCACCGCATGGGCATCGAGTTCGTCGAGGCCGGCCCCGAGCGCGTCGTCGGCAGGATGCCGGTCGAGGGCAACACCCAGCCCTACGGCCTGCTGCACGGCGGCGCGTCGGCGGTGCTGGCCGAGACGCTGGGCTCGGTGGCCGCGGCGATCCACGCCGGCCCCGGCCGCATCGCCGTCGGCATCGAGATCAACGCCACCCACCACCGCTCGGCGACGTCGGGGTACGTGACCGGGGTCGCGACGCGGTTGCACGGCGGACGCACCTTGGCGACGTACGACATCGAGATCACCGACGAGGAGGGACGGCGGGTGTGCACCTCCAGACTGACGTGCATGCTGCGCGACCAGCGCCCCTGACGTCACTTTGACCGAACCTTTGCGCAGCGGCCCCGTCGATCGCTACGGTTGTCCGAACAGAGCCCGCGGGGAGGCCCGGTAGATAACGTGTACGGCCGGGGAAGCCCTACATGGCCCCAAAGGCCGCTCCGCGGGCTCGTCCACGTTTTCTTCCCATCGTTACCGTTTCGTTTTCGGCGTGGGCCAGGCGTCTTCCCTCATTTAGCCCCTGACCTGCCGCGTTGTTTGCTCACATGTGTGGCACACGCATGTCACTAATTGGTGACGAACCATACTGAAACGGGCGTCTGCGGAATAAGCTCCCGCCATTGCATCCCAGTTGTGCCTGCGATGCGCGCGTGTCGAGATGGAGGGGTACAACCCCGCCTTGACCTATTTGAGGGAGCACCATTGCGCAGAGCCGTGATCGCGTTCACGGCCTTCCTGGGTGGACTCATCTTCCTGCTGGCCAGTCCCGCGCAGGCGGGGCCGGCCGGATGCCAGGGTTTGAAGGGGACGCTCAAACTCCAAGGCCAGCCAGTGAACGGCGTCAAAATCGCCGTGACCACCGAGGGCGGACAACCCGTCAAGGAGGTCACTACAAACGCACAGGGCACGTGGGAAGTTCCTACCGACAAGGGCAAGTTCAAGGTCACCCTTGACCCGAACTCCCTTCCGAAAAACGCCGAGGTGCGCGGCGGCAGCAACGTGCGCACGCCGACCGTCTTCGAGGGCAACTGCTCGACCGTGCTGTTCGCGTTGCAGGCCAAGGGTGTCGCCGGCCAGCCGCAGGGAGACGACGGGAGCGGGGAGAGCAGCGTCTGGGACACCGCGGCGCAGCTCGCCTTCGAGGGGCTCAACCTCGGGCTGATCATCGCCCTGGCCGCGCTCGGCCTGTCGCTGATCTACGGCACGACCGGCCTGACCAACTTCGCCCACGGCGAGCTGGTCACGCTCGGCGCGGTGCTGGCCTACATGTTCAACGTGGGCTTCGGACTCCATCTCATCCCCGCCGCGGTGCTCGCCGTGGCGCTGGGCGGCGCGTTCGGTTACGCCCAGGACCGCCTGTTCTGGGGCCAGCTGCGCAGGCGCGGCACCGGCATCGTCGCCATGATGATCGTCTCCATCGGCGTCGCGCTGGTCATGCGCTACGTCATGCTGATCTTCTTCGGCGGCCAGAACGAGGCCTACGCCCAGTACACGGCCCAGCCGGGCATCGAGGTCGGGCCGATCTCCGCGGCTCCCAAGAACTTCGTGGCGATGGGCATCGAGCTGGCCGTGCTGCTCCTGGTCGGCTTCGCGCTGCTGCGCACCCGCACCGGCAAGGCGGCCAGGGCCGTGTCGGACAACCCCGCGCTCGCGGCCTCGTCCGGCATCAACGTCGACCGGGTCATCCGGATCGTCTGGACCCTGGGCGGCGCCATCGCGGCGCTGGCCGGCATCATGCTCGGGCTCTCCCAGAACCTGAAGTACACGATGGGCCAGGACATCCTGCTGCTCATCTTCGCCGGCGTCACGCTCGGCGGGCTCGGCACCGCCTTCGGCGCGCTGGTCGGCTCTCTGGTGGTCGGCCTGTTCATCCAGGTCTCCACCCTGTGGGTGCCGCCGGAGCTCAAGAGCGTCGGCGCGCTGGTCGTGCTCATCATCGTGCTCCTCGTCCGGCCCCAGGGCATCCTGGGCCGCCGCGAGCGAATCGGCTGATCGGGGGAGGATCAGAATGGACTGGATCACGATCATCAGCACGACGCTGAAGTCCGCGGTCGGCGTCGAGACCGTGCTGTACGCGCTCGCCGCGATCGGCATCAACATCCAATTCGGCTACACCGGCCTGCTCAACTTCGGCCAGGCGGCGTTCATGGGCGTGGCCGGCTACGGCCTGGCCGTCACCGTCACCGTCATGGGCCTGCCGTTCTGGGTCGGCATCATCGTCGGCCTGCTCGCCGCGGTGCTCCTGGCGATCCTGCTCGGCATCCCGACCCTCCAGCTGCGCGCCGACTACCTGGCCATCGTGACGATCGCGGCGGCCGAGATCGTCCGGCTGGTGTTCCGCTCGGTGGCGTTCAAGAGCGTCTTCGGCGGCTCGGACGGCCAGCGCGGCTTCTCCGACGGCTTCTACGCGCTCAACCCCTACCCCGAGGGCCAGTACGGCTTCAACCTCGGCTCCGTCCCCCTGTTCTTCAACCACCGGGTGCTGTGGGTGCTGACCGTGGGCTGGGTGCTCATCGCCCTGTGCTGCGGGCTGGTCTACCTGCTGATGAAGAGCCCCTGGGGCCGCGTGCTCAAGGCCATCCGCGAGGACGAGGACGCCGTGCGCAGCCTCGGCAAGAACGTCTTCTCCTACAAGATGCAGTCGCTCATCCTGGGCGGCGTCGTGGGCTGCCTGGGCGGCTTCATCTACGGCCTGGCCTACGCCTCGGTCCAGCCCGACATCTTCGGCACCGAGACGACGTTCTACGCGTACACGATGGTCATCCTCGGCGGCGCCGCCCGCGTGCTCGGCCCCGTCGTGGGCGCGTCGATCTTCTGGGTGCTGCTCGTCCTGATCTACGGCGTGCTCTCCGAGGCCGTCGGCGCCGGGATCATCACCTTCATGGACACGAACCAGGTGGGCGCCGTCCGCTGGATCCTGGTCGGCCTGGGTCTCGTCCTGTTGCTCATCTTCCGGCCACAGGGCATCTTCGGCGACAAGAGGGAGATAGCAATCAATGCACGCTGAAACCACGGCCACCGACCGCAAGGCCGCGGCGCTGGCCGCCTTCAAGGACCTGGCCCGCGACCCGGGCGTGCCGAAGCCGGACCCGATCCTCACCGTCGACAACGTCGTGCGCCGCTTCGGCGGCCTGACCGCGGTCGAGGTCGCCCACGTCGAGATCCAGCGGGGTTCCATCACCGCGCTGATCGGCCCCAACGGCGCCGGCAAGACGACCTTCTTCAACCAGCTCACCGGCTTCGACACCGCCGACTCCGGCTCGTGGACGTTCAACGGGCGCAGCATGAGCGGGGTGCCGGCCCACAAGGTCGCCCGCGCCGGCATGGTGCGCACCTTCCAGCTCACCAAGGCGCTGTCCCGCCTGACCGTCATGGAGAACATGCGCCTGGGCGCCCAGCGGCAGAAGGGCGAGACGTTCTGGCGGGCGCTCATCCCGTCGATGTGGCGCGGCCAGGAGGACGAGATCACCGTCCGCGCCGAGGAGCTCCTCGAACGCTTCAAGCTGGGCGCCAAGCGGGACGACTTCGCCGGCTCGTTGTCCGGCGGCCAGCGCAAGCTGCTGGAGATGGCCCGCGCCCTCATGGTCCAGCCGGAGCTGGTCATGCTGGACGAGCCCATGGCGGGCGTGAACCCGGCCCTGACCCAGTCGCTGCTCGGCCACGTCAAGGACCTGCGCGAGCAGGGCATGACGGTGCTGTTCGTCGAGCACGACATGGACATGGTCCGCGACATCAGCGACTGGGTGATCGTCATGGCGCAGGGCGCCGTGATCGCCGAGGGCCCGCCCGACACGATCATGTCGGACGAGCGCGTGATCGACGCCTACCTCGGCGCCCACCACGACGCCCCGCTCTCGGACACCGAACTGGAGTCGCAGCTCCACGAGGCCGAGGCGGCTCTGGAGGCCGAGATCGAAGAGGAGACGCAGAAGTGAGCGACGCCCCCGAGGCCGCCCCCGAGTCGCAGGCGGCCGTCACCGACCGCACCGCGCACCTGGAAGGCGCCGAAGACGCCGTGCTGCGGTGCGACGAGCTGATCGCCGGCTACCTGCCGGGCGTCAACATCCTCAACGGCTCCGACCTCTACGTCAAAGAGGGCGAGCTGATCGGCATCATCGGCCCCAACGGCGCCGGCAAGTCGACGCTGCTGAAGGCCATGTTCGGGCTGGTCAACATCCGCAGCGGCACGGTGCTGCTCAAGGGTGAGAACATCACGAACATGAAGGCGCACTCGCTGGTCTCCCGCGGCGTCGGCTACGTGCCGCAGACCAACAACGTCTTCCCCAGCCTCACCATCGAGGAGAACCTGGAGATGGGCGCCTTCCAGGTGCCCGGCAAGTTCAAGGAGCGCTTCGAGTTCGTCGCCGAGCTGTTCCCGGCGCTCAAGGAGCGCCGCAAGCAGCGCGCGGGCTCCCTGTCCGGCGGTGAGCGGCAGATGGTGGCCATGGCCAGGGCGCTCATGACCGAGCCGTCGGTGCTGCTGCTGGACGAGCCGTCGGCGGGCCTGTCGCCCAAGCTCCAGGACCTGGTCTTCATCCAGGCCCAGCAGATCAACAAGGCGGGCGTGACGGTGATCATGGTGGAGCAGAACGCCCGCCGCTGCCTGCAGATCTGCCACCGCGGCTACGTGCTCGACCAGGGCCGAAACGCCTACACCGGCACCGGCAGGCAGCTCGCCAACGACCCCAAGGTCATCGAGCTGTACCTGGGCACGCTGGCCAAGGCGTAACCGGATCGAACGGAGAAGGGGCTCCCCCGGGGCCCCTTCTCCGTTTTTTAATGAACGTTGTGAAACGAATGCTGACAGTGGCGCTCGTCCTGCCCGTCCTGCTCGTCGGCTGCCAGGAGGACGCCTCCTCGGCGCAGCGGTACAGCACCGGCGGCGACCCGACCGACAGCCCGTGCGCGCGCGTGGTCTCGGCCATCGGCTACGCCGACCTGATGCTGCGGCCGAAGGGCCAGGAGGAGCAGCAGTACTTCGAGGACGCCGTCATCGGCCGGCTGGCCGAGCTGCGCGGCATCACGCTCCAGTTCGGCGACCGGCTGCCGGCCTCGCTGCACGCCGCCGTCCAGAGCGTCGAGACGGCCACCGCGGGCCTGTCCAGGAACGACGTGCCGCACGCGCGGCAGGTCGCGCTGCTGCGGCAGTACCGGGCCGCCGCCGAGCAGATCGTGGCCGGCTGCGCATGACGGAAGGGCCCGGTCCGCGCGGACCGGGCCCTTCTCGGGGTGCTGCGGGAGGCTGATCAGCCGGCGATGTTGCCGGTGCGGTACTCCAGCGCCTTGGTGGCGTACTTGTTGTCCTTGCCGTACTGGTAGATGCCGATGGTGGCCACGGCGGGGTCACCGGCGTCGTTGAACTCGACCGGGCCGCTCACGCCGTCGTAGTCGATGTCCTTGCCGGCCTTGAGCAGGTCGATGCAGCTCTTGAAGTCCTTGCACTTCTCGCCGCCCTTGCTGACCTCGGCCAGCTTGGCGGCGATGTCGGTGCCCGCGTCGCTCTTGGCGGCCTCGGCGGCCAGGGCGAGCAGGTTCATCGCGTCGTAGGACTCGGGGGCGTAGCTGTAGTCCTCCAGCTTGGGGTTGATGCCGAGGAGCTTCTTCTGGAACTCCTCCGGAGCGGCCGCGCCCGGGATGGTGCCCTTGACGCCCTCAAGCGTGCCCTTGGGCATCTTGACGTAGTTGGTGTTGGAGGTGTTGCCGTCGACCATGTACCACTTGTGCTTGTCGGCCGGCAGGCCCTGCTTGACCAGCTCCTGGATGACCTTGGCGGTCTCCTCGAACCCGATCAGGACGATGCCCTTGGGGTTCTTGGCCTTGATCTTCGCCACGTCGGCGGAGAAGTCGGCGGCCTTGGGGTCGTAGTCGACGCGCTCGACGACCTCGCCGCCGCCGTCGGTGACCGTCTTCTGCACCTGGTCGGCCAGGCCGGTGCCGTAGGAGTCCTGCATCGCCAGGATGCCGACGGTGTCGTTGCCGTCGGACACCACCAGGTCGCCGAGCACGCGGCCCTGCAGCTTGTCGGGCGGCGAGGTGCGGAAGTACAGGCCCTTGTCCTCGATCGTGGTGAACTTGTCGGAGGTGTTGGCGGGCGAGAAGTGGATGACGCCCGCGCCCGTGATCTTGTCGATCACCGACTCCGACACCGAGGAGGACGCCGCGCCGATGATCGCGTCGGCCTTCTGGGCCAGCAGCTTGTCCACCGACTGCGAGGCGATGTTCGTGGTGGTGTCGCCCGAGTCGGTGTCGTACTTGGTGACGGGCTTGCCGAGCACGCCCCCGGCCTCGTTGATCTCCTTGATGGCCAGGTCGACGCCGGCGAACTCGGGCGGGCCGAGGAAGGCGAGCGAACCGGTCTGGGGCAGCAGCGTACCGATCGTGAGGGTGCCGTCGCCCTTCGCCGCGGGAGCCGACGAGGATGGCGCGGCCGGCTGCGAGGACTGCGTGGCGGTGTTGCTGCCGCCACCGCCGCAGGCCGTCAGGGCCAAACTGGTGGCGGCCACGACAGCCAGCGCCCGCCCCACGGGAGCAATGCGGATCATGAAGTGTCTCCTTCATTTCCAGGCCGGGATCCTCAGCACCGCCGAGCGCTCCCGATCGAATGACGGAAACGTACAAAATCGCCGTGTACTCGAACCAGATGGCAGGGTGAACTGTCGGCACTTGGATGCGGAGTCGTAATCAGTCCTCAACTTACGGACCTGCGCTAGCAGGCTTAATGTGCGACGGGTGAAGCGTTTTACGCCTGTCCTAGTCACGGCGGTCCTTCTTGCCGGGTGCGCCTCGTCGCCGCCGCCCCCGCCGCCTTCCTCGGATCCTCCCGCCGGCGTATCGGTCACGCTGGAGCAATGGCGTTCCGACGAGCCCGTGCACGCGCTGGAGGTGGCCGTCCGTAATACCAGCGGCATACCCGTGTATTTCGCCGACGTCCAGCTCGTGACGCCGTCGTTCAAAACACTGCCGCCGGAAAAGACGGACGCCACGATCAAGCGGACCGAGCGCACCGACCTGCGCATCACCTACGGCGCGGCCAACTGCCTGCCCGCGGGCCTGCCGCAGCTCCAGCCCGCCACCGTGGTGGCCAACATCCGCGCCGGCGCCGAGCAGCCGCGCCGGGTGGTCTTCAAGGTGCCGCACCCCAGCCCGCTGCTGACCCGCCTGCTTCGGGACGAATGCTCGGAATTCCTCGTCAAGGAGGCGGCCGGCATCGAGTTCGGGCCCGACTGGAAGCAGGTGGGCAAGGAGATGCGGGGCAAGCTGGTGGTCACCCGGCGCGGCGCCGGCAAGGTGACGCTGACCGAGCTCGACGGCACCACGCACTACATCATCACGCCGGACGCCGGCGGGCGGCCCGTGGCCGTGCTGGAGGCCGGGCAGCAGCGGACGGAGGTGCCGGTGACGCTCACCCCCGGCCGCTGCGACCCGCACGCCTTCGCCGAGGCCAAGAAGGCGTTCCTGTTCCCGGTGCGGGCCACCGTGGACGGCGGGCCCGAGCGGGTGGTGATCGTGGTGCCGCCCAAGCCGCTGCAGGACCGGTTGATCCAGTACTCGTTGCGAGTGTGCGGCCTGGGCGGCGGGTGAGGGTCAGCCCTCGATGTTGCCCGTGCGGTACTCCAGGGCCTTGGGCGCGTACTTGTTGTCGTCGCCGTACTGGTAGACGCCGATCGTGGCCACGGCGGGGTCACCGGCGTCGTTGAACTCGATCGGGCCGCTGATGCCGTCGTAGTCGATGTCCTTGCCGGCCTTCAGCAGGTCGGCGCACTCCTTGAAGGTCTTGCACTTCTCGCCGCCCTTGCTGACCTCGGGCAGCTTGGCGGCGATGGACTTGCCGCTGTCGTCCTTGGCGGCCTCGGCCGCCAGGGCGATGAGGATCGCGGCGTCGTAGGACTCGGCGGCGTAGGTGTAGTCCTCAAGCTTGGGGTTGATCTCCAGGAGCTTCTTGCGGAAGTCCTCCGGAGCCTCGGCGCCGGGGATCGTGCCCTTGACGCCCTTGAGCGTGCCCTTGGGCATCTTGAGGTAGTTGGTGTTCGACATGTTGCCGTCCACCATGTACCACTTGACCTTGTCGACCGTCAGGCCCTGCTTGACCAGCTCCTGGATGACCTTGGCGCCCTCCTCGAAGCCGATCAGCACGATCGCCTTCGGGTTCTTGGCCTTGATCTTGGCGACGTCCGCGGAGAACTCGGCCGCCTTGGGGTCGTAGTCCACGCGCTCCACGACGCTGGCGCCGGCCGCCTCGGCGGTCTTGGTCACCTGGTCGGCCAGGCCGGAGCCGTAGGAGTCCTGCATGGCCAGGATGCCGATGGTGTCGTTGCCGTCCGCGGCGATCAGGTCGCCGAGCACGCGGCCCTGCAGCTTGTCCGGGGGCGCGGTACGGAAGTACAGGCCCTGGTCGCTGATGGTGGTGAACTTGTCAGAGGTGTTGGCGGGCGAGAACTGCACCACGCCGGCACCGGTGACCTTGTCGATGATCGACTCCGACACCGACGAGGAGGCGGCGCCGATGATGGCGTCGGCCTTCTGCGCGATCAGCTTGTCCGCCGACTGCGAGGCCACGTTCGTGGTGGTGTCACCCGAGTCCGTGTGGATCTTGGTAACCGGCTTGCCGAGCACGCCGCCCGCGTCGTTGATCTCCTTGACGGCCTGGTCGACGCCGGCGAACTCGGGCGGGCCGAGGAACGCCAGCGAGCCGGTCTGGGGCAGCACGGTGCCGATCGTGAGCGTGCCGTCGCCCTTGGCCGCCTCCGTCTGGGCGGCCGGGGCCGACGAGGACGGCGCCGCGGACGTGGTCTGCTGCGCGGCCGTGTCGCCACCGCCGCCACAGGCCGTCAGGGCCAGGCTCGCCGCTGCCGCGACGGCCAGGAAGCGCCCTGCTGGAGCAATGCGGATCATAAAAGAGACTCCCCTTATTCCCAGCGGGGGAACGATCTCCCTCGCTGCGTTTTCCGAGCTCAGCATGCCTCTTTGACGGGGAGATGTGGGGATTTCGGGTACTTTTATGCTAATTTGTAATGTCGCAATCACCCTCTGTAATTGCATGTTTCATCAGCGTTACGGCCATGACTCCATATGAACCACCCCAGCCCGAAATTTCGGGACTGGGGTGGTTGTCCGGCTTGGGGCGATGTGACTGCCTAGCCGGCGATGTTGCCCTTGCGATATTCGAGCGCCTTGGCCGCGTCGTACTTGTTGTCCTTGTCGTACTGGTAGACGCCGATCGTCGCGACCGACGGGTCACCGGCGTCGTTGAAGTCCACCGGGCCGCTCACGCCGTCGTAGTCGATGTCCTTGCCCGCCTTGAGCAGGTCGGCGCACGACTTGAAGTCCTGGCACTTCTCGCCGCCCTTGCTGACCTCGATCAGCTTGGGGGCCAGCGCGGTGCCCGAGTCGTCCTTGGCCGCCTCGGCCGCCAGCGCGATCAGGATCGTGGCGTCGTACGACTCGGCCGCGTAGGTGTAGTTCGTCAGCTTCGGGTTCACCGTCAGCAGCCGCTTCTGGAACGCCTCCGGGGCCGCGGCGCCCGGGATCGTGCCCTTCACGCCCTTGAGCGTGCCCTTGGGCATCTTGAGGTAGTTGGAGTTCGACATGTTGCCGTCCACCATGTACCACTTGACCTTGTCGGTCGTCAGGCCCTGCTTGACCAGCTCCTGCACGACCTTCGCCGTCTCCTCGAAGCCGATCAGCACGATCGCCTTCGGGTTCTTGGCCTTGACCTTGGCCACGTCCGCGGAGAACTCGGCCGCCTTGGGGTCGTAGTCGACCCGCTCGACCACGCTCGCGCCGGCCTCCTCGGCCGTCTTGGTCACCTGGTCGGCCAGGCCGGAGCCGTAGGAGTCCTGCATGGCCAGGATGGCGACCGTGTCGTTGCCGTCGGCGGCCACCAGGTCGCCCAGCACGCGGCCCTGCAGCTTGTCCGGCGGCGCCGTGCGGAAGTACAGGCCCTGGTCGTTGATCGTGGTGAACTTGTCAGAGGTGTTGGCCGGCGAGAACTGCACCACGCCCGCCCGCGTGATCTTGTCCACGATCGACTCCGACACCGACGAGGACGCCGCGCCGATGATCGCGTCGGCCTTCTGGCCGAGCAGTTTGTCCACCGACTGCGAGGCGATGTTGGTCGTGGTGTCGCCCGAGTCGGTGTCGATCTTCGCCACCGGCTTGCCGAGCACTCCCCCGGCGTCGTTGATCTCCTTGAGCGCCAGGTCGACCCCGGCGAACTCGGGTGGTCCCAGATAGGCGAGATTGCCCGTCTGGGGCAGCACGGTGCCGATCGTCAGCGTGCCGTCCCCCTTGACCGCGGCGGCCGAGGAGGGTTTCACGGACGCGGCGCCGGTGGCGCCCGTCCCGGCGGTGGTGCCGCCGGTCGAACACGCCGCCAGTGCCAGGCTCGTCGCTGTGGCGACGGCCAGCGCGCGGGAAATGCGGATCATCGAAAGCGTCTCCGTTCGAGATGAGCGGACCTTCCGTCCGCCCATCAGCATGCGCCGGGACGCCTGCGCGGAAAGAACCCGAAGCCGGTTGGATGCCCAGTCGTGACCGGGCCACAACCCGCGGGGCCAAATCACCTGATATAGGCGCTTTTCATGCCCGCTCGGCCGCGTCGTCTATAACGATCTGAGCAACCTCCCGCATGCTCAGCCGCCGGTCCATCGACGCCTTCTGGATCCACCGGAACGCCTGCGGCTCGGTCCAGCCGTGCTGGGCCATCAACTGGCCCTTGGCCCGCTCGACCAGCTTGCGGGTCTCCAGCCGCTCGGAGAGGCTGGACACCTCCGCGCTGAGCGCCACCATCTCCTCGTGCCTGCTGACCGCCATCTCGATGGCCGGCACCAGATCGGCCTTGGTGAACGGCTTGACCAGGTAGGCCATCGCCCCCGCGTCGCGGGCCCGCTCCACCAGGTCACGCTGGGAGAAGGCGGTGAGGATGAGGCACGGCGCGATCCGGTCGGCCACGATGCGCTCGGCCGCCGAGATGCCGTCGAGCACGGGCATCTTCACGTCGAGGATGACGAGGTCGGGCCGCAGGTCGGCGGCGAGCTGGATCGCCTGTTCCCCGTCACCGGCCTCGCCCACGACGACGTAACCGTCCTCCTGGAGCATCTCCTTGAGGTCGAGGCGGATCAGGGCCTCGTCTTCCGCGATCACTACTCGCCGCTGCGTACTCACGAGCAGAAGAGTACAGACGTCCGGTAGATTAGATCCACGCCGGTGCGGCCTCGGGCATTACGCCGCGAGATCACCAACCGGACGAAGTCGCCCCGGTAGACCAACGGCAGAGTCGATGGCCTCAAAATCCATACAGTGTGGGTTCGAATCCCACCCGGGGCACCGGCCTGACCGCCCGGCTCCCTCATAGGCCGGGCGGTTCTTCGTTTTCCACCCATGACTGCCGGATCGACGGCCAGGCCCGAAAACGCTGACCGGGTCAGGGCGTCCAGGAGGGCGAGCGGCCGAGCAGGGCGACCACGCGGTCGAGGGCCGTGGCGGCGCCGCCGGGCTCGACGCCGGGCAGGAACGCCTTCCCCGAACCGCGCGACTCCGGCGTGTCGGGCACCTGTGCGGCCAGCGGAAGAGCGGCCGCGGCGAGGTCGTCGTCGATGCCGGGCGGCACGCCGAGCGCCCTGGCGAAGTCCCAGGCGTGCACGACGCAGTCGATGAAGTGGAAGCCGATCGCCATGGCCGCCGGAAACGGGCCGCCGTCGCGGATCTCGGGCAGGAAGAAGGCCCGGTCGAGCACGCCGTCCGCGGCGAAGGCGGCGACGACGGCCTGCGCGGAGGCGGCGTACTCGGCCACGTGGTCCTCGCCCGGGGGGCGCGGCTGCCAGCTCGCCAGTTCCGACCGCGCGCCCGAGGCCGCCAGGGCGAAGCCGTGGTTCTGCACGATCTGGTGTGCCAGCAGGTCGCGGACGGCCCATCCGGCGCAGGGCGTCGGCCGGTCGAGGTCGGCGGGCTTGATCGTGTTCACCAGGTCGACGGTGGCCCGCACCGACCGCCGGTTGAGCTCGATGATGTCTGCCAAGGCGATGTCCCGTCATCGTCGAAGAACCCACCCGGCCGGCCCGGCCGGCCCGGCCGGCCCGCAGGTGGCCAACCTGTCGATGATGGCGGCACCTCGGCGGCGGTGCGAGTGGTTTTCACCGGGTGCGGGCGCGCCGGGGCGATCAAGAGCCGGAGCGGCGGCCGGGCGGGATTTCGCGGGCGGTTCGCCGGGAACAGTCCTCTGTGACGAGTTGCGACGGACGAGACGGGGGTGGCGGGGGATGCCGTTGAGCGTGACCGAGCGGGAGACGTTCCTGGCCGAGCCGCACATCGCGAGCCTGGCGGTGGAGACGGGCGCGGGGCGGTCGCCACTGGCCGTGCCCGTCTGGTACGACTACAGCCCCGGCGGCGAGATCAGGTTCCTGACCGACAGCGAGTCGCGCAAGGCGCGGCTGGTGGCGAAGGCGGGCCGGTTCACGATGCTGGTCCAGCGGGTCAGCCCGACCTACCGGTACGTGTCGGTCGAGGGCCCGGTGGTGCGCTCCGACCCCACGACGATCGACGAGCTGACCCGCATCGCCGCCCGCTACCTGCCGCAGGAGGCGGTGTCGGGCTACGTGCACGGCTCGGACCTGCACGTCCTGGTGACGTTCCGGATGCGGCCCGAGCGGTGGCTGTCGGCGGACCTGGGCTCCTTGGGCTGAGCGGGCGCCCGGTATTTTTGGCTCGTGACTGCAATCGATCCCACCTCGACCGGCGCGTTCGGCGTCGGCCTCGCCACCATCGCCGACGACGGCACCGTTCTCGACACCTGGTTCCCGGCCCCCGAGCTGGGCGAGCCGCCCGCGACGGGCACCGAGCGGATCTCCGCCGAGGAGGCCGGCGAGCTGGCCGCGCTGACCGGCCGCGACGCGGCGCGGGGCGTCGAGGTGGTGGCGGTGCGCACGGGCGTCGCCAAGCTCTCCGAGCCGCCGGTCGACGCGCACGACGTCTACCTGCGGCTCCACCTGCTCTCCCACCGGCTCGTCCGGCCGCACGGCGTGAACCTGGACGGCCAGTTCGGCCTGCTGGCCAACGTGGTGTGGACCAACTTCGGGCCGTGCCCGGTGCCCGGCTTCGAGCGCACCCGGCTGCGCCTGCGGGCCAGGGGCGTGGTGACGGTGTACGGCGTGGACAAGTTCCCGCGGATGGTCGACTACGTGCTGCCGGAGGGCGTGCGGATCGCCGACGCCGACCGGGTGCGGCTGGGCGCTCACCTGGCGTCGGGCACGGTCGTCATGCACGAGGGCTTCGTGAACTTCAACGCCGGCACGGTGGGCACCTCGATGGTCGAGGGGCGCATCTCGGCGGGCGTGGTGGTCGGCGACGGCTCCGACGTCGGCGGCGGCGCCTCGATCATGGGGACGCTGTCGGGCGGCGGCAAGCAGGTCATCTCGATCGGCGAGCGCTGCCTGCTGGGCGCCAACGCGGGCATCGGCATCTCGCTGGGCGACGACTGCGTGGTGGAGGCGGGCCTCTACGTGACCGCGGGCACGCGGGTGACGCTGCCCGACGGCACGGTGGTCAAGGCGGCGGAGCTGTCCGGCTCCAACGGGATCCTGTTGCGTCGCAACTCGCAGTCGGGCGCGGTGGAGGCCATCCCCCGCACGGGTTCGGGCATCACCCTGAACGCCGCCCTGCACGCCCACTGACGGTTCAGGGCCCTCTCCGCCGGCCGTCGCCACGGAGGGGGCCCCACAGGACGCCCCGGGCAAGGCTCACCCGTCCGGGCGAGCCTGCGGAGCGTGGGCGGGTCAGTTCGCGTGGGAGACCGCGGAGCCGATGGTGTGCACCCGCAGCGCGTTGGTGCTGCCCGGCGTGCCGGGAGGCGAGCCGGCCACGATGACTACCTTGTCGCCCTTCTCCAGCCGCCCGAGCGACAGCAGCGACGCCTCCACCTGCCGCACCATGTCGTCGGTGTGGTGCACGAACGGCACGTGGAACGTCTCCACGCCCCACGTCAGCGACAGCTGCCCGCGCACGTGCGGGGCCGAGGTGAAGGCCAGCAGCGGGATCGGCGAGCGGTAGCGGGCCAGGCGGCGGGCGGTCTCGCCGGACATGGTGAACGCGATCAGCGCCTTGGCGCCGACGATCGCGCCGACCTCGGCCGCGGCCCTGGCGATGGCCCCGCCGGTGGTCTCCGGCAGGCGCTCCAGGCTGTGGGTGGCGTGCAGGGACGACTTCTCGGCGGCGCAGGCGATGCGGTCCATCGTCGCGACCGACTCGATCGGGTAGTTGCCGACCGACGTCTCGCCCGACAGCATGACGGCGTCGGCGCCGTCCATGACGGCGTAGGCGACGTCGCTGGCCTCGGCGCGGGTGGGGCGCGGGGCGCTCATCATGGAGTCGAGCATCTGGGTGGCGACGATGACCGGACGGGCCTTCTCGCGGCACAGCCCGATGATGCGCCGCTGCACGATCGGCACCTGCTCCAGCGGCAGTTCCACGCCGAGGTCGCCGCGGGCGACCATGATGCCGTCGAAGGCCTCGACGATCTCCGGCAGGCGGTCGACGGCCTGCGGCTTCTCGATCTTGGCGAGCAGCGGCAGGCGGACGGCCTCCTGCTCCATGATGTTGCGCACGACGTCGGCGTCGGAGGGACGGCGGACGAAGGACAGCGCGATCATGTCGAAGCCGGTGCGCAGCGCCCAGCGCAGGTCGGCCTCGTCCTTGTCGGTGAGCGCGGGCGCGCTGACGTTGACGCCCGGCAGGTTGAGGCCCTTGTTGTTGGAGATCATGCCGCCGATGACGACGCGGGTGGTGACGCGGTCGCCGTCGACGCGGGTGGCCTCCAGGACCAGGCGGCCGTCGTCGACCAGGATCTTGTCACCGGGACGCACGTCGCCGGGCAGGCCCTTGTAGGTGGTCGAGACCTGCTCGCGGTCTCCGGGCACGTCTTCGGTGGTGATGGTGAAGACGTCGCCGAAGCCGAGGCGCACCGGGCCTTCCTCGAAGGTGCCGACGCGGATCTTGGGGCCCTGCAGGTCGGCGAGCACGCCTACGCCGCGGCCGAGGTCGGCCGCCACCTCCCGGACCCGGTCGTAGACCTCTCTGTGCATGTCATGGTTGCCATGGCTGAGGTTGAACCGTGCCACGTCCATGCCCGCGGAGATCAGCTCGTGGAGGCGTTCTTTGGACGAAGTGGCTGGGCCTAGGGTGCAGACGATTTTCGCGCGACGAGTCACGAGTCCTACCTTAATTGGTACAGACCACTTGGCAGTCACTGACGACGGAGAACGTACCCGGCGTAGGAGAACAACACGAGAACGGCGAGTCCGAGCCGTACCAAGTTCGCGTACTGTTCAGGGTAGACGACACCCTCGATGTAATGGTCGACGAAGCCGCTCGGCGGCAGGCCCGGCAGCCCTCCCCTGCGCCGCGCCCAGTCCTCGGCGACGGTCAGCGGGCAGTCCACCTGAGTGACGAGAGTCACCACGGCCCAGCCTACGGCCGCGAGATGAAGGTAGATCGTCCGCCGCCACCGCCAGGCCAGGAACCCGCCCACGACCACGTAGGCGAGGAAGGCGAAGTGCGTCACCATCACCGCGTCCGCGAGCAGGCGGTACATCATGGCTCTATGGTGGCCGCCTTCCAGGCGTTCACGACGCCGTGCCCGTAGAAGCCGTTCTTGGCCTGGTCGCCCTCACACTGGTGGGTCTCGTTCTCGCCGTACACCTTGTAGACGTAGGCGCGCGGGGTCGGGCAGGCCACGGGCGTCGCGGTCCGGTAGAGCAGGTCCTCGACGGTGGCGGGGTCCATGGACAGGCCGCCGGGGCCGGGCTTGCCGAACCGGCTGATCAGGATGGCCGCGACGCCGGTGGCGTGCGGGGCGGCCATGGAGGTGCCGTCGAGGTACTGGTAGTAGGAGCAGACGCCCTTGTGGCAGTCGCGCACGACGTCGGCGCCCTTGGGCTTGCCTGAGGCGTCGATCCGGCCGCCCGCCTTGAGCACGTGCTCGGGGGCGGCGGCCAGGATCGACCGGCTGGCCTGCGCGCCCTTGCCGTCCAGCGCGTCGCCGCCGGGGGCGGCCAGGTCGGTCTGCTCCAGGCCGTAGTCGCTGTAGACGGCCTTGCGTCCGGACGGCCCGACGGCGGAGACCGAGATCACGCCCTTGGACTCGGCCGGCACGTTGATGCACGAGTTGTCTATCTTGCGGGTCTTCTCGTCGCCGCGCGGGTAGCCGGGGCTCTGCTTGTCGGCCGTGGGGTGCCCGAGGTCGGTGGAGCCGTTGCCGAGGGCGGAGACGAGCGTGACGCCCCTGCCGCGGGCGTAGTCGAGGGCGCGCTGCATGCCGACGACGACGGCCCGCTGTTCGAGCTGCTCCTTCTTGGTGTCGGCCGGGTTGGCGGCGCAGTTGAACAGCCAGGGGTCGACGTAGTAGCTCATGTTGACGACGTCCACGCCGATGTCGGCGGCGTAGGTGAGGGCGTCGAGGCTGGGCTTGAGGAAGAAGAAGCCGGAGTCCTGGCCGGCCCTGATGCTGACGATCCGCACGTCCGGGGCGACGCCGGCGATGCCGATGCCGTTGATCGGGGAGGCGATGGTGCTGGCGACGTGGGTGCCGTGGCCGTCGTCGTCCTCGTCCACGGGGTCCTTGCAGGAGGGGACTTCGCAGGGGCCGTCCAGGGTCTCGCCGCGCTCGTCCTTGGGCTTGTCGGTGACGAAGTTGCGGCTCAGCTCGCGGTCGAAGTTGGGCGCGATGTCGGGGTGCTTGCCGTCGACGCCGGTGTCGATGACGCCGACCAGCACCTTCTTGTTGCCGGGGGCCTTGGCGTTGGCCCGGTCGGCGCCGATCATCTTCATGTCCCACTGCAGATGCGCCAGGGGTTCCTGGGCCAGGCCCTGCCCGGTCATGGATCCGGCGTCGGGGAAGCCCCTGCCGGCCGGGCGGGCGGCGCGGGAGGAGGTGGCGCCGATCACGCGGCGGTCCGGCGAGACGCCGACGACGGCCGGGTCGGCGCCGACGCTCTCGGCGAAACCGTCGCCGCCGCCCTGGGTGAGCACGTAGCCGAGCTTGCCGTCCTCCTCGACGACCGTGCCGCCGGCGTGTCTGACGGCCGCCAGGGCCTGGTCCTGCTTGCCGTCGGCGTAGAAGACCAGGTTCTGGTTCTGGCCGGTGCGGGGGGTCGCGCCGGGCTGTGTGGGCGGCGCGGAGGTCGTGGGGCCGTCGTGCGCGGGCTCCTCGGGGGTGGCCCGGTCGCCCGCGGCGGCCGAGCACGCGGTCAGCGCGGCGGCGACGGCCAGCGCCGTCAGGCCAGAGGCGACTCGCCGCATTGCTCCCCCATCCACCGACTGTCGCAGAATCTGCATCTTCCCGACACTCAACGGCTGATGCAACTTAGGCATGAAATTTCGGCAGATGGGGGATGACGCGGGCTCTGGGGTGGTTTGGTGCGGAGCCCGCGTCGTACGCGGTCAGGCGTCGCGGTGCAGCCGCACGTTCGGCAGGCAGGCCAGCAGCACGACGCCGGCCAGCATGACCGGCGTGATCCACCCGAAGACCCCGGTGACCGCCTCGGCGAACGCCGGCCGTACGGACTCGGGCACCGCACCCGCGACCCCCGAGGCCAGGGCCGCCTGCCCCAGCCTGCCGCTGAAGACGCCCCCGAGCACGGCCACCCCCACCGCGCCGCCCACGTTCCTGGCGAAGGACACCACCGACGTGGCCGCGCCCCGGTCGGCGGCGGGCGCGCTGACCTGGACGGCCAGCATCAGGTTCTGCAGCACCATGCCGAGCCCGACCCCGAACAGCACCATGTACAGCCCGGACGTGACCGCCCCGGTCGCCGGCCCCATGGTCGAGAACAGGAACGCGGCCACCGTCGCCAGCGCCGCCCCGATCACCACGACCCACTTGTACGTCCCCAGCCGGGTCACCACCCGCCCCGCGCCGGCCGAGGCGGCGATCATGCCCGCCATCAGGGGAAGCAGCAGCAGCCCCGAGTTCGACGCGCTGGCCCCGGCGGCCAGTTGCAGGTAGAGCGGGAGGAAGGTGGCCGCCCCCACCATCCCGGTGGCCATCAGCACGATGGTCGCCGTGGCGATCGTGAGCGTGCGGTCGCGGAACAGCCCGAGCGGCAGCACCGGCTCCTTCGCCCTCCGCTCCACCAGCACGAACAGCCCCGCCAGCACGACCGCCCCCACGCCCAGCCCGACGACGACCGGCGAGGTCCACGCGTACGTCGTCCCGCCCCACGAGGCGAACAGCGTCAGGCAGGTCAGCACCCCGGAGATCAGCGCGGCCCCCGGCCAGTCGATCCGGTGCGGCGAGGTGCGCCGCGGCAGCCGCAGCACGGCGAACGCGACCGCCAGCGCGACCGCCCCGAGCGGCAGGTTGATGTAGAAGATCCAGCGCCAGGAGACGTGCTCGGTGAGGTAGCCGCCGATGACCGGCCCGAGGACGGCGGCCACGCCGATCACCGCGCCGAACAGGCCCTGGAACTTGGCGCGCTCGCGCGGGGTGGCGATGTCGGCCGAGATCGCCAGGGTCAGCACCATCAGGCCGCCGGCGCCGATGCCCTGGAAGGCGCGGAAGGCGATGAGCTGGGCCATCGTCTGGGCGAGCCCGCACAGGGCCGAGCCGGCGAGGAACAGGGCGATGGCCGACAGGTACAGGCGGCGGCGGCCGTACATGTCGCTGAGCTTGCCGTAGAGGGGCGCGACGATGCCGGAGGTCAGGGAGAAGGCCGTGACCAGCCACGACACGTTCTCCAGGCCGTTCAGCTCGGCCACGATGGTGGGGGTGGCCGTGGCCACCACCGTCTGGTCGACGGCGGCCAGGAACAGGCACAGCAGGAGCGAGCCCATGCTGAGCAGGAGGCCGCGTCGCGGTGGGGCCTCCTGGGCGATTGTCGATACCATTCAGTTGTCTCCTTGCTTCTTTCGCGAGGGCAGGAGGAATCCGCGGCGGTCGGGGGTGCCACCCCGATCGCCGCTTCCTTTTGCGGAGGTGTCAGAGTCCGCGTTCGAGCAGCGCGAACGCCTCGTCGAGCAGTTCTTCGACCGGCTTGTCCGTGGCCGCCGACTCCTGGATGGCCGAGATCATCGCGCCGAACGTCGTGATGAGCAGCATCCGGGCGTGGATGCCGCCGGTCACTCCGGGCCTGGCCCGCACGGCGCCGAGGACCGTCTCCATGATCTGGGTCTGGTCGGCGGCGCGCGCCCGCGCGGCCAGCTCGGGATGGCGGTTGCTGAGCTCCATGAACGGCTGCATGGTGTCCCAGATCGGGCGCACGCGCACGGCGAGCTCCCGGGCCACCGCCTTGAGCGACCGGAAGGCGGGCTCGTCGGCCGGACGGTCGGCGAGCATGGCGACGATGTCGTCCGGCCGCCAGATCGGCTCCATGACGAGCGCCTCCTCCTTGGAGGCGAAGTAGTTGAAGAACGTGCGGGGCGAGATGTCGGCCGCCGCGCTGACGGCCTCGACGGTCACGGCGTCGAGCCCCTCGTCGAGCGCCAGCCGCACCGCGGCCAGCCGGATGGCCTGCCGCTTCTCGGCCCGGCGGCGCTCACGGCGCTGTTCCGGACTCTCCATGCGTTGCACTCTACGCAGAATTTGCACACTCTGCAAGACTTGCAGAGTGTGCAAATGACGAAGGGCCCCGGAGCCGTCCGGCTCCGGGGCCCTTCACGCAGGTCAGACCAGCGGACGCGCCGTCGGCAGGATCGGGTACGGCAGCGCCGTCTCCCCGCTCAGGTACCGGTCGACGCCCGAGGCGGCCGAACGGCCCTCGGCGATGGCCCACACGATGAGCGACTGCCCGCGGCCCATGTCGCCGGCCACGAACACGCCGTCCACCTTCGACATGTACGTCTTGTCCCGGGCGACGTTGCCGCGGGCGTCGTAGAAGCCCTCGCCCGCGACCTCGGCCAGGTCCTCCAGCAGGGCGCCCTTCTCCGGCCCGAGGAAGCCCATGGACAGGGTGATCAGCTCGGCCGGGATCTCCCGCTCGGTGCCGGGGATCGGCTTGAAGCCGTTCTGCGGCCCCTCGACCTCGACCAGGCGCAGCGCCCTGACGTTGCCCTCGTCGTCGCCGACGAACTCGGTGGTGGAGACCGCGTAGACGCGCTCCCCGCCGCCGTCGGCCAGCTCCTCGTGCGCGCTCTCCGTCTTGAACAGGATGGGGAACGTCGGCCACGGCTGGCTGCCGGGCCGGGACGCGGGCGGCTGCGGCATGATCTCCAGCTGGGTCACCGAAGCGGCGCCCTGCCGGATCGCGGTGCCGATGCAGTCGGCCCCGGTGTCGCCGCCGCCGATCACCACGACGTGCTTGCCCTCGGCCGAGACCGGCGCGACCGCGTAGTCGCCCTCCTGGACCTTGTTGGCCAGCGGCAGGTACTCCATCGCCTGGTAGACGCCCTTGAGCTCGCGTCCGGTGACCGGCAGGTCACGCCACTGGGTGGCGCCGCCCGACAGCACCACCGCGTCGAACTGCTCGCGCAGCTCGGCCGCGGTGACGTCGACGCCGACGTCGACGCCGGTGCGGAACCGGGTGCCCTCGGCCCGCATCTGCTCCAGGCGCCGCTCGATGTGGCGCTTCTCCATCTTGAACTCGGGGATGCCGTACCGCAGCAGGCCGCCGAGGCGGTCGGCGCGTTCGAACACCACCACGTCGTGCCCGGCCCTGGTGAGCTGCTGGGCGGCGGCCAGGCCCGCGGGGCCCGAGCCGACGACGGCCACCTTCTTGCCGGTGCGCACCCGCGGCGGCTGCGGGGTCACCCAGCCCTCGGCGAACGCGCGGTCGATGATCTCGACCTCGACCCGCTTGATCGCCACCGGGTCGGAGTTGATGCCGAGCACGCACGCCGCCTCGCACGGAGCCGGGCAGAGCCTGCCGGTGAACTCCGGGAAGTTGTTCGTGGCGTGCAGCCGCTCGATCGCCTCGCGCCAGTCGGTGCGGTACACCAGGTCGTTCCACTCGGGGATGAGGTTCCCGAGCGGGCAGCCGTTGTGGCAGAACGGGATGCCGCAGTCCATGCAGCGGGCCGCCTGCCTGGTCAGCTTCTCCTGCGGGAAGTCCTGGTAGACCTCCCGCCAGTCGCTGATGCGGACGTCGACCGGGCGGCGCGCCGGCAGCTCCCGCTCGTGCGTGAGAAAACCCTTGGGGTCAGCCATCGAGTACGCCTCCCTAGCCCTGAACCGCAGCCGCCATGACGGCCTCGTCGATGTCCCTGCCTTCGGCGCGGGCGGCCTCGGCGGCCGCCAGCACCCTCTTGTAGTCGGTCGGCATGATCTTGCCGAACCGGGCGAGCGCGGCGTCCCAGTCGGCCAGCAGCTGCTTGGCCACCGGGGACGCGGTCTCGGCGAAGTGCTTCTCGACCGTCTCCTTCAGGAACTCGGCGTCCTGCTCGGACAGCGTCTCGATGGCGACCATCTCCCGGTTGACCCGCTCGGGCCGCGCGTCGAGCAGGTACGCCACGCCGCCGGACATGCCGGCCGCGAAGTTGCGCCCGGTCGCCCCGAGCACGACCACCCGGCCGCCGGTCATGTACTCGCACCCGTGGTCGCCCACACCCTCGACGACCGCCGTGGCCCCGGAGTTGCGGACGCAGAACCGCTCGCCGACCACCCCGCGGACGAACACCTCACCGGACGTGGCGCCGTACAGGGCGACGTTGCCGGCGATGATGTGCCCGTCGAGCGGCGCCTCCTCGTGCGGCCGGACGGTGATCCGCCCGCCCGACAGGCCCTTGCCGAGGTAGTCGTTGGCGTCGCCGGTCAGCCGCAGCGTGATCCCGCGGGGCACGAACGCGCCGAAGGAGTTGCCCGCCGAGCCGGTGAAGCCGATGTCGATGGTGTTCTCGGGCAGGCCCTGGCCGCCGTACCGCTTGGTCACCTGAAAGCCGAGCATCGTGCCGACCGTGCGGTTGACGTTGCGGATGGGCAGCTCCATCGTGACCGGGGTGCCCTCGTTGAGCGCGCCCTCGGCGAGCTGGATCAGGGTGTTGTCCAGGGCGTGCTCCAGGCCGTGGTCCTGCTCGACGGTGCGCCGCTTGGGCGTGCCCGCGGGCAGGTCGGGCTGGTGCAGGATCGGCGACAGGTCGAGGCCGCCGGCCTTCCAGTGGTTCTCGGCGGCCGTGGTGTCGAGCATCTCGACGTGCCCGATCGCCTCGTCGAGCGAGCGGAAGCCCAGCTCGGCCAGGTACTCGCGGATCTCCTGGGCGATGAACTCGAAGAAGTTGACCACGAACTCGGGCTTGCCGCTGAAGCGCTTGCGCAGCTCGGGGTTCTGCGTGGCCACGCCCACCGGGCAGGTGTCGAGGTGGCAGACCCGCATCATCACGCAGCCGGAGACGACCAGCGGGGCGGTGGCGAAGCCGTACTCCTCGGCGCCCAGCAGGGCGGCGATGACGACGTCGCGGCCGGTCTTGAGCTGGCCGTCCACCTGCACGACGATGCGGTCGCGCAGGTCGTTCAGCAGCAGCGTCTGCTGGGTCTCGGCCAGGCCGAGCTCCCAGGGCGCGCCCGCGTGCTTGAGCGAGGTCAGCGGCGAGGCGCCGGTGCCGCCGTCGTGGCCGGAGATGAGCACCACGTCGGCGTGCGCCTTGGACACGCCCGCCGCGACCGTGCCGACGCCGACCTCGGCGACCAGCTTCACGTGGACCCTGGCCTCCGGGTTGGAGTTCTTCAGGTCGTGGATGAGCTGGGCCAGGTCCTCGATCGAGTAGATGTCGTGGTGCGGCGGCGGCGAGATGAGGCCGACGCCGGGCGTGGAGTGGCGGGTCTTGGCGATCCACGGGTAGACCTTGTGGCCGGGCAGCTGGCCGCCCTCGCCGGGCTTGGCCCCCTGGGCCATCTTGATCTGCAGGTCGGCCGCGTTGACCAGGTATTCGCTGGTGACGCCGAACCGGCCGGAGGCGACCTGCTTGATCGCCGACCTGCGGGTGGCGTCGTACAGGCGCTCGGGGTCCTCGCCGCCCTCGCCGGTGTTGGACTTGCCGCCGAGCCGGTTCATCGCGATGGCGAGCGTCTCGTGCGCCTCCATCGAGATCGAGCCGTACGACATCGCGCCCGTGGAGAAACGCTTGACGATGCTCTCGACCGGCTCGACCTCGTCGATCGGGATCGGCTGCCCCTTGCGCAGCTTGAACAGGCCGCGCAGGGTCATCAGCCGCTCGGCCTGGGAGTCCACGAGGCTCGTGTACTCCTTGAAGATCTCGTAGCGGCGGGTGCGGGTGGCGTGCTGCAGCTTGAAGACGGTCTCGGGGTTGAACAGGTGCGGCTCGCCCTCGCGCCGCCACTGGTACTCGCCGCCGACCTGGAGCCTGCGGTGGGCGTTCTCCGCCCGCGGGTAGGCGTGGCGGTGGCGCTGGGCGGTCTCCTCGGCCAGCACGTCGAAGCCGACACCGCCCAGGCGGGACGTCGTGCCGGTGAAGCAGGCGTCGATGACCTCCTGGCTCAGGCCGAGCGCCTCGAAGATCTGCGCGCCGGTGTAGGAGGCCACCGTGGACACGCCCATCTTGGACATGACCTTGATGACGCCCTTGCCGTACGCCTTGATCAGGTTGCGCACGGCCTTGTGCTTGCCGATCTGCAGCACACCGGTGTCGACCAGGTCCTCGACGGTCTCGATCGCCAGGTACGGGTTGACCGCGCCGGCGCCGTAGCCGATGAGCAGCGCCATGTGGTGGCACTCGCGGGCCTCGCCGGTCTCGATGACGAGACCGATCTTGGTCCGGGTCTTCTCCTGGATCAGGTGGTGGTGCACCGCGCCGGTGAGCAGCAACGACGGGATCGGCGCGAGCGTGTCGGAGGAGCCGCGGTCGGACAGCACGATGATGCGCGCGCCGTTCGCGATGGCCGCCGACGCCTCGGCCCTGATCTCGGCCAGACGACCGAGCAGCGCCTGGCCGCCGCCGGCGACCTCGTACAGGCCGCTGATGACGTGCGGGTGGAAGCCCGGCAGGTCGTGCTCGTCGTTGATGTGGATGATCTTGGCGAGCTCGTCGTTGTCGATCACCGGGTACGGCAGCACGAGCTGGCGGCAGGAGGTCGGGCCCGGGTCGAGCAGGTTGCCCTCGGGGCCGAGCACGCTGGCCAGGGAGGTGACCAGCTCCTCCCGGATGGCGTCCAGCGGCGGGTTGGTGACCTGCGCGAACAGCTGCGTGAAGTAGTCGAACAGCAGCCGCGGCTTCTCGCTCAGCACCGCGACCGGCGTGTCGGTGCCCATCGAGCCGATCGGCTCGGCACCGGACCTGGCCATCGGCGACAGGATGATCCGCAGCTCTTCCTCGGTGTAGCCGAAGGTCTGCTGCCGCTTGACCAGCGCCTCGTGCGTGGGGATCTCCCGCTGCCGCGCGGGCAGCTCCTCGAACCTGACCAGCCCGGCGTGCAGCCACTCCTCGTACGGGTGCGCGGCGGCCAGCTCGGCCTTGATCTCGTCGTCCTCGATGATCTTGCCGCGGGCGGTGTCGATGAGGAACATGCGGCCCGGCTGCAGGCGGCCCTTGCGGACGACGTCCTCGGGCTTGAAGTCCAGCACGCCGGCCTCCGAGGCCAGCACGACCAGCCCGTCGGCGGTCACCCAGAAACGCCCGGGACGCAGCCCGTTGCGGTCGAGCACGGCCCCGGCCAGGGTGCCGTCGGTGAACGTGATCGAGGCCGGGCCGTCCCACGCCTCCATCAGGGAGGAGTGGAACTCGTAGAAGGCGCGGCGCGCCGGATCCATCTCGGTGTGGTTCTCCCACGCCTCGGGGATCATCATCAGCACCGCGTGCGGCAGGCTCCGGCCGCCGATGTGCAGCAGCTCAAGGGCCTCGTCGAAGCTGGCGGTGTCGCTGCCGTCGGGGTCGCAGATCGGGAAGAGCCGCGAGATGTCGCCCGGGATGTGGGCCGATGCCAGCATCGCCTCGCGGGCCCGCATCCAGTTGCGGTTGCCCTTGACCGTGTTGATCTCGCCGTTGTGCGCCACGTACCGGTAGGGGTGGGCCAGCGGCCAGCTCGGGAAGGTGTTGGTGGAGAAGCGCGAGTGCACCAGCGCGATCGCGCTCTCGTAACGCTCGTCGCTCAGGTCGGGGAAGAACGGCTCCACCTGGTCGGGCGTGAGCATCCCCTTGTAGACCACCGTGCGGGCCGACAGCGAGGGGAAGTAGACGTCCGCCTCGTGCTCGGACCGCTTGCGCAGGCAGAAGGCCAGCCGGTCGAGGTCGAGGCCCTGCTCGCCGCCGGGGCTCGACACGAAGAGCTGGGCGAAGTGCGGCATGACCGCGCGGGCGCTCGGGCCCGGCAGGGCGCGGTCGACGGGGACGTCCCGCCAGCCCAGCACCGTGAGGCCCTCCTCGGCCGCGATCTCCTCGATCAGGCCGGTGGCGACGGCCCTGGCCTGCTCGTCGGCCGGCAGGAAGGCGATGCCGGTCGCGTACGCGCCGGCCTCGGGCAGCGCGAACGGCACGCTCGCGCGGTAGAACCCATCGGGGATCTGCGTCAGGATCCCGGCTCCGTCGCCGGTGTCCGGCTCGCTACCCTTGGCTCCCCTGTGGTCGAGATTGCACAGCGCCGTCAACGCCTTGACCACGATCGAGTGCCCACGGCGTCCGGCGACGTCGGCGACCATGGCGACACCGCAGGCATCATGCTCGTTGGCGGGGTGGTAGAGGCCCTGAGGCTCGGGGAATCCGAGGTGGGCAGCAGGCATTGAATCCCTCCCGTCGTCTTCGTCTGTCAAGAACTGCTCTACAGGCGGGGACGACGTTGGCCCTGCTGCATATCGTGGGTAGAGATTACCGCACGATGCCGGAATGGTGCCCGCCACGTCCGCATTGCGAACATTGCGCACGGTTCCAGCATCCGAACTCCCCATCCCAAACCCCGGACCCTGCCATCAGAATTCCCAGGTCACGCCCCGGTTGTCCCATGGCACTCAGGAACCCCGGAAGCTCCTCGCGAACGAGCCCGGCCCTGCCCGGCGGGCGGCCGGAGCCGGGCCCGCCCCTCGATAGGGTTGGCGCATGGATCGTGACGGCGTGGAGCGCCTGCTCGCCGAGGCGGGCGTCGACGGCAGGCGGCTGCGGCACGCCCTCACCCTCCTGTGCGACGGCCAGTGGTGGTCCCTGGCCGGCCTGGTCCGGGAGACCGCCACCTCCAGGCGGACCATCGAGGCCCTGCTGCGCGAGGTGCGCCTGGAGCGCTCGGGCGAGACGTTCCGGGTGCCGCCCGGCGACACGCCGGCCTACCAGGACCTGCTGGCCATGGCGCCGCCGCCGGAAGACCCGGTGGCCCACCTGCTCCCCCACTACCCCGGCGTGCTCGAACGCCTGACCGCGCTGGTCGCGGGCGCGCCGCGGGCCCGGCACGTGCTCGACCACGTCTCGGCCACCCCCGAGACGGCCCTGCGGCGCGCGCTGCTGCTCGGGGCGCGGTTCTGGCTGCCCGGGGCGCGGCTGCTGTGCGTCGGCGACCACGACCTGACCTCGCTGGCCGTCAAGCTGGTCCATCCCGAGACCGACGTCACGGTGGTCGACGTCGACGAGCGCATCCTGGCCTACATCGACGAGCAGGGGCTCGGGGTCCGCACGCGCTGGGCCGACCTGCGGCTCGGGCTGCCGGCCTCGGCGCGGGAGCACGACCTGGCCTTCACCGACCCGCCGTACACGCCGGAGGGGATCGGGCTGTTCGCGGCACGCGCCGTGGAGGGGCTGAAGGACGACGGGCGGGTGCTGGTGGCGTACGGGGCCAGCGAGCGTACGCCGATGCTGGCCTTCAAGGTCCAGCAGGCGTTGTCGGAACTCAACCTCGCCTACGAGGCGATCTATCCGGATTTCAATCGCTATTTCGGGGCGGAGGCGATCGGCTCGGCGGCCGACCTCTACCTGCTGCGTCCCACGACCAAGACCCGTCCGGCGGTCAACGCCCGGCTGGGCCGTCAGGCCACGGCCATCTACACCCAGGGCCCCCAGGCGGTCGAGTCGGCCCCGGCGGCGGCCCCGGCGCCCGAGCTGGCCGGGTTCGAGGCTGACCTGCTGGTGGGCGAGTGGCCCAAGGAGCTGCCCCAGCCCCGGGTGCGGCCGGCGACCTGGCTGGCCAAGCCGTACGCGGCGGCCGTCGAGCGGGTGGCCGTCACGCTGCCGCCGGGGCTGGAGGCGGCGCTCCCCCGCGTGCTGCTCGCCACCCGCGCCGGGCACGTGCGCGTGTGGGGGGCCGACCTGCCGCCGCTGCCCGAGGCGCTGTCCGCCGTCTACGAGCTCCGCCGGACGGGCGGGGCGCTCGACGCCGTCCGCCGCCCGCAACCCGCCGGGGCGGCCGACGCGGTGCTGCGCCGGATCCTCGACAACGGCCACGCCAAACTCGCCAACACCTGGCGGGAGGCCCTCATCGCGGTGGCCCGCGACCAGGGCACGGCGCTCACCAAGAACGAGGCCCGCACCCTCATCCGCCAGACGGCTCCCTGGTCCGACGACCTGACCCCGCTGGAAGCCCCCCTCCACCGCCTGGCCGATCTCCCCGCCGCCGTCGCCACCACCGTCACCGCCCTCACCACCACAACCCTCTGACCTCCGGCGACACACCGGACGGCAGGTGGGTGGTGGACGGTCAGGTGGCGGCGAGGATGCGGTTCTGGACCACGCGGCCGAGACCGTCGAGGGCGACCAGGGCCGTGACCAGGCCGTCGGCGGAGACCGTGCCGCCCGCCCAGCTCACCGTCACGTAGTGGCCCATGGCGCGCGCCTGGGCACGGCTGCGGGCGGCGTCGAACGCGGCGTCCTGCCGGACGAAGCCGTCCTTGCCCAGAGCCGCCACCAGGGCGTCGGCCGCGCGCCCGTCGGGCAGGTTGAAGATGGCGAACTGCCCGGCCAGCCCGTCGCCCTCGTACGCCGCCGAGAGCACCTGCGTGCACCCGGACGCCGACGCTCCCCACAGCACCTCGTCGCAGTCGTCGTGCTCCTGCGTGGAGACCCGACGCAGCGCGCCGAGCGTCTGCGTCTCGGCGGTGAAGACCTCCTGCGCGGTCAGCGGCGCGGCGTCGGCCTGACGGGAGTCGACGGCCGCGTAGAAGGCCGAGGTGGGCTCGCCCCGGAAGGCGGCCGGCCGCGGCTCCTCCGGACGCAGCCACAACCACCCGGCCACGGCGACCGCCAGCACCCCCACGGCCACCCCCGCCACCACGACCACACGACGGGACCTCACGCGACCGCCTCCCCGGCCAAGGGCATGACGACCGCTTTCCCGATCGCGACCGCCCGCGGCGATGTCACGAGGCCGGGCCCGTGATCGCGACGACGCGGCGGTAGACCGACTTCTCGGCGCCGCGCAGTGCCAGGGTGACGGAGACGAAGTCGTCGCGGGCGGTGGGGTCGAGGCCGTCGGTCTTGCCGAGCCAGACCAGGCCGACGTAGTGGCCGAGCGCGTAACCGCCGCCCTCGGAGTAGCCGCCCGCCGGGAAGGCCGCCTTGGACGAGGTCAACGGCCGTGCCCAGCCGCCCCGGTAGAGCGTCTTCAGGGATTCGACCAGGTCGCCGGCCGACTGGCCGTCCTTGAGGTTGAGCAGCGTGTACTGGCCGACGTAGCGGCCGTCGGAGCTGACGTACAGGCCGCGGGCCGCCTGGAGGCAGTCGGCGTCGGCCACCTTCTCCAGCAGGGCCGTGCCCCACAGGGCGGCCGAGCAGTCGGCGTCGATGCGCTTGGCGGCGAGCTTGAGCGTGAGCTTCTTGGAGACCGCGAGCTCGCTCTGCCCGAACACCTCCTTGTCGGTGAGCTCCCGGCTGTCCTTAACCCGGTCGGCCAGGGCCGCGAACAGCTTGGGCGAGCTCCAGCCCTGGTAGGACATGGGCATCGCGGCGTCCGGGCCGAGGACGGCGGCGTTGGCCTCCCGCTCGGGGGCGTAGTCGCCGAGCGAGCCGACGACCGCCACCAGCCCCGTCGCGCCCGCGACGACGCCGATGACCGTGGCGATGATGACGATCAGCCGCTGCTGCTGCGGACGCAGGCCCCACTCGGTGAGCACCGGGAACTGCCAGTCGGAGCGCGGTGTGCGGCGCCGTTTGCGCGACCCCGAGCCGGTCGGGAACTCGGCGGACTCCCCGGTCCTTCCGGACTCCGCGGACGATCCCGACGCCCCGAACGCGGCGAAACCCTCGTCCGCGTCGTCGTGCCCGCCGCCGTCGGCGGGGGCGCTCCGGCGTCCCGGACGGGACTGCTCGCCGCCGTCGGCGGCCGTGCTGCGACGGCCCGTACGGGCGGCCTCCGCCAGGTCGTCCATGCTCGCGGCCCAGACGGAGTCGTCGTCGTCCGCCGCCCGCCTCCTCCCGCGAGCCGTCTCCCCGCCGTCGTGGGCGCGCCTGCCCCGGGACGCCTCTCCGCCGTCCTGGGCACGCCTGCCGCGGCCGGGCTCGGCGGCTGCCTGGGCACGTCTGCCCCGCTGGGAACGTCTGCCGCGCGGCGCGTCGGCGTCGTCGGGCGTGGACGCCCCCGGCGCGGCGGGCTGCGCGGCGGGCTGCGCGGCGGGCTGCGCGGCCCATCCGGCGTCGGAAGCCGGGGACGCGGAACGCTGACCGTCACTCCGCTCGCCACGAACCGCCCACTGCGCGTTGGATCCCTGCACATCACCACGAGCCGCCCACTGCGCGTCCGACCCCTGCGCGCCGGAGGCGGCGGGCCACTGCGCGTCCGGGCCCTGAGAGCCAGAACCGGCGGGCCACTGCGTGTCGGACCCCTGCGCGCCAGGACCGGCAGGCCACTGCGCGTTAGAGCCCTGAGAGGCGGCGGGGCCAGCGGACCACTGCGCGTTAGAGCCCTGAGAGGCGGCGGGACCAGCGGGCCACTGCGCGTTAGAGCCCTGAGAGCCGGAACGAGCCGCCCACTGTGCGTCGGAGCCCTGAGGGGCGGGTTGCGAGGGCCAGGAAGCGTCGGAGCCCTGGTGGGCGGGTGGGCGGGCGGCCCAGCCCGCGTCGGCGGGCTGTGGCGGGCGGGCGGCGCGGCGGGCCGCCCAGAGGTCCTGGCCGCCGTCGCCGCCGGTCGCCGGCTGCTCGGGGGCTGCGGCCTCGGCGGCGCGTGCGGCGGAACGGCGACGAGCCCGCCCGGACCCCGCGCCACGCCCGCCACGCGAACCACCGGCTCGCCCGCCGCCGGCAGCACCGGCAGCACCGGAAACACCGGCAGCGCCGGGAGCGCCGGCAGCGCCGCCGGGAAGGCCGGAACCGTCATGGGTGCCAGGAGCACCGCCATACCCGCCCGAAGCGCCGCCGGTGCCCGGAGTGTGGTCGCCGGTGCCGGCGGAGTCGCCGGAGCGTCGTCCCGATCTCACAGTCCTGACGCCCCGATCAGGTTGCCCAGCCCGTACGTGATGCCCGCGGCCACCACGCCCACCAGGAGCTGACGCAACCCCGAGTACCACCAGCTGCGCGCCGTCACGGCGGACACCAGCGCGCCCGCCCCGAACAACGCCGCGCACGACACCACGGCCGACAAGGTAAGCCCCTCGACTCCGAACAGGTACGGCAGGAGCGGCAGCACCGCCCCCACACTGAACGACAGGAACGACGACACCGCCGCCACCTTCGGCGAGGGCAGCGCGCCGGGAACGACACCCAGCTCGTTCTGGGTGTGGATCTCAAGGGCCCGCTCGGGATTGCGGGAGATCTGCCCGGCCACCGCCGCGGCGAGGTCGGGCTCCACCCCCTTGTCCACGAACGACTGAGCCAGCTCGGCCAGCTCGGCCTCGGGGTTGCCGGCGAGCTCCCGCTGCTCCACGGCGATCTCGGCCTGGGCCAGTTCGCGCTGGCTGGCCACGGAGACGTACTCGCCGCCCGCCATGGACAGGGCCCCGGCCGCCAGCCCGGCCACGCCGCTGAGTGCGACGACCTTGGTGGTGGCGGTGCCGCCCGCGACGCCGGCGATGAGCGCGAAGTTCGACACCAGGCCGTCCATCGCGCCGAACACCGAGGGCCGCAACCAGCCCCCGCTGACGTCGCGATGGCGATGGTGGATCTCCGCGCCGCCGGTCATCGTGGGTTCTTCTCCTTCGCCGCGGCATCGTCGTCCGCGTCGGTGTCGGCGGGTTCTGCGGGTTCGGCCGGACCGTCGCCCTCATCGGCGGGCTCGGCCGCCACGGCGGCAGGCGCGTCGGACGAGCCGGGATCGGCCTGGCCGCTCTCGTGCGCCGGATCGACCGCGAGATCGAGCGGCACGACCCGCTCCTCGGTGTCCTTGTTCCTGGTCAGCCAGAGGTAGACCAGCGCGCCGACGAACAGCACGATGGACGTCCACTGGTTGAGCCGCAGGCTGAGGAAGGTCACCGCGTGGTCGACCCCGCCGACCGGGTCGATGCGCAGGCCCTCGATCCAGAAGCGGCCCAGCGTGTAGCCGGCGACGTAGAGGGCGAACAGCCGCCCATGCCGCAGCGCGAACCGCTTGCCCGCCAGGATGAGCAGGAAGCCGAGCGCGACGTCCCACAGCGACTCGTACAGGAAGGTCGGGTGGTACAGCACGCCCGGCTCGCCGCCGTGGTCGACGTCGATCTCCAGGCCCCACGGCAGGGTGGTCGGGCCGCCGTAGAGCTCCTGGTTGAACCAGTTGCCCCAGCGGCCGATGGCCTGCGCGAAGGCGATGCCCGGCGCGACCGTGTCGGCGACGGCGCTCATGGAGATGCCGCGCTTGCGCACGGCCCACCACACGCCGACGCCGCCGAGCGCGATCGCGCCCCAGATGCCGAGCCCGCCCTCCCAGATGAACAGGGCCTGGTACGGCTTCTTGATCGCACGGCTGCCGAAGTAGGTCTGCCAGTCGGTGATGACGTGGTAGAGCCGGCCGCCGATCAGACCGAAGATCACCGCGGGGACGGCGATGTCGATGATCGTCCCCTTCTGGCCGCCGCGGGCGACCCAGCGCCGCTCGCTCAGCCAGACGGCGACGACGACGCCGAGCACGATGCACAGGGCATAGGCCCGGATCGGGATGATTCCGAGATACCAGACCCCCTGGGAAGGGCTGGGAATCGAGGCTAGGGGCATGTCAGGTGAGGGTAGCGCAGCCTGCGGCTACTTGGCGGCCTTCGTGACCGCATCGCGAAGTTGCTGCGGCGAGAACGCCGCCTCGCCGATGCTGGTGCCGTTGAGCTTCACGGTGGGCGTGCCCTCGATCGACTGCGCCGACATGATCTTCGTACTGTCGGTCAGCACGGCGGGAGCGTGCTTCTGGGACGTGACGCAACTCTCGAAATCGGGCGAGGTGACCCCGGCCTCCTTGCCCCACTCGACGAGCTGGTCGGTCTTGAACCCCTCGACGGTCTCGGCCGGCTGGTTCTTGTAGATCAGGTCGTGGAAGGCCATCCACTGCCTGCCGTCGGCGACGCAGCGGGCGGCCGCCGCCGCGCGTACGGAGTTGCCCTTCGTCGGCTCCCTGGAGAAGATCGTGATCGGGTGGAAGACGACCTTGGCCTTGCCCTCGGCGGCCAGGTTCTTGAAGGTCGAACCACTGACCCGCTCCAGCTCCTTGCAGACCGGGCACTGGAAGTCCTCGTAGATGTCGACCACCGGCTGGGTCACGCCCGCCTTGGCCATCACGGCGCTGCCGTCGGGCTGCAGGGTGATCGGCGCGAGCTCGGCGCCGGCCTGCTCCGACTTGGAGGAGTTGAGCGAGAACCACGCGCCGAGGCCGACCGCGGCCACCGCGACCACGGTCGCCGTGGTGTAGGTCACCAGCTTCCTGCGCTTCTCCTGGGCGCGGGCCGCCGCCTGCTGCTCTTTGATCTTCTCGCGCGCCGACATGTTCCCGTCAGACTTGGTGCGCTGCGCTTTGCTCATCCTCGATCTCCTCTTCGTCACCTGTGTCCTCCACGGCACCCGCCAGTCCGAGCGCCCCGTCGAGGGCGAACCGTCCCGGCGGGAAGCGGGCCGTCCATGCGCCGAGCAGCACCAGGCCGAAGTCGCGCAGGATGTCGAGCAGGTAGGCCGGCTCCTGTCCTGTCTCCAGCTGGCCGCCGCCGCCGAAGCAGCCGCAGTCGATCCGCAGGCCGTGCGCCCAGGCCCAGGCGATGCCGAACACGAAGGCGAACATGAGCAGCGCGGCGATCACCGCTGCCGCCCTGGTCAGCAGACCGACGACCAGCAGCACGCCGACGACGATCTCCAGGATCGGCAGGACATAGCCCACCATCTCGGCGATCGACTCGGGCAGCAGCTGGTACGCCTTGACCGCGACCACGGAGTCGGACGGATTGCCGATCTTCAGCGCCCCCGCCGCGATCAGCACGCCCCCCAGGATCAGCCGGGCGACGGTCGTCACCCAGAGTATCGCCGATCTGCCGTTGTGTGACGGTTGTGACGCGGCCACGGGTGATCTCCTCTTTCTCTGCGCCGGGAATGCGCACAGTACCGGGACATCATCCGATCACGCTCGGGATAAGCGTCGGCTAAGGCAGAGTCCCGTTCATGAAATGGTAGGAAGTCCACGATACTGCTGCGCCCGGAATTCGCTCGGCGGCAGACCGGCGCGCCGGGTGAACAACCTGGTGAAATAGGCCGGGTCGTCGTAGCCGACGCGCCGGGCCACGGCGGCGACCGGCAGGTCGGTGGTGGCCAGCAGGTCCTTGGCCCGGTTGAGCCTGATGGACAGCACATAGTCCTTGGGGCTGCACCCGGCCAGCCGGCGCACGGCGCGGCGCAGCTCGGTCAGCGGCATGCCGAGGCGCCTGGCGTGCTCGGCGACCGGCACCGGCAGGCACGCGTCCCTGGCCAGCCCGGCCAGCACCGGGTCGCCGTAGGGGTCCTCGTCGGCGCGGCTGCGCCTGAGGGCGACCAACACCTCGTGCACGATGGCCGAGGTCTCCACCTCCAGGTACGGGCCGCCCCTGCGGCACGCCTGGGCGATGCGGCCGATGGCGTGGGCGGCCGGTTCCGCCGTGGTGAGCGGGGTGACCGGGTTGCCCGCGTCCACGAAGCCGAGGTCCTGGTAGGCGGTGGCGGCGGGGCCGGCGAAGTCGACGAACCACTCGTCCCAGCCGGCCGCGTCGGGCGCGTAATGGTGGCGTACGCCGGGCAGGAGCCAGATGACGGCGGGCGCGACGACCTCGACGACGGGCCCCTCCCCCTGGGAGAACCAGCCGCGGCCCGCGGTCACCAGGACGGCCACGTGGTGCTGCAGGGTGCGCGGCCCGACCGTGGGCAGCCGCCCCTCCTGCCGCCCGACGCCGAGGCACACCAGGCCGAGCCCGCGATGGGCGGGCCCCGGGGTCAGGTACTGCATCCACTTGTCGTAGGGCGGGGTCATCCGGTCTCCGCGGGTGAGTCCAACAGGTTGTCTGGGTTTGTCCATGGCCGTTGACCTGCGGTCTTGGCAGTGTTGCCGGGCGCGAAATCCTATCGGAGGAACAGTTATGGGTGTTTTCTCGGTCGAGAACGGAGTGTTCCGGCTCGACGGCACGGAGTTCAGGGTGTTGTCGGGCGCCATGCACTACTTCCGGGTGCATCCCGGGCAGTGGCGGCACCGCCTGGCGATGCTGCGGGCGATGGGGCTGAACACCGTCGAGACGTACGTGCCGTGGAACCTGCACGAGCCGCGCAGGGGCGAGTTCCGCCGGATGGAGGAGCTGGGCGCGTTCCTGGACGCGGCGGCCGAGGAGGGGCTGCTGGCGATCGTCCGGCCGGGCCCGTACATCTGCGCCGAATGGGACAACGGCGGCCTGCCCGCCTGGCTCACCGGCCGGATCAGGACCTGCGACCCCGAGTACCTGGGCCACGTGGACCGCTACTTCGACCGGCTGCTCCCGCAGGTCGTCGAGCGGCAGGTGACCCGCGGCGGCAACGTGATCATGGTCCAGGTGGAGAACGAGTACGGCTCCTACGGCAGCGACCTGGCCTACCTGCGCCACCTGGCCGACGGCCTGACGGCCAGGGGCGTCGAGGTGCCGCTGTTCACCTCCGACGGCCCGGCCGACTGGTACCTGACCGGCGGCACCCTGCCGGGCGTGCTGGCCACGGTGAACTTCGGCTCCGACCCCGACCGGGCGTTCGCCGCGCTGCGCGAGCACCGGCCGGACGACCCGCCGTTCTGCATGGAGTTCTGGTGCGGCTGGTTCGACCACTGGGGCCACAAGCACATGACCAGGGACGCCGGTGACGCGGCCGCCGTCCTGGAGCGCATCCTCGAACTCGGCGCGTCGGTGAACCTGTACATGGCGCACGGCGGCACCAACTTCGGCACCTGGGCGGGCGCCAACCAGGCCGGCGAGCGGGCGATGGGCGACTGGCGGCCGACCGTCACCTCCTACGACTACGACGCGCCGATCGACGAGCGCGGGGCGCCCACCGAGAAGTTCTGGCGCTTCCGCGAGGTGTTGTCGCGGTACGCGGGCGAGCCGCCGGCGGTGCCGCCGGTCCCGGCCGTGCTGCCGCCGGCGACGTTGCGGCCGGTCCAGTCGGTGTCGCTGCGCGACGCGCTGGAGGCGGTGGCGGGGCCGGGGACGAGCGCGCCGGTGCCGCCGTCGTTCGAGGAGCTGGGGCTGGAGCACGGGCTGGTGCTGTACCGGGCGGAGGTGCCGGGGCCGCGCGGCGCGTACCGGTTGCGGCTGCCCGGGCTGCGCGACCGGGCGCACGTGTTCGTGGACGGCCGGCTCGCCGGGGTGTTCGAGCGCGACGCCGAGGAGCCGGAGGTGACGGTGTCCGGCCCCGCCACGGTGGAGCTGCTGGTGGAGTCGATGGGCCGGACGAACTACGGGCCGCTGACCGGCGAGCGCAAGGGCCTGACCGGCGGGGTGCTGCACCACCAGCAGTACCTGAACGGGTGGAGCGCGCGGCCGATCCCGCTGCAGGACGTCTCCGCCGTGCCGTTCGCCGACGGCCCGGAAGCCGGGCCCAGGTCGTTCTTCCGGTTCGTCCTGGAGGTGGACGAGCCCGCCGACACGTTCCTGGCCCTGCCCGGCTGGGGCAAGGGGTACGTCTGGGTGAACGGCTTCTGCCTGGGCCGCTACTGGGACCGCGGCCCGCAGCGCACCCTCTACGTCCCGGCCCCGCTGCTGCGCGCCGGGACGAACGAGATCGTCGTCCTGGAGCTCGACCAGGTGGGCCAGGCCCTGGAACTGCGCGCGGAACCCGACCTGGGCTGACCGCGGCGGCACGACATGACGAAGGCGCGCCCCAACCGGGGACGCGCCTTCGTGACGATCGAGACAGCCCGCAGAGGGCTCAGCGGCGCACGCCGCGGGCCATGTCGCCGGCCAGCGCCATGATCGACTCGCGCCCCGCAGCCTCGTCGGGCGCGTCGAGGATGCGGCGGATGAACGCCGACCCCACGATCACGCCGTCGGCGTAGCGGGCCACCTCGGCCGCCTGCGCGCCCGTGCCGACGCCCAGACCCACGCAGACGGGCAGGTCGGTGTGCGCGCGGGTGCGCTTGACCAGGCCCTCGGCCGCCGAGTTCACGCTCTCCCTGGCGCCTGTGACGCCCATCAGCGAGGCGGCGTAGACGAAGCCGGTGCAGCAGTCGACCACGGCCTTGATGCGCTCCTCCGTGGAGCTGGGCGCCACCAGGAACACCGTGTCGATGCCCGCCTCGGCAGAGGCGGTGCGCCACGGCTCGGACTCCTCCGGCGTCAGGTCGGGCGTGATCGTGCCCACGCCGCCCGCGTTGGCCAGGTCACGGGCGAACCGGTCGGCGCCGTAGCGGTCGATCGGGTTCCAGTACGTCATGACGAGCGTGGCGGCCCCCGTGGCGGCGACCCCCTCGACGGTGCGCATCACGTCGGCGATGCGGGTGCCGTTGACCAGCGAGCGGTGCACCGCGTCCTGGATCGTCGGCCCGTCCATGAGCGGGTCGGAGTAGGGCAGGCCGATCTCGATGACGTCGCAGCCCGCCTCGACCAGGGCCGCGGCGGCGGCGATCGCGCCGTCCTTGGACGGGAAGCCGGCAGGCAGGTAGCCGACGAGCGCGGCCCGGTTGTCCGCCTTCGCCTTGGCGAAGACCGTCTGAAGAGTCGTCATGTCTGTCCGTTTCGAAGGTCGAGTCCCACCATGATGCCCTGCCGCAGGCCGTCTTCCGGTCGCCCGCGCCGCGCTGCCGGGGGCGTCAGAGGTTGAAGTACTTCATGGCGGTGCCCATGTCCTTGTCGCCGCGCCCGGACAGGTTGACCAGGATCGTCGACTCGGGGCCGAGCTCGCGGCCCAGCTTCAGCGCGCCCGCCAGCGCGTGGGAGGACTCGATGGCCGGGATGATGCCCTCGGTCCTGGCCAGCAGCGAGAACGCCGCCATGGCCTCGTCGTCGGTGACGCCGTGGTAGGTGGCGCGGCCGGAGTCCTTCAGCCAGGCGTGCTCGGGGCCGACGCCCGGGTAGTCGAGCCCGGCGGAGATCGAGTGGGACTCGATCGTCTGGCCCTCGTCGTCCTGGAGCACGTACGTGCGCGAGCCGTGGAGCACGCCCACCGAGCCGGCGGTGAGGGTGAGCGCGTGCTCGCCGCTCTCCAGGCCGTGGCCGGCCGCCTCGTAGCCGTGCAGGGCCACGCCCTCGTCGCCGATGAAGGCGTGGAAGATGCCGATGGCGTTGCTGCCGCCGCCGACCGCCGCGCACACGGCGTCGGGCAGCCCGCCGGTCAGCTCCAGCATCTGGCGGCGGGCCTCGACGCCGATGATGCGGGCGAAGTCGCGCACGATCTCGGGGAACGGGTGGGGCCCGGCGACGGTGCCGAACAGGTAGTGGGTGGTGTCGACGTTGGTCACCCAGTCGCGGAACGCCTCGTTGATGGCGTCCTTCAGCGTCTTGGAGCCGTTGTGGACGGGCACCACGGTGGCGCCGAGCAGCTTCATCCGGGCCACGTTGAGCGCCTGGCGCTCGCAGTCGACCGCGCCCATGTAGATGACGCACTCCAGGCCGAGCAGGGCGGCCGCGGTGGCCGTGGCCACGCCGTGCTGGCCGGCGCCGGTCTCGGCGATCACCCGCTTCTTGCCCAGGCGCCTGGTCAGCAGCGCCTGGCCGAGCACGTTGTTGATCTTGTGGGCGCCGGTGTGGGTGAGGTCTTCCCGCTTGAGCACGATGCGCGCGCCGCCGGCCTCCTGGCTGAAGCGCTCGACGTCGGTCAGCGTGGTCGGCCGGCCGGCGTAGGTGCGCAGCAGGTGGTCGAACTCGCGCAGGAACTCGGGGTCGGTCTTGGCCTTGTCGTAGACGGCGGCCACCTCGTCGAGCGCGGGGATCAGCGCCTCGGGCACGTAGCGGCCGCCGAAGATGCCGAACTTGCCGTGCAGGTCGGGGTCGTTGCCGTACGCCGCGCCGCCGGCCAGGTCGGCGGCGCTGAGGATGGAGCCTTCGTTAGCCACTGCTATCCCTCTGCTGAGTGGTCGGGGCGCGTCGACGGGTGAGCGCCGGCGGTCACCAGCGCCTCCACGGCCTTGCGCGGATCCTTGCCGGTGACCAGGCTCTCCCCCACCAGGACGGCGTCGGCGCCACCCCTGGCGTAGGCGAGCAGGTCGTGCGGGCCGCGCACGCCCGACTCGGCGATCTTGATCACATTATCCGGGATCTTCGGCGCCAGCTTCGCGAAGACGTCGCGGTCGACCTCAAGAGTCTTCAAATTACGCGCGTTGACCCCGATGACCCGCGCCCCGGCGGCGACCGCCCGCTCCAGCTCCTCCTCGGTGTGCACCTCGACCAGCGGGGTGAGCCCGATGGACTCGGCCCGCTCGATCAGCGACACCAGCGCCTCCTGCTCCAGGCAGACGACCATCAGCAGCGCCAGGTCGGCGCCGTGGGCCCGGGCCTCCCAGAGCTGGTAGGAGGTGAGGATGAAATCTTTACGCAGGATGGGGATGTCGACGCGGGCGCGGACGGCCGCCAGGTCCTCCAGGCTGCCCCCGAACTTGCGCCGCTCGGTCAGCACGCTGATCACGTGGGCGCCGCCGGCCTCGTAGTCGGCCGCGAGCGCGGCGGGATCGGCGATGGCGGCGAGCGCGCCCTTGGACGGGCTCGACCGCTTGACCTCGGCGATCACCGAGATCCTGTCACCCCCGAGGGCGGCCATCGCGTCTCTGGGCCCCTGGGCCCGCTCGGCTCGCCGCTTGAGCTCGTCGATCGACACGGCCTGCTGACGTGCGGCGAGATCGGCGCGCACCCCTTCGAGGATGTCGTCGAGGACACTCGGTCCTTCCGTCCGCTCACTCACGCGCTTGGGGTCCCTCCGGTTGACAGTGGGGGTGGCAGAGAGTTCGCCTCGCGTCCGCTCTCGGCCTTGTCCTGCGATGGTATCGGCCCCACCGGGGTCACCTCGCCACAGGGCCCGTACTACGGCGCGAGGAACGCCCCGAAGGGGAGGTTTCGGACGACCCAGTAGACCATCACGACCGCCAGGAAGGCCCACAGCCACGCCGGATGGGCCAAAGTGGTGCGCCGCGGCCTGCCCTGCCACGCCCGTACGACCCACCGGCCCCACCAGAACAGCAGGAACGGGATCATGACGACGGCCAGCGGATTGAGCCCGAGGGCGGCCAGCGGGTCGAGGTGGGCCAGCGCGTGGATGGTGCGCAGCGTGCCGCAGCCCGGGCAGTAGAGGCCGGTGACCCACAGGAACGGGCAGGTCGGGTAGTGGCCGGGCTGGTTGGGGTCGACCACGCCCACCACGCCGAACACGGCCCCCGTCGCGGCCGCAACACCGAGCGGCGCGAGCAGGCCCTTCAGCCGCCCCGTCCCCCGCCGCCCGGTTGTTGCGATGTCCATGCCCTCAGTATCCCAGTCCGTCAGTACGAGCCGTAGCTGCTCGTCGAGGCGGCGAGCAGCACGAACACCACCACGTAGAAGATGATGAGCAGGACGATGGCGATGGCGCCGAAGATCAGGCTGCGCTTCCACCAGGTCTTGGCCTCCTCGGCGGCCTGAATGGCGCCCTGGACGTCGCCGACCTGCCACTTGGAGTTGACCTGCGACGACTTCACGATCGCCACGATGCCGAGGGGCAGGCAGCAGAACAGGGTGGTGAGGATCGCCGGGACCAGCTGGTTGTCCGGCGGGGTGCCGCCACCGCCGGGGCCGTAACCGCCACCGGGGTAGCCACCGGGCGGCTGCCCGTAACCGCCGCCAGGGGGCTGGCCGTAGCCGCCACCGCTCGGGGGCTGCTGGCCGTAGCCGCCACCGGGGGGCTGCTCACCATAGCCGCCGCCACTCGGGGGCTGCTGGCCGTAGCCGCCGCCGTAACCGCCGCCGCTGGGCGGCTGCTGCCCGTAACCGCCACCACCGCTCGGCGGCTGCTGCCCGTAACCGCCGCCGGGCGGCTGGGCGCCGTAACCGCCGTCGCCCTGGTTTCCGTAACTCATGCTCGTGACTCCTCATGTCGTCAGCGTGAAGCGAGTTGCGCGCGGCAGCCTAGCGATAAAGCATCCCCTACGTGGATTAACGCCCACGTTGCGGACAATTCGTAATCACACCGCAAGCGGGGCGTCACGCTGCGCCCCACTTGTTCACGAGTAGTCGCTGACGGAGGCCGCCGAGCCGAGGCCGATCAGGGTCAGCCAGAACCCGCCGAAGAAGATCCAGAAGAGCACGAACAGCACGACCATGATGTAGGAGGTCACCAGGCCGCCCATCGCCATGCCCTGGCCCTCCTCCCCCGTGCGCTTGATGCGGTTGAGCGCGATGTGGCCGAGGACGACGCCGACGATGCTGGTCGCGCCGCAGGTGACCAGGCCGACGATGCCCAGGATGAGCGAGGCCACCGCCATGCCGTTGGTGGAGCGGGGCTGCTGGGGGGTGCCGTACTGGCCGTAGCCGGGCTGGCCGTAGCCCTGCTGCCCGTAATTCTGCTGGCCGTAGCCCGGCTGGGCGTAGCCGCCGCTCGGCGGCTGGGGCTGCTGGCCGTAGCCCAAAGGCTCCTGGGGGTAGCTCGGCGGCTGCTGGTTGTAGCCGTAACCGCCGCCGCTGGGCGGCTGCTGGTGGTAACCGCCGCCGGTGGGCGGCTGCTGGCCGTAACCCCCGCCGTTGTGGGGCTGCTGGCCGTAGCCGCCGCTCTGGGGCTGCTGGCCGTAAGCCGGGCCCTGGCCGTAGCCGCCGCCGGTGGGCGGCTGCTGGCCGTAGCCGCCGCCGGGGGGCTGCGCGCCGTGGCCCCCGCTGCCGCCCTGGTCCCCGTAGCTCATGAGCTGGCTCCTCTTGTCTTTTGACGAGTTGCAACGGCAGCTTATTGAGAAAACGTTTGCCAAGCAGACAGAGGTTCAGAACCGTGGAGATTTCGTAACTACCGACCTCAGCGGGGTTCCGGGGACTCCGTCGGGTCGTCGCCGCGGTCGAGCGCGTCCCACAGCTCGCGGTCCTCGTGGCCCCTGCGGGCCGTGGCCGCGACCGCGCCCGGCCTGCCGCCGGCCGCGTCGCCGGCCCGCTCGCCCGCCGCGTCAGCCGCCCTGTCGTAACGCGACGACATGCCCGCCCACCTGCCGCCGCGCACCGCGGCCAGCACGCCGCCGGCCAGCAGCAGGAACGCGCCGAGCCCGGCCACGACCGGCCAGCCCGGCACCGGCTCCCAGGGCAGGCCGGCCACCGCGCGGACCGCGTTGTGCTCGCGCAGCCAGCCGGTCACGGTGGCCGAGGCCAGCCCCGCCCACGTGCCCGCCGCCGCGCCCGCGCCGCAGAGCGCCACCAGCACGCCGACGACCCGGCGCCCGGCGCCCTTGGTCGCCAGCACGGCCACCACGCCCGCCAGCCCCGCCAGCGCCAGCGGCGAGAGCACGGGGCTCAGATCGCCGCCGGTCGGCGCGGCCGCGTCGGCGGCCTGCGCGCCGAGCACCCGCACCCAGACCTGACCGGCCGCCAGCAGCACCAGGCAGCTGCCCAGGACGGTCAGCGCCAGCCACGCCCACAACTCGCGCCGCCCGTTCCCGGAGCCCTCACCAGACGTCATGCCACGAGCCGCTAACCGAGCAGACCGGCGTCGAAGCAGGTGCGGTCGCCGGTGTGGCACGCGACGCCGACCTGGTCGACCTTGAGCAGGATGGTGTCGCCGTCGCAGTCGAGGGCCACGCTCTTGACGTGCTGGACGTGCCCGGAGGTGTCGCCCTTGACCCACAGCTTGTCGCGGCTGCGCGACCAGTAGGTGGCCCGGCCGGTGGTGAGCGTGAGGTGCAGCGCCTCGTCGTTCATCCAGGCCATCATGAGCACTTCGCCGGTGTCGTGCTGCTGGGCGATGGCGGGCACGAGGCCGTCCGCGTTGCGCTTCAGCCGTACGGCGATCTCGGGGTCGAGGGACATGGTGCCATTCAACCAGCCCTCCCCCGTGCTCCCGCCTCCGGCTGGGCCAGCGCCTGCGACAAGGTGTCATGGATGGGGAACAGGGCCGCCAGGTTCGTCCTGCGCAGCCGCCGCAGCACCTGGCCGTCGGAGGCCACCAGCGCCATCGTGCCGTCCCTGTCGCGCAACGCGGCGAGCTGGCGCACCAGGACCCCGAGCCCCGTGGTGTCGATGAAGGTCAGCCCGGTCAGGTCGACCACCAGCCGCGTGCCGTCGGCCGCCATCGCCTCGTCGAGACACCTCCTGACCCGGGCGACGTTGTCAACGTCGACCTCGCCCGCGAGGGCGACCACCACGATGTCCCCGTGCCTGCTGTGCGTCGTCTCCAGTACGTCCACGCCCATGCCTTTCATGACCCTTCCTGGGCGGCCCCGCCGAAAACGTACACCGGCGGGCACGGGTGACGGTGTGTTTTGCCGAGAACGCGCTACGTGATCGCGGGCATCACGGTAATTTCTAGGCGACGCGTGCTAGGGAGGACACATCGTGGTGCACGTCGCGGGCTCGGTCCTCGACCCGGATCTGGGGGACCACGTCTGCCTGCCGTTCGAGGGCGAGCGGGAGCGCATGACGACGACCAGGCAGTTCACACTCAACGGGCTGCGCCGCCGGACCAAGGTGGTGATCATCACCCATGCGGAGACCCCTGAGCGCACCCGGGGCCGGCTGGCGCCGCTCGTCCCGGGGTTCGACGACGCCGAGGCGGCCGGGCAGGTGGAGATCCTGTCCTGCGCCGACACGCACTTCACCGACGGCCGCCTCGACCCCGACCGCCTGCTGCACGCCCTGGCCGACGCCCACCACCGGGCGCGCAGGCACGGCCAGCACGGCGTCTACGCCCTGATCGACGCCTCCTGGGGAGCGCGCGACGCGCAGGCCCAGGCGGCGTTCGAGGCCACCGCCAACGAGCTGTTCGGCGAGCGCTGGCTGGCCGCGGTGTGCCAGTACGACCGCGAGCTGTTCCCCCTCGACGCCATCGAGCGGGCCACCGCGGTGCACCCCATCGCGCCCGAGCAGGCGCTGCTGCGCTTCGCCAGCACCTCCTCGCCGCCGGGGCTGCGGGTGTGGGGCGACGTCGACCTGACCAACAGGCCGGCGTTCGGCTCGGTGTTGTCGCCGCTGCGGAAGGAGCCGGGGCAGGTCGTGATCGACGCCTCCCACCTCGACTTCATCGACGCCGGCTCGGCCCGGCTGCTGACCGTCACGGCCGCGGCCAGGCCCCACGGCTCGACCGTGGTCGTCTGCGCCGAGCGGGTGGCCCGGGTGCTGCGGCTGGTCAGGGCCGACACGCACGTCGTCGTCCGCCGGGTGGGCGATGGGTAGGCAGGTGCTGCGCGCGACCTTCGCGCGCGGGCGCATCACGTTCCTGCGCAGGGCCGTGGCCGAGCAGGCCGCCTACGAGGGGCTGAGCGGCCGGCGGCTGGAGGACTTCGTGCTGGCGGTCAACGAGATCACCACCAACGCGGTCCTGCACGGCGGCGGCCAGGGGCGACTGCGGTTGTGGTCGGGCGAGGGACGGCTGTGGTGCGAGGTCACCGACCAGGGCCCGGGGCTGCCGCCCGGCTGGATGGGCGAGGCGCGCCCGCCCGCGGGGCTGGAGTTCCGCGGGCGGGGGCTGTGGCTGACCCGGATGTTGTGCGACCACATCACGATCGTGTCCGGCCCGGCGGGCACGAGCGTGACGTTCGCCGCCGCCCTCGACTAGGAACGCGCGATCAGGAGTGCGCCGCCGAGACCCAGGAGGCGTGCAGATCGGCGTAGACGCCGGGCTGGGTGACCAGCTCGGCGTGCGGGCCGCGCTGCACCAGGCGGCCGGCGTCGAACACCAGCACCTCGTCGGCGTTCTCCGCCGTCGAGAGCCGGTGGGCGATCGAGACGGCCGTGCGGCCCCTGGTGACGCCCTCCAGCGCGCGGGCCAGGCGCACCTCGGTGGCCGGGTCGACGGCCGAGGTGGCCTCGTCCAGCAGCAGCAGGTCGGGGTCGGCGAGGTAGGCGCGGGCCAGGGCGACGAGCTGACGCTCGCCCGCCGACAGCGACTCCCCGCGCTGGCCGACGGGCGTGTCCAGGCCCGCGGGCAGGCCCTCGACCCAGTCGGCCAGGCCCAGTTCGGTCATCGCGAGCTGGATCTCCGCGCGGGTCGCCGGCGGCCTGCCGTACCGGACGTTGTCCTCCAGGGTGCCGTCGAACAGGAAGCCGTCCTGGGGGACCATGACGATGCGTTCGCGCAGGGAGGAGAAGCGCACGTCGCGCAGGTCGTGGCCGTCCACCGTGACGCGGCCGCCGACCGGGTCCATGAGCCGGGTCAGCAGCTTGGCGAACGTGGTCTTGCCCGACCCGGTCTCGCCGACGACGGCGACGCGCGAGCGCGGCGGGATCTCCAGCGAGACCTCGCGCAGCACCGGCGGGCCGCCCGGGTAGGAGAAGTGCACGTTCTCGAAGGCGACCGAGATCGGCCCCCTGGGCAGCCGCACGCCCTTCTCGCCGGGGTCGGCGACGTCCGGCGGGGTGTCCAGGACGCCCAGGATGCGGCGGTACCCGGCCACCGCGTTCTGGGCCTCGTTCAGCACCTCGGTGGCGGTCTGCAGCGGCGAGACGAACAGCGTGACCAGGAAGAGGAAGGCCACCAGCTTGCCCGCGGTGATGTCGCCGGACACGCCGAGCCGCACCCCGAGCAGCACGATCCCGGCGATGGCCAGCGCGGCGACGATCTCGGTCAGCGGGAAGACGAAGCCGACGATGGTCTGCGCCTTGATCTGCGCGGTCCTGTTGGCGTCCACGGCCTTGTCGATGCGGTCCGCGGTACGCCGCTCGGAGGCGTAGGCCCTGATGACGGCGGCGCCGACGACGGACTCGCTGACCGCGGCGAGCATGTCGCCGGTCCGCTCGCGCACGGTCGTGTACGCCCGCGACAACAGCCGCTGGAACCGCGGCAGCGCGATCATCAGCGGCACGAAGCACACCCACACCAGCAGCGTGAGCTGCCAGGAGTAGACCAGCATGAGCACGCTGGCCACGAAGAGCTGGCCGAACGCCACGATGATCATCAGCCCGCCCCACTGCATGAACGTGCTGATCTGGTCGATGTCGTTGGTGACCCGCGAGACCAGCGCGCCGCGCCGCTCGCTGTTCTGGGTGAGCACCGACAGGTCGTGCACGTGCCGGAACCCGCGCACGCGCAGGCTGGCCAGCGAGGACTCGGTGGCCTTGTACAGGCGCACGTTCATGATGTAACCGGCCAGCGCGGTCAGCAGCACGGCCGCGGCGCACACCAGGACGGCCCGGGTGATGTACGGCAGGTCCGGCGTGCCGCTCTTGATGCCGGTGTCGATCGTCTGCTGCACCGCGATCGGCACGATGATCTTGCCGATGGTCGCCACGACGGCCAGCCCGAGCGTGCCGGCCAGTCCCTTGCGGAACTCGGGGGTGAGCGACAGGCCGTGCCAGATGGTGGCCAGCGCCGACCGCTCGACGTTGCCCTGGAGCGCCTCGCTCATGCGCTGACCTCTTCCTCTTCCTCTTCGGCGTCCGGGGCCGGCGACAGGTCGATGGCGGCCCGTTCGGCCTCCTCGCGCTCGTAGGCGGTCACCAGGTTGCGGTATCCGGGGCAGCGCACGAGCAGCTCCTCGTGGGTCCCGCGGTCCTCGACCCGGCCGTGGTCGAGGTAGACCACCTCGTCGGCCAGGGCGATGGTGGCCATCCGGTAGGCGACGACCACGACGGTGGAGGCCTCCGCGCTGTCCCGCAGCCCGTGCAGGATCTTGGCCTCGACCTGGGGGTCCACGCTGGAGGTGGCGTCGTCCAGGATGAGCAGGCGCGGGCGGCGGACCACCGCGCGGGCCAGCGCGATGCGCTGGCGCTGGCCGCCGGACAACGACGCGCCGCGCTCGCCGACGCGGGTGTCGAGCCCGTCGCCCAGGCGGCCGACGAAGCCGTCGGCCTGGGCCAGGCGCAGCGCCGCCCACACGTCCTCGTCGCCGGTGTCCAGGCCGAGCGCGACGTTGCCGCGTACGGTGTCGTCGAACAGGAACGTCTGCTGCGGCACCAGCGCGGCCGAGCCGGCGATGGCGCCGTAGGGCAGGTCGCGCACGTCGACGCCGTCGAGCAGCACCTGCCCGGAGCCGGGGTCGACGAGCCGGACCAGGAGCTGGACCAGCGTCGACTTGCCCGACCCGGTCGGCCCCACCAGGGCCACGGTACGGCCGGGCGGCACGTCGAAGGTGACGTCGTGCAGCACCTCGGCCTGGTCGTAGGCGTAGGACACGCCGGCCACCTTCAGCTCGGCGGGCCCGGACGAGGCCACGGACGTGTCGCCGTAGTCCATGGAGCCCTCGGCGTCGAGCACGGCCTGCACCCGCTGCCAGCCGACGACGCTGCGCGGCAGCTCGGCCAGCACCCAGCCCAGCGCCCTGATCGGGAAGGCCAGCAGCGTGAACAGGTAGGCGACCTGCACCAGGTCGCCGGAGTCGATCGCGCCGGTGGACAGGCGCAGCGCGCCGACCGCCAGCACGGCGAGCACGCCGATCGTGGGCAGCGCCTCCAGCATGGGGTCGAACAGCCCGCGCACCCGGCCGACGGCGATGTTGGCGTCGCGCAGCTCGTGGGCGCGGCGGCGGAACCGGTCGGTCTCCAGCTCCTCGCGGCCGAGGGTCTTGATGACCAGCGCGCCGTCGAAGCTCTCGTGCGCGATCTCGCTCACCTCGGCGCGCAGCTGCTGGGCGCGCGTGGCCAGGGGGCTGAGCCGACGCTGGTAGACCAGGTTCAGCACGGCGATGGCCGGGAAGATCAGGAAGCCCACCAGCGCGAGCACGAGGTCGGTGAACAGCATGGCGACGGCCGCGGTGAACAGCATGACCAGCACGCCGACGGCCATCGGCAGCGGCGCGAGCGGCGCCCAGGCGGCCTCGGCGTCGGCGCTGGCGTTGGACAGCAGTTGCCCGGTCGGGTGCCGGTGGTGCCAGGACAGCGGCAGCCGCAGGTACTGCTTGGTCACGTCCCTGCGTGACCTGGCCTGCATGCGGTACTGCACGACGCCGGCCAGGATGCGCCGCCCCGCCACGCCGATCGCCTTGAGCAGCGCGGTGCCGATGATCAGCAGTGCGCCGGTCCACATGGCGCCGGCGGAGGTCCGGCCCTGGTCGAAGGCGGGCAGCACCACGTTCTGTGTCGCCCAGCCCAGTGCCCAGGCCGAGGCGACGGTCATGCCGCCGTAGACCGCGCTGGCCAGCGCGGCCATCGCGAACACGGCTCTCTCCGTGCGAATGGCCACCCCAAGGACCCGCAGTCCTTGACGCATGACGGCCGAGGTGACCTTGCTCGCCACTCGGTATTTTTCCCTTCAAACGTCGATATTTCTATCTATGTCCCTATCACGGCCGGTCGTCTCCTTATTCCCACAGGTAGGCTTGATCAGGTGACTCACGCTCGTGGCGAACGCACCGCGCTCTGCGACCTGTTCGACCGGCTCGGCCCCGACGCGCCCACGTTGTGCGAGGGGTGGACCACCTACGACCTGGCCGCCCACCTCGTGCTGCGCGAGCGCCGGCCGGACGCCATGGGCGGCATCGGGATCAGCGCGCTGGCGGGCTACACCGCCTCGGTCCAGAATGGCCTGAAGGCCAGACACCCCTACCCCGAGCTGGTGGGCATCGTCCGGCGGCCGGGCGGCGTCTACGGGCTGCTGCCCTTCCTGGACAAGGCGGTCAACACGCTGGAGTTCTTCGTCCACCACGAGGACGTGCGCCGCGCCCAGCCCGGATGGGAGCCGCGCGAGCTGCCGGCCGACCTCGACGAGCTCATCTGGAAGCGGGTGTCGGCGGGCGCCCGGATCATGCTGCGCCGCTCGCCGGTGCGCCTGGTGCTGCGCCGCACCGGCGGCGGGGCGGCAGGCGGCGGGGCGGCAGGCGGGGTGGCGCTCGGCGGGGCTCGGGAGGGCGCCAAGGTCCAGGTCACCGGCACGGCCCAGGAGCTGCTGCTGTTCTGCTTCGGCCGGCAGGAGCACGCCAGGGTGGAGCTGACCGGCGACGACGCGGCGGTGAGCCGGGCAACCGAAGCCCGGCTCGGATTCTGACCGAAACCCTCGGCCCAGAAACCCCTCGTCTTAAACCTCCAGCCCGTACGATGGCACAGGAAAGAAGCCCCCCGGTTAGGATCTTGGACATCTTCACAGAAGATGACCGTGATCGCCCAGATCCGGGTATATACGGCTGGGAATGGACTGCAGGAGGCCCCCCATGCAGGTCAAGAAGGTGGCTACGTACGTTCTGGTGGCGTTCGTGGTCTTCTACCTGTTCACCCGGCCGGCCCAGGCGGCGGCCGCGGTCAACGGCGTGTTTGACGGAATTGTCCAAGGAGCCAACCAATTGGCGGTCTTCTTTACGAATGTTCTGACCTGATGTTCGCGTTCTGTCCGCGCTAGGTGCTTCCACGCGCTGACAGATCGTGTTACGCAGGCAGGATGAGAGATCGCCCCAGCGGCAACAAGATCAATCAGCTCGATCCGCAGGCCCGGCGCGTCCTCGAACGGGCAGAGCTTGAGGGCATCGAGCTGATCCGTTTCCTGTACGCCGACCACGGTGGCGTGGTCCGTGGCAAGGCGGCGTCCCGGTCCCGGTTGGCCGAACGGCTCCACTCGGGCATCGGGCACACGGTGGCCATGATGGCGATGAACATGCTCGACCAGCTTCAGGAGGTCGAGCACCTGGGTCCGGTGGGCGAGGTTCGCATTGTCCCCGACCCGGCCACGTTCGTCCCGTTGCCCCATGCACCGGGCGCCGCCGCGATGCTGTCGGACCTGCGGCGGCCCGACGGCTCACCGTGGGAAGCCTGCGCCCGCACGTTCCTCAAGGACGCCGTGGCGGAGCTGGCCGCCGACGGCTACCGGATCGAGGCGGCCTTCGAGCCCGAGTTCACGCTCGGCCGCCGCCTGCCCGACCCCAATGGCGGCCCCGACCGGCTGGTGCCGCTCGACGACTCTCTCTGCTACGCCGGCACCGGCTTCGACACCGCGCACGACTACACGATCAAGCTCATGCGCGCGCTGGAGACCCAGGGCCTGCGCGTCGAGCACTACCATCCCGAGCTCGGCCCCGGCCAGCAGGAGCTGTCGGTGCACCACGCGCCCCCGCTGCGCGCCGCCGACAACCACGTGCTCTACCGGGAGACCGTGCGCGGCGTGGCGATGCGCATGTCGATGTGGGCCTCGCTGGCCCCCAAGCCCCTGGCCGACCAGGCCGGCAACGGCGCCCACCTGCACCTGTCACTGTGGCGCGACAACCGGAACCTGTTCGCCGAGGACGGCGCGGAACGCGCGCACTTCATCGGCGGCCTGATCGCCCACCTGCCCGCCCTGACCGCCCTGACCTGCGGCAGCGTCAACAGCTTCCGCCGCCTGTCACCCCGCATGTGGTCCAGCGCGTACGCGGTCTACGGCCCCGACAACCGGGAGGCGGCCGTGCGCGTGTGCTCGCCGCTGGGCGAGAGCGGCGAGCCGAACCTGGAGCTGAAGCCGTCGGACTCCTCGGCCAACCCGTACCTGTCGCTCGGCGCGGTCATCCACGCCGGGCTCGACGGCATCCGCCGCAAGCTCGACCCGGGCGAGGCCGTGGACGTCGATCCCGACACCGTGCCCGACCGCTATCCCCGCCTGCCCGGCTCCCTGGAGGAGGCGCTCGACGCGCTGGAGGCCGACGAGGTGCTCATGGAGGCGCTCGGGCCGTTGCGGCGCAGCGCGTACCTGGCGGTCAAGCGTTCGGAGGCGGCCGCGTTCGCCGCCAAGGACGCCTCCTACGAGCTCTTCCACCACCTGCGGGTGTTCTGACCGCCCCCGGGGCCCGCGCCGCCGGTCCCATGCCGCCGGCCCCGCGTGGGCGGGGCCGGCAGGCGGGCCTCTCCGGACCGGATGGACACAACGGACCGGGTGGCCTCAGCGGACCGGGTGGCCCGCCATCCGCAGTGTCTCCTTGACGTCGCCGATCTTGAGCGTGCCGAAGTGGAACACGCTGGCGGCCAGCACGGCGTCGGCCCCGGCCTCGATGGCCGGCGGGAAGTCCTCCAGCCGGCCGGCCCCGCCGCTGGCGATCACCGGCACCCGCACCGCCGCGCGCACCGCGTGCAGCAGCTCCAGGTCGTAGCCGTCGAGGGTGCCGTCGCCGTCCATGGAGTTGAGCAGGATCTCGCCGACGCCCAGCTCCTCGCCGCGCGCCGACCACTCCACCGCGTCGATGCCGGTGCCGCGCCGGCCGCCGTGGGTGGTCACCTCGAACCCGCTGGGCATGCCCGGCGCCCGGCGGGCGTCGACCGACAGCACCACGCACTGCGCGCCGAACCGCCGCGACGCCTCGGTCAGCAGCTCGGGCCTGGCGATGGCCGCGGTGTTCAGGGACACCTTGTCGGCCCCGGCCCGCAGCAGCCGGTTGACGTCGTCGACCGCGCGCACGCCGCCGCCCACGGTGAGCGGGATGAACACCTGCTCGGCGGTCCTGCGCACCACGTCGAGCATGGTCTCCCGCTCGCCCGACGAGGCGGTGATGTCGAGGAAGGTCAGCTCGTCGGCGCCCTCCTCGTCGTAGCGCCTGGCCAGCTCGACCGGATCTCCCGCGTCGCGCATGTTCTCGAAGTTGACGCCCTTGACGACCCGCCCGGCGTCGACGTCGAGACAGGGGATCACTCTTACCGCTACGGTCATGCTCGCAGTGCCTCGATTTCGATCTCGACCAGCATTCGAGGGTCGACCAGCCCGGCGACCCTCACTCCTGTGCAGGCGGGCCGCACGTGCCCGAAGACTTCGTAGATGGCCCGGCCGACGAGGTCGAAGTGGCGCTGCTCCACCACGTAGTAGCGGACCATGACGACGTCCTCGCGGGTCAGGCCGCCGACCTCGACGGCGTCGAGCGCGATGTCGATGGCGGTCAGGCTCTGCCGGTAGGCGTCGCCGACGTGGCGTACCTCGCCGTCGATCGTGGCCGTGCACCCGGAGACGATCACACGCTCGCCCACGACCACGGCGCGGGCGTAGCCGTACTTCTCCTCCCAGATGCCGCCCGAGAACACCCTCGGACCGGTGCTTTCCATGCTGACGCTCATTCCGCCCCCTCCCGGCGAAGCTAAACGCGTACCGCGGCCAGCGCGTCCTCCAGAGTGAACGCGTGAGCGTACAGGGCCCTGCCCACGATGGCTCCCTCCACTCCGTCCGGGACGAGAGAAGCCAGTGCCACCAGGTCGTCAAGACTGGACACGCCGCCACTGGCGATCACGGGCTTGTCGGTGTGTGCGCAGATCCGCCGGTAGAGGTCGAGATTGGGGCCCTGCAGCATGCCGTCCTTGGTCACGTCGGTGACGACGTAGCGGGGGCAGCCGTCGCCCTCCAGGCGGTCGAGCACCTCCCACAGGTCGCCGCCGTCCTTCGTCCAGCCGCGGGCGGCCAGCGTGGTGCCGCGCACGTCGAGGCCCACCGCGATCCGGTCGCCGTGCTCGGCGATGATCTTCCGGCACCACTCGGGGTTCTCCAGGGCGGCGGTGCCGATGTTGACCCGGCGGCAGCCGGTGGCCAGGGCGGCGGCCAGCGACTCGTCGTCGCGGATGCCGCCGGACAGCTCCACCTTGACGTCGAGCTTGCCGATCACCTCGCTGATCAGCTCCTTGTTGGAGCCCCTGCCGAACGCGGCGTCGAGGTCGACCAGATGGATCCACTCGGCGCCCGCCTCCTGCCAGGCCAGCGCCGCGGCGAGCGGCTCGCCGAAGCCGGTCTCGGTCCCGGCCTCACCCTGGACGAGGCGCACGGCCTGGCCATCGGCGACGTCCACGGCGGGAAGCAATACGAGCGACATTCAGGTCCTCCGGTCGAAAGCGAGGGTCACCACAACAGGTGCGAGCAGCAGGGAGAAGACGAACACGGCGAGGCTCACCGCGGGCGAGCCCCAGACCAGCCACACGATCGCCTGCACGATCAGGAAGCCGAGCGCCACCGCGACGTTCTGGGCGCGATGGCGGCGGGCGATCAGGCCGCCCTGCCGGGCGAACCGGACCGGGCGCGGGATCAGGCGGGCGGTCAGGGCGCGGCGCCGGGCGCGGCGCGCCTGCCGCTCCTCGTTGCGCCGGATCGCGCGCGCCCGCTCGGCCTCCCGCTCGGCCCGCCGGCGCGCCCGCTCCTTGCTCATACCGTCTCTAGCCAGTTCCTCAGCAGGGCGGCTCCGGCGTCGCCGGACTTCTCCGGATGGAACTGGGTGGCCATGAGCGGGCCGTTCTCGGCGGCGGCCACGAACGGCACGCCGTGCTCGGCCCAGGTCACCACGGGCGCGGCGAAACCGGGGTCGGCCGGCCGCAGCTCCCACTCGCGCACGCCGTAGGAGTGCACGAAGTAGAAGCGGGTGTCGGCGTCGAGCCCGGCGAACAGCACGCTGTCAGCGGGCGCCTTGACCGTGTTCCACCCCATGTGCGGCAGCACGGGCGCCTCCAGCCGCTCGACCGTGCCCGGCCACTCGCCGCAGCCCTCGGTCTCGACGCCGTGCTCGACGCCCCGCGCGAACAGGATCTGCATGCCGACGCAGATGCCCAGCACCGGACGCCCGCCGGCCAGGCGGCGGCCGATGACCCGGTCGCCGTGGACGCCCTTGAGCCCGGCCATGCAGGCCGCGAACGCGCCGACGCCCGGCACGACCAGCCCGTCGGCGTCGAGCGCCGCGTCGAAATCGGCGGTCACGGTGACGTCCGCGCCCACCCGGGCCAGGGCCCGCTCGGCCGAGCGCAGGTTGCCCGAGCCGTAGTCGAGCACCACGATGTTCTTGCTCACCACCACAACACCCCCGCCGTGATCGCCATCGCCGCGCCGAGCGCGCAGACCGTGGCGCCCACCTTGAGACCCTGCTTGGCCAGCGAGAACACGCCGCCGACGAGGAACAGCCCGAGGAACACCATGACGCCCGCGATGAGGTTGTCGGTCACAGCACACCCTTGGTGCTCGGCACGCCCGAGGCGCGCGGGTCGAGCTCGGACGCCTCGCGCATCGCCCTGGCCAGCGCCTTGAACTGGGCCTCGACGATGTGATGGGCGTTGCGCCCGTACGGCACGTGCACGTGCAGGCAGATGGCCGCCTGGGCGACCAGCGACTCCAGGATGTGCCGGGTCATCGTCGTGTCGTAGTCGGGGCCGATCATCGGGGCCATGCCCGCGGGCTCGGTGTGCACGAGGTACGGCCGCCCGGACAGGTCGACCGTGACCTGGGCCAGCGACTCGTCCAGCGGGCACGACGCGCTGCCGAACCGCCGGATGCCGGACTTGTCGCCCAGCGCCTGGCGGAAGGCCGCGCCCAGCGCCAGCGCGGTGTCCTCGATCGTGTGATGGGCGTCGATGTGCAGGTCGCCCTCGGTCTTGACGGTCAGGTCGAACAGACCGTGCTTGCCGAGCTGGGCCAGCATGTGGTCGAAGAAGCCCACCCCGGTCGAGACGTCGACCAGGCCGGTGCCGTCGAGGCCCACCTCGACCAGGACCGAGGTCTCCTTCGTTGCCCGCTCCACGCGCCCTACGCGACTCACAGAACCTCCTCCATCGCGGCGCGGAAGGCCGCCATCTCCTCGCCGGTGCCGATCGACACACGCAGCCATTCTGGCGGGCCCACCTCGCGGATGAGCACACCGCGGGCCAGCAGCCCCTCCCACACCTCGCGCCGGTCGGGGAACCGCCCGAACAGCACGAAGTTGGCGTCGGAGTCGGCCACCGACAGCCCCTTGCCGCGCAGCCAGGCGACCGTGGCGTCGCGCTCGGCGCGCAGCGCGTCGACCGTGCCGAGCAGTTCGGCGCGGTGGCGCAGCGCGACCCGCGCGGCCGTCTGGGTGAGCGTGGACAGGTGGTACGGCAGCCGCACCAGCAGCAGCGCCTGCACCACGGCCGGGTGCGCGGCCAGGTAGCCGAGGCGGGTGCCGGCCATGGCGAACGCCTTGGACATCGTGCGGGTGACGATCAGCCTCGGGTGCCGCGGCAGCAGCGTGAGCGCCGACGGAGTGCCCTGGCGGGCGAACTCGGCGTAGGCCTCGTCGATCACCACCACGCCCGGCGCGGCGGCCAGCACGGCCTCGATCGTCGACAGCGGCTGCGCGGTGCCGGTCGGGTTGTTGGGCGAGGCCAGGAAGACGATGTCGGGCCGGTGCTCCTCGATCGCCGCGACGGCCTTGCCGGGGTCGAGGGAGAAGTCGTCCTCACGGGCGGCGCCGATCCACTCGGTGCTGGTGCCGGTGGTGAGGATCGGGTGCATCGAGTACGACGGCTCGAACCCGATGGCGGTGCGCCCGTGGCCGCCGAAGGCCTGCAGGATCTGCTGGAGCACCTCGTTGGAGCCGTTGGCCGCCCACACCTGCTCGGGGCTCAGCCCGTGGCCCAGGTAGGCGGCCAGGTCGGCGCGCAGCCCGGTGGCGTCGCGGTCGGGGTAGCGGTTGAGCTCGCCCGCGCTCGCGGCGACGGCCTGCGCCAGGTCGGCGACCAGCGCGGGCGAGGGCGGATAGGGGTTCTCGTTGGTGTTGAGCCGGACCGGCACGTCGATCTGCGGCGCGCCGTAGGGCGAGCGGCCCTTCAGGTCGTCGCGGATCGGCAGGTCGTCGAGGGTCACGTCGGCGGGGTTCACTCTGACTCCGTGGGGACTCGCCAGTCGAAGCGGGCGCGGATCGCGGCGCCGTGCGCCGGCAGGTCTTCGGCGTCGGCCAGCACCGACACGTGGGCCGCCGCCTGGGCCAGGGCGTCGCGGGTGTAGTCGACGACGTGGATGCCGCGCAGGAACGACTGCACCGACAGGCCGCTGGAGTGGCAGGCGCAGCCGCCGGTGGGCAGCACGTGGTTGGACCCGGCGAGGTAGTCGCCGAGCGAGACCGGCGCGTAGGGGCCGACGAAGATCGCCCCGGCGTTGCGGATCCGGGCCGCGACCTCGGCCGCGCCGGCGGTGTGGATCTCCAGGTGCTCGGCCGCGTACGCGTCGACGACCTTGATGCCGTCGTCGATCGAGGAGACCAGCACGATGCCCGACTGCCGGCCGCCCAGCGCCTCGGTGATGCGCTCGGAGTGGCGGGTGGCCGAGACCTGGCCCGGCAGCTCCTTCTCGACCGCCTCGGCCAGCTCAAGGCTGGTGGTGACCAGGACGGCGGCGGCGATCGTGTCGTGCTCGGCCTGGCTGATCAGGTCGGCGGCGACGTGAACCGGGTCGGCGGTCTCGTCGGCCAGGATGGCGATCTCGGTGGGGCCGGCCTCGGAGTCGATGCCGATGCGGCCCTTGAGCAGGCGCTTGGCGGCGGCGACCCAGATGTTGCCGGGGCCGGTCACCATGGTCGCGGGCGGGCACTCCTCGGTGCCGTAGGCGAACATGGCCACGGCCTGCGCCCCGCCCACGGAGTAGACCTCGTCGACGCCGAGCAGCGCGCACGCGGCCAGGATGGTGGGGTGGGGCAGCCCGCCGAACTCCTTCTGGGCCGGGCTGGTGACGGCCAGCGAGGCGACGCCCGCCTCCTGGGCCGGGACGACGTTCATGACCACGCTGGAGGGATAGACGGCACGGCCGCCGGGCACGTAGAGGCCCACGCGGTCGACCGGCACCCAGCGCTCGGTCACCGTGCCGCCGGGCACGACCTGCGTGGTGACGTCGGAGCGGCGCTGGTCGCGGTGGACCAGCCGGGCCCGCCTGATCGACTCCTCCAGCGCGGCCCTGACCCGGGGGTCGAGCTCGTCGAGCGCCCGCCGGACGACGTCGGCGGGGACGCGGGCGGAGGCGATCTCGACACCGTCGAACCTGGCGGTCAGCTCCCGTACGGCTGCCGCCCCGCGATGGCGCACGTCGTCGCAGATGGGCCGCACCTTCTCCAGGGCGGCCTCGACGTCGAGCTCGGCGCGGGGCAGCACGTCGCGCAGGTCCGCAGGAAGGGAACCGCGCATGTCAATACGGGAAATCACCCTGACAGTCTACGGAGTCCGGACCCCGGATCCGCTTCTGTCCAGAATGCGGGACGCAGGCTGGACGCGTTACGGGGGCCGCGAGCGCGGCGTTCGCCGACACCGCGCTCGCGGCCGCCGGAGCCCCGGACCGGGCCAAGCCGGGGCCGAGTGGCCGTGGCCGCCACGGGGGCGCGGTCACGGCCGGGGGGAATGGCCTGGCCCCCTTCTGCCCGGCCCGCCAGGCGTCTAACACCCTGCGGCTGAGAAAACTCTCGGTGAGTTAAAAATAACCTTGCGGCTGTTTGCCCCGCTCGGCGCGGCGTAGGCAGTTCGTAACGCCTTTCGCATTACATGTCCATTATGTCCACTCGCCTACTCTGGGCGGCATGGGACAGTGGCGAGCCCCCGGCGGCATCCTGGTGGAGGCGATCATCCTCGATGATCGTCCACTGCTGCGCGTCTCCCACCGCGTCAACGGCCGGACGTACCTGCGCGGCTACTGCAAGACGGTCTCCGAACTGGACGAACACGGCGTGGACCTCGGCGAACTGGTGGAAGACACCCCGCTTGACCATTTGTAGACCCCGGCCCGCCACTGTCGATCAACCCCCCGGGGTACGGCATGATCCATGGTGGGGCTGCCGGCCTACGCGCCGATGATGGCCCAGCTGGGCACCCTGACCTCCGTCCAGGGCGAAGGCTGGGCCGTGGAGATGAAGTGGGACGGCGTACGCGCCCTCGCCTACGTCGAAGGCGGCTCGGTCCGCCTGATGTCCCGTAACAACAAGGACATCACCCCCGCCTACCCCGAGCTGCAGCTCATGGCCGGCTCCACCGGCCGGCACGCGGCCGTGATCGACGGCGAGATCGTCGCCTTCGACGAGACCGGACGCCCCAGCTTCGCCGCCCTCCAGCCCCGCATGCACCAGCGCAACCCCGCCACCGTCGCCGAGCTCACCCGGGCGGTGCCGGTGACGTTCATGGCCTTCGACATCCTGCACCTCGACGCCGACAGCGTGATCGGCCGCCCCTACCGCGAGCGCCGTGAGCTGCTGGAGGACACCCTGCGCCCCGGCTTCCGCTGGGAGGTGCCCGTGTGGTTCGCCGACCACGCCGACCGCGCCTTCGACTCCTCCCGCCAGCTCGGGCTCGAAGGCATCGTCTGCAAGCGGCTCGGCTCCCCCTACCGGCCCGGCCGGCGCAGCGGCGAATGGACCAAGGTCAAGAACGTCAGCGCCGCCGAGGTCGTCATCGGCGGCTGGCACCCCGGCGGCGGACGGCGGTCCGGCATGATCGGCTCGCTGCTGCTCGGCGCCTACGACCCGCGCGGCCGCCTGCTCTACGTCGGGCACGTCGGCACCGGCTTCACCCAGCAGATGCTGCGCGACCTCCAGGACCTCCTCACGCCCCTGGAACGCCCCGGCCCGCCCTTCGACGAGCCCGTCCCGCGCGAGCACGCCCGCCACGCGCACTGGGTCGAGCCGCGGGTCGTCGGCGAGGTCCAGTACGCCGAGGTCACCGGCGACGGCCGCCTGCGCCACCCCTCCTGGCGCGGCCTGCGCCCCGACCGCGAACCCGGCGAGGCGAGCACCGCCGAGTTCCTCGCCCCCGGGGACGCCGCGGCGGGCTGACCGGGGGATGGAAGGGCGCAGGACATGGCGCGACACGTCCCGTTTGGCCACGGTAAGCGATGAAGTCATGACTTACAGTGATCGGAATCGCTTCGGACCGCCCAAGGGGACATCGTGTCGAAGACTCTGGTCACCACGCTGGCCGCGCTCGCCGGCGTCTCACTCGCCACCGCACTCACCACCGCGCCCGCCACCGCTCTCGTCACCGCGCCCGCCACCGCCGAACCGCCGCCGCTCAAGGCCCCCACCGCGCAGAGCCCCGCACAGAGCCCTGTGCAGAGCCCTGTGCAGCGCCCTGTTCAGAGCCCTGTGCAGCGCCCCGCCCAGCGCCGGGACCGCAGTCCGGGCGCCGCGTCGTCGCCGCTCATGCGCCCGGGACGCGCCGCCCGCTACTGGACGCCCGGCAAGCAGGCCAAGGCCAAGGCCGCCGCCCTCCCCCTCAGCACGACCGGTCTCGACACGGCCGCCCAGAGCGCCGCCGACCACAGCGCGGCCGACCACAGCGCGGCCGAGCGGCTCAGCGTGCCCGGCGCCAAACGGCTCACCCCCGGCGGCGACGCCAACGGCTACGCCCCCGTACGCCGGCCGTACACCGCCGACGGCAACAGCCGCGCCACCGGACGCCTGTTCTTCGTCAACGCCACCGGCCGCGACGACTCCTGCAGCGCCTCCGTCGTCCGCTCGGCCAGCAGGCTGCTGGTCATCACCGCCGCCCACTGCGTCTACAGCAGCCCCGACGGCTCCGCGTCCGGCACCTGGCACACCAACTTCGCCTTCGTCCCCGCCTACGACGGCCGCGCCGCCACGGCCGCCCAGCGCGAGCCGTACGGCAGATGGGGCGGACGGCGCGCCTGGAAGCCCGACGCCTACACCGGACGCACCGGCGGCGACTGGAACTCCGTCTACGACGTCGCGCTCGTCGAGGTCGGCGGCCGCAACCGCACCCTGCAGGACACCGTCGGCGCCTTCACCCCCCTGCGCAACGAGGGCGGCCGCTTCACCATCGCCACCTCCGGCTACCCCGGCGTGCTCGGCCGCCGGCCCTACGACGGCCGCGACCAGCTCTGGTGCCTCGGCCGCACCCAGCAGGCCCGCGGCGAGAACACCACCGGCGACATGCTCGCCGCCCGGCTCGCCGGCACCGGCGACCCGGCCGGACGGATGGAGACCTACAACTGCCACCTGGCCAAGGGCCACAGCGGCGGGCCGTGGGTCGTCCGCGGCAGCGACGACCTGGTCGGCGTGCTGTCGGCGGGCAAGGAGGACGGCGAGCCCGACGGCAACTCCGTCGCCACCGCCCTCAACGCGGAGGGCTACGGCGCGATCGTCCGCCAGGCCGACCCCAAGGGCGTCTACGACTCCCTCTCCCTCGACGCCGCCGGCCCCGGCGCGCCCGTCCGCCGCGGCGGCACCGCCACCGTCACCGCGACCGTCACCATGCGCGGGCTCATGGCCGCCGCCCAGGTGCCCGTCACCCTCACGCTCCCGACCGGCGCCACCCTGACCTCCGTCGACGGCGCCACCTGCCGCCACGGCGACCACCGCGCCGAATGCGTGATCGACGTCATCCACCCCGGCCGGCCCGTCCGCATCTCCGCCAAGGTCGCCGTCGGCCGCGACGCGGACGCCGCCCTGCCGGCCGCCCTGCCGGTCACCATGCACGTCACCTCCACCCGCCTCGACCCCGCCCAGCGCGACAACTCCGCCGTCCTGCGGCTGCGCACCGCCACCGGCTAAGCAGCGTCCTGCGCCGGCTCCCGCAGCGTCCGCGCCAGCAGCCAGGCCAGCATCGGGAAGGCGATCAGGCAGGTCAGCGCCGTCCTGAGCGAGGCGGCCTCGGCCACCGCGCCCGGACGACATCAGCCGGGCGGACGCCGGCGGGGCCGCGCCTTTACATTGTAGATTCGCTACACTTGTCAGACGTGAGCAAAACGAAAGGCAAGGGCGGCGGCACCCCGGCCACCATGGCGCTGACCAAGGCCAAGGCCGACTTCACGCTCCACCCCTACGACCACGACCCGAACGCCCAGGCCTACGGCGAAGAGGCCGCCGACGCGCTCGGCGTGCCCTACGACCGCATCTTCAAGACGCTGGTCGCCGAGACCGAGAGCGGCCTGGTGGTGGCGGTCGTGCCGGTGTCGGGCAAGCTCGACCTCAAGGCCCTGGCCTCGGCGCTGGGCGGCAAGCGGGCCGCCATGGCCGACGCGGCCAAGGTCGAGCGGGTGACCGGCTACGTGGTGGGCGGCATCAGCCCGCTCGGCCAGCGCAAGCAGCTGCCCACCGTGGTCGACTCCTCGGCGCTCGACCACGAGACGATCTACTTCTCGGCCGGCCGGCGGGGGCTCCAGATCGAGACCGCCCCCGACAAGCTGATCACCCTCACCCGCGCGGCCACCGCCCCCATCGGCAAGGCGGGCTGAGCCTCCCGCCGGACGGCTACCGGGAGCGGTGGCGCGGCCGGCGGAACGACGGGTCGGGCGGGCCCTGCCCGAGCAGCCACTCGAACAGCCGCCGGTGGTGCCGGAAGAACGCGCGCTCGCCCTGCCGCTTGTTCTTCTTCTTGTCCTCCTCCAGCGCCTCGGCCTCCTTCAGGCCGGGCGTGAACCCGCCGCCGAACCGGCCCATGTCCGGCCCGGGGAAGCCCCTCGGCTCGGTGTGGTCCAGGGCCTGCTGCATCGACTCGACCCAGATCGGGCCGGGCAGCGACGCCCCCTGCACGGCGCCGTAGTACTGGTCGCCGATCTGCACGCCCTGCAGCGGGTAGCGGTAGGAGCCCCGGATGTCGCCGAGGCTCACCGCCGCCGCCAGGTCCGGCGTGTACCCGGCGAACCAGGCCGAGGTGTAGCCGTTGTTGGTGCCGGTCTTGCCGGCGGCCGGGCGGCCGATGCTCTGCCCCTGCATGGTGCCCTTGTCGAACACCCCGGACAGCACGTGATTGACGGCGTCGGCGACCGGCCGTTCCATGACCTGCTCGCAGGACGGCGGCACGTGCGCGCGCCGGCCGCTCCGGTCGGTGATCTCCACGATCGCCAGCGGCCGGCAGTGCAAGCCGCGCGCCGCGAACGTGGCGAAGGCCCCCGCGACCGTCACCGGGTCCATCTCGTTGACGCCCAGCGTGAACGTCGGCACCTCGCGCAGCGGCCGGCCGTCGGCCCGCACCGCCCCGAGGGCCCTGGCCGTCTTGACCACGTTGCAGAGCCCGACCTTGCGCTCCAGCATCATGTAGAAGATGTTCACCGACTTCCAGGTGCCGGTCTCGATGCTGTGCGGGCCGCCCGAGCCCTCGCCGCTGGCGTTGAGTATGCGCGTGCCGGGGTCGTTGACCGGCCGGCCGGCGCAGTTGCGGTAGCCCTGCGCGGGCACCAGCTCCCCCGGCGTCTGGAAGCCGTCGCCGAACCGCCAGCCCTGCTGCAACGCCGTGGCCAGGGTGAAGACCTTGAACGTCGAGCCCGCCTGGAAGCCCTGGCCGCCGCCGTGCGCCACGTCGGCGGGCAGGTTGAAGGTGGTCCTCGGGCCGTTCTTCTTGTTGCCGCGGTTGCGGCCGAACTCCTTGCTGGCCGCCATCGCCCTGATCCGGCCGGTGCCGGGCTCGACCATGGCCTCCGCGGCGACCTCGGTGTCCTCCGGCGCGACGTGCCGCCGGATCGCGCGCTCGGCCGCGCGCTGCGCGACCGGGTCGAGGCCGGTCCTGATCACCAGGCCGCCCCTCGCCATCCTGGCCCGCCGCTCGGCCGGGGTGTTGCCGAACGCCGGGTTCGACAACATCTCGTTCTGGACGTACAGGCAGTAGTAGGGGTACGCGCTCTGCCCGCAGCCGCCCGGCTCGGGCTTCAGCCGCAACGCCAGCGGCGTGCTCTTGGCGGCGCTCGCCTGGGCCTGCGTGATCAGCTTGAGCCCGGCCATCCGGTCCAGCACGAGGTCGCGCCGCTCCTTCAGCCGCGCCTCGTGCGCGCGGCCGAGCGAGGGGTCGGTCGAGTACGGCATCCGCACCGCCCCCGCCAGCGTGGCCGCCTGGGTCAGCGTCAGCTTGGAGGCGGTGGTGGAGAAGAAGCGCCGGGCCGCCGCCTCCACGCCGTGGGCGCCGGCGCCGAAGTAGGCGATGTTGAGGTAGCGCTCAAGGATCTCGTCCTTGCGGTACTTGTGTTCCAGGGCCATCGCGTACCGCAGTTCGGTGATCTTGCGGGCCAGGTTGGGGGCGCGCGCCTTGTCCCGTTCCGCATCGGTGCGAGCGCTCTCGACCAGGATGTTCTTGACGAGCTGCTGCGTCAGCGACGAGCCGCCCTGCCGGATGCCGCCCGCCTGCGTGTTGGTGAGCAGCGCCCGCAACGTGCCCCGGACGTCGAGGCCGCCGTGCTCGTAGAAGCGGGCGTCCTCGATGGCCACGATGGCCTTGCGCATCAGGGGCGCCACGGCCCCGAGCGGCACGGCCGTCCTGTTGGCCTCGTAGAACTGGGCGAACTGCCTGCCGTCCTTGTCCAGCAGCCTGGTCACCTGCGCCAGGGGCTCCTCGCGGGGCGCGGGCGGCAGGTCGACGAAGGTGTCGGCGACGTTCTTGGCGGCCAGGCCGCCGCCGCTCACCACGGGAACGGCCAGTGCCGCCGCCAGCACCCCGCCGAGCGCCCCCGCCATGGCGAGGCCACCGATGGATCTGAGTACGGTCACGCAGATGATCTGCAACCAGCAGATCATCGGCAAACGCCCACTTCCTCGGTCTTTACCGTTCTCTTCGGATGTTCAGACCAAGCGAGGCGAACTGCTCGTACGGCCGGTGGTAGCCCCGCTCGATGTGGTGCACGCCGCGCAGCGTGGACGTCCCGTCGGCCACCGCCGCGGCCAGCACGGCCGAGAACCCGGCCCTGATGTCGGGCAGCGTCACGTCGGCGCCCCTGAGCTTGGAGACGCCGCGCACCACGGCCGAGTGCCGGGCGTTGGTGTCGTGGTAGCGGCAGGCCGGCCCGCCCAGGCACTGGTCGAACACCTCGATCTCGCAGCCCATCCGCTGCAGCGCGGGCACGTAGACCAGGCGGTTCTCGAAGACCGTCTCGTGCAGCACCGACATACCCTGGCTCTGCGTGAACAGCACCATGAGCGGCGTCTGCCAGTCGGTCATGAAGCCGGGGTGGGTGTCGGTCTGCACGGCCGCCGAGCGCAGCCCCTCGGGCGGGGCGGTGGCGCACAGGTACTCGTCGTTGATGTCGAACCGGGCGCCCATCCTGGCCAGCGTGGTGATCGCGGTGACCAGGCGGTCCTGGGGGCAGCCGTGCACGCGCACCTCTCCCCCGGTGATCAGCCCGGCCGCCAGGTAGGAGAACGCCTCGATGCGGTCGCCGGCCAGCCAGGTGGAGGCGCCGCGCAGGTGGTCGACGCCCTCGATGACGATCCGGCGGTCCGGCGACAGCTCGATCCGGGCGCCCATGCGCTGCAGGAACAGCGCCAGCTCCACCACCTCGGGCTCCATGGCGGCGTTCTTCAGCACGGTCTTGCCCTCGGCCAGCACCGCCGACATGAGGATCGTCTCCGTCGCCCCCACGCTGGGGTACGGCAGTTCGAGCCGGGCCCCGTTGAGCCGTTTGGCCTTGGCCGAGATGCCGGTGTCGCCCACCTCCACCTCGGCCCCCATCGAGCGCAACGCCTCCACGTGGAAGTTCACCGGCCGCCGCCCGATCGGGTCGCCGCCGACCAGCGGCACGAACGCCTCCCCCGCCAGGTGCAGCAACGGCCCGAGCATGAGGATGGGGATGCGGTTGAGCCCGGTGAACGCGTCGGGCACCCGCGGCCTGATCTCCGCCCCGCGCTCGATGCGGATCTCGGGACCGGCGATCTCGACGTGGATGCCGAGCGCCTCCAGCATCGCCGCGGTGATGCCCACCTCGCCCACGTCGGGGGCGTTGTGGATGCTGCTCTCGCCGTTGCCCATCATGGCGGCGACCATGTGCTTGGACACACCGTTCTTGGAGCCCCGTACGACGACGTCCCCGCGGAGGGGGCCGGAGGGCTCGATCAACCAGACCTCTTCTGCAATCACGAAGCGAGCCTAACCGGGAGATACCATCGAGCTGGTTCGGATGCAGTTGTGAGGGGGAATGGCGTGACGAGGGAAGTACGCGCTTTTGCGGTAACTGTCCTCATACTCGCCACTCTCGGGGTCGCCGCCGGGCTGAGCTGGTCCGCGATCTCGCCGCGGGCTCCCTACCAGGTGACCGAGCACGGCCTGGTGCTGGCCGACCTCACCACGCAGGCGCTGATCGCGGCCGACGGCTGGTTCGCGGTGATCACGGGCGCGCTGGGGCTGCTCTGCGGCGGTCTGGCGTGGTTCGCCGGGCGGCGCTGGATGCTGGCGGTGCTGCTCGGGCTGTGCGCGGGCGGGGTGGCGGGCAGCTTCCTCACGTTGTGGGCCGGGTCCACGTTCACGATCGGCGCGGTGGTGGTGGAGGCCGCGGCCGAGCCCGGGGTGCGGATCGTCCCCGGGGCGCTGAAGCTGACCGCCGAGGGGGTGCTGGTGGCCTGGCCGCTGCTCGCGGTCGGCCTGTTCGGCCTCCTGGAAGGCATGCACGGCTACCGCGAGTCGCCGTTGCGGCACCCGTACGGCATCGAGCCCTAGACCGGCGGGCGGCGCAGGCCGTGGCCGGTGGCCTGCTCGAACGCGCGGGCCACGCGCAGCACCCTGGCGTCGGCGAACGGCCGCCCGACGATCTGCACCCCGACCGGCAGCCCCTCGGGCGTGAACCCGGCCGGCACCGAGGCCGCCGGCGCGTGCAGCACGCTGATCCAGTACGCCGAGCGCATCCAGGCCAGGTAGTCGGGCAGCTGCTCGCCGTTGATCTCGCTCACGTGCGGCTGCTCCACCGGGAACGGCGGCACCTGGCTGACCGGCGCGAGCAGCACGTCGTAGGTGTCGAAGAAGCCGGCCATGCGCTGGTAGAGGCCGCTGCGCAGCCGTTCGGCGCGGGCCAGGTCGGCGCCGGTGACCGTGCGGCCGCGCTCGACGTTCCAGCTGGTGTTGGGGCCGAGGCCGGTCAGGTCGCCGAAGGACAGGGCGTAGTACCAGGCGCGGTAGATCCGGAAGGCGTCCTCGGCGTCGGACAGGTCGAGCGCGACCTGCTCCACGTGCGCCCCCAGCTCCTCGAACACGGCCGGCGCCGTCGCGGTCACCGCGGCCGTGCGCGGGTCGACCGGCAGCCCGCCCAGGTCGGGGCTCCACGCCACCCGCAGCCCGCGCACGCCCTGCTCGGGCTCGGGCGCGAACTCCTCCTTGATCGCGAACGGCGAGCGGGCGTCGAACCCGGCGACGGCCCCGAGCATCAGCGTGAGATCGTCGACCGTGCGCGCCATCGGCCCCGGCACCGCCAGCGTGTACCAGGCGGCCGTGTCGGAGGGGTCGGGGACGCGCCCCGGCGTGGGGCGCAGGCCCACGACGTTGCAGAACGACGCCGGGTTGCGCAGCGAGCCGCCCATGTCGGAGCCGTCGGCCAGCGGGACCATGCCGGTGGCCAGGGCCGCCGCGGCCCCGCCGCTGCTGCCGCCGGCCGACCTGGCCAGGTCGTAGGGGTTCCTGGTGGCGCCGAAGACCTCGTTGACGGTGTGCGAGCCGGTGCCGAACTCCGGCGTGTTGGTCTTGCCGATCGTGATCGCCCCCGCGGCCCGCAGGCGGCGCACGATCAGGTCGTCCTTGTCGGGGACGTTCCGCGCGAACAGCGGCGAACCGTACGTGGTGCGGATGCCCGCGGTGTCCACCAGGTCCTTGTGGGCGACCGGGACGCCGTGCAGCGGCCCCTCGGGCTCGGCCGCGTCGGCCGCCCTGGCCGCCTCCAGCGCCCGCTCGGCCACCAACGTCACGATGGCGTTGACCTGGGGGTTGACCTGCTCGATGCGGTCGAGGTGGGCCTGGAGCAGCTCGACGGCGCTCACCTGCCCGGCCCTGATCAGGCGGGCCATCTCGGTCGCGGTCAGGTAGTGCAGTTCGCTCACCCTGCGATCCTGCCCCACCCGCGCGCCGGGACACGACGGCGACCTTTGCCCACCTCCCCCGCCCGCCTTGGCACCCGCCCACAAGCCGGGCCGGCGCCGAGGCGGGCCGAACCGGGGAGCCCCGGCGCGGTCAGGCGCCCAGGCAGGCCGGGCCGAGGAGTTGCTTGAGGTCGCCCATCAGCGCCGGTGACGGCGACACCCGCAGGCGGTCGTCGACCCGCATGACGGTCGTCTTCGGCCCGTTGTGCACCTGGAGATGCACCTCCGAGGTGCCCGGATGCGTGGTGAGGATCTCCTTCAGCCGCCCGACCACCGGCGGCGTGCACCGGGTCAGCGGCAGGCTCACCAGCAGCGGCCCGCCCGCCTCCTGGGTCAGGTCGGGCGCGGTCACCTCCATGGCGATGACCTTCGCGACGTCCTCCCGCTTGTCGATGCGCCCCTTGACGAAGACGATCGCGTCCTCGGCCAGGATCGTCGAGCACAGCTGGTACGCCGACGGGAAGATCATCACCTCGATCGCGCCTTCAAGGTCCTCGAGCTGGGTGAGCACCCACGTGTCACCCTTCTTGGTGACCTTGCGCTGCACCCCGCTCAGGATGCCGCCCAGCGTCACGACCTGCCCGTCGGCCCGGCTCTCGTCCTGGACGGCGGCGATCGAGCAGTCGGCCCCCGCGGCCAGGATGTGCTCCACGCCGAACAGCGGGTGGTCGGAGACGTAGAGGCCGAGCATCTCCCGCTCGAACTGCAGCAGCGTGTTCTTGTCCCACTCCCCGGGCGGGATCTGCACGTCGAAGGTCTGGTCCTCGCCGCCGTCGATCGCGCCGAACAGGGAGTCCTGGCCGATGGCCTCGTTCTTCTTGATGTCGATGATCGCGTCGACGGCCTGCTCGTGCACCATGACCAGGCCCTTGCGCACGTGGCCGAGCGAGTCGAAGGCGCCGGCCTTGACCAGCGACTCGATCACGCGCTTGTTGCACACGATCGCGGGCACCTTGCGCAGGAAGTCCTTGAAGTCGGCGAAGCGGCCCTTGGACTTGCGCGCCGAGATGATGCCGTCGACGACGTTGCCGCCGACGTTGCGCACCGCCGACAGGCCGAAGCGGATGTCGGTGCCGCGCGGGGTGAAGTCGAAGTCGGAGTCGTTGACGTCGGGCGGGAACACCTTGATGCCCATGCGGCGGCACTCGTTGAGGTAGAGGGCCGACTTGTCCTTGTCGTCCTTGACGCTCGACAGCAGCGCCGCCATGTAGGCGGCCGGGTGGTTGGCCTTGAGGAAGGCCGTCCAGTAGGAGACCAGGCCGTAGGCCGCCGAGTGGGCCTTGTTGAAGGCGTAGTCGGAGAAGGGCAGCAGGATGTCCCAGAGCGTCTTGACGGCCTCGGCGGAGTAGCCGTTCTCCTTCATGCCGCTTTCGAAGGACTCGAACTGTTTGTCCAGCTCGGCTTTCTTCTTCTTGCCCATCGCCCGGCGCAGCAGGTCGGCTTTGCCGAGCGAGAACCCGGCGACCTTCTGCGCGATGGCCATGACCTGCTCCTGATAGACGATCAGGCCGTAGGTCGTGTCGAGGATCTCGCCCAGCGACTCCTTGAACTCGGGATGGATCGGGGTGATCTCCTGCTGGCCGTTCTTGCGCAGGGCGTAGTTGGTGTGGGAGTTGGCGCCCATCGGGCCGGGACGGTAGAGGGCGCCGACGGCCGAGATGTCCTCGAAGTTGTCGGGCTTCATCAGCCGCAGCAGCGAGCGCATGCCGCCGCCATCGAGCTGGAACACGCCCAGCGTGTCGCCCCTGCCCAGCAGCTCGTACGTCTTGCGGTCGTCGAGCGGCAGCTTCAGCAGGTCGATCTGCTCGCCGGTGGTGGACTCGATCATCTTCAGGCAGTCGTCGATGATCGTGAGGTTGCGCAGGCCCAGGAAGTCCATCTTCAGCAGGCCGAGCGTCTCGCAGGTCGGGTAGTCGAACTGCGTGATGATCGCGCCGTCGGAGTCGCGGCGCATGATCGGGATGTGGTCGGTGATCACCTCGCGGGACATGATCACGCCGGCGGCGTGCACGCCCGTCTGCCTGATCAGGCCCTCCAGGCCCTTGCCGAGGTCCATCGTCGCCTTGACGTCGACGTCTTCCTCGTAGAGCCGGCGCAGCTCGCCGGCCTCGTTGTAGCGCGGGTGGTCCTTGTCGAAGATGCCCGCCAGCGGGATGTCCTTGCCCATCACGGCCGGCGGGAACGCCTTGGACACCTTGTCGCCCAGCGCGTAGGGATAGCCCAGGACGCGACCGGCGTCCTTGATGGCGGCCTTCGCCTTGATGGTGCCGAACGTGGCGATCATGGCGACCTTGTCGGCGCCCCACTTCTCGGTCACGTAGCGGATCACGTCGCCGCGCCTGCGCTCGTCGAAGTCGATGTCGACGTCGGGCATGGAGACGCGGTCGGGGTTGAGGAAGCGCTCGAAGATCAGGCCGTGCGGGAGCGGGTCGAGGTCGGTGATGCCCATCGCGTACGCCACCAGCGAGCCGGCCGCCGAGCCACGCCCCGGGCCGACCGGGATGCCGTTCTGCTTGGCCCACATGATGAAGTCGGCGACCACGAGGAAGTAGCTCGGGAAGCCCATCTGCTCGATGATGCCGATCTCGTACTCGGCCTGCCGCTTGTGCTCGTCGTCGTAGCCCTCGGGCCAGCGGCGGTCCATGCCCTCCCAGACGGTCTTGCGGAAGAACTCGCTCTCCGTCATGCCGTCGGGGATCGGGTAGGTGGGCATGAGGTTCTTGAACTCGAAGAACCCGGACGGATCGACCTTCTCGGCCACCAGGAGCGTGTTGCGGCAGCCCTCGGCCCACAGGTCGGAGGAGTCGACGGCGCGCATCTCGTCGGCGGTCTTGATGTAGTAGCCGGAGCCGTCGAAGCGGAAGCGGTCGGGGTCGGACAGCTGCTTGCCGGTCTGGATGCACAGGAGGGCGTCGTGGGAGGCGGCGTCGGACTCGTAGGTGTAGTGGGAGTCGTTGGTCACCAGCGGCGGGATGGCGAGCTCTTTGCTGATGCGGGTCAGGCCGTCGCGGACCCGGCGCTCGATGTCGAGGCCGTGGTCCATGATCTCCAGGAAGAAGTTGTCCTTGCCGAAGATTTCCTGATATTTCGCGGCGGCCTTGAGCGCCTCGTCGTACTGACCGAGCCGCAGCCTTGTCTGCACCTCGCCCGACGGGCAGCCGGTGGTGGCCATCAGGCCGTCGGCGTGCTCGGCCAGGATCTCGGCGTCCATGCGGGCCCACTTGCGCACGAAGCCCTCGGTGTAGGCGCGCGAGCTGAGCTTCATCAGGTTGTGCAGGCCGGTCTTGTTGCGCGCCCAGATCGTCATGTGGGTGTAGTAGCCACCCGCCGAGACGTCGTCCTTCTTCTGGTGCGGCTCGCCCCACAGCACGGGCTTCTTGTTGTGCCGCAGCTCCGGCGCGACGTAGGCCTCGATGCCGATGATCGGCTTGATGCCGGCGCCCGTGGCCTGCCGGTAGAAGTCGTACGCGCCGTGCATGTTGCCGTGGTCGGTGATCGCGATGGCGGGCATGCCCAGGTCGCCGACCTGTTTGAACATCTGCTTGAGCCGGGCGGCCCCGTCGAGCATGGAGTATTCGGTGTGCACATGCAGATGGACGAACGAGTCGCTGGACGACATGGAGCGGCGCCTCCCCGGGTCTGGATGCGATGGTGCGCTCCGACTCTAGTGGGCCGGACCGACATCCCGGAGCCGCCTCGCGCGCCCCACGGGACCGGCGCGCCGGAAGCGTCGCGGCCACCGGCCTCGATATCGTCTCCCTCACGCAAAGTAATGAAGGAGACACCGGGTGCGCACGCAGTCCGACGAGGGGTACAGCCACGCGCTGGGCAACCGCCAGATCCAGATGATCGCGATCGGCGGCGCGATCGGGGTCGGCCTCTTCCTCGGCGCGGGCGGCCGCCTGGCCGCCACCGGCCCCGCGCTCGTGCTCTCCTACGCCACCGCCGGGCTGGCCGCCTTCTTCGTCATGCGAGCGCTCGGCGAGCTGGTGCTCTACCGCCCGGCCTCGGGCTCCTTCGTCGAGTACGCCGGCGAGTTCATCGGCCCGTGGGCGGCCTTCGCCAGCGGCTGGATGTACTGGGTCAACTGGGCCTTCACCGGCATCGCCGAACTGACCGCCATCGCCGCGTACGTCCACTACTGGGCCGGCGGCTTCCCCCAGTGGCTGACCGCGCTGCTCGCGCTGGGGTTCGTGCTGGTGGTCAACCTGCTGTCGGTCCGCCTGTTCGGCGAGCTGGAGTTCTGGTTCGCGATGCTGAAGGTGCTGGCCATCGTGATCTTCCTGGTGGTCGCGCTGGTGCTGGTGGTCTTCGCCGTCGGCGAGGCCGGGCCGCGCAACCTGGTCGCGCACGGCGGCTTCTTCCCCACCGGCTTCCCGCTGGTGCTGATGAGCCTGCAGTCGGTGGTGTTCGCCTACGCCTCGATCGAGCTGGTCGGCATCACCGCCGGCGAGACCGCCCGGCCGCACGAGGTCATGCCGCGGGCGATCAACGGCGTGATCTGGCGCATCGCGATCTTCTACGTGGGCTCGGTGCTGCTGCTGGCGATGGTCCTGCCCTGGACGTCCTACAGCGCCGGCACCTCGCCGTTCGTCACGTTCTTCGCCGGGCTCGGGGTGCCCTGGGCGGCCGACGCGATGAACCTCGTGGTGATCACGGCCGCGCTCTCGTCCTGCAACTCGGGCCTGTACGCCACCGGGCGCATCCTGCGGTCGATGGCCACCAAGGCGGAGGCCCCCGCCTTCGCCGCCACGCTCAGCTCCCGGCACGTGCCGATCGGCGGGATCGTGTTCACCGCGGCCATGTTCCTCGGCGGCGTGGCGCTGTTCTACTACCTGCCCGAGCGCGCCTTCAACATCGCCACGGCGGTCGCCTCGCTGGGGGTGATCACCACGTGGGGGGTGCTGGTCTACTGCCAGACCCGGCTGCGCGCCACCGGGCACCGGTCGGCGTTCCCGATGCCGGGCTCGCCGTACACCAATTGGCTGACGCTCGGCTTCCTGGCGCTGGTGATCCTGCTGATGCCGTTCGCCGACCGCGATCAGCGGGTGGCCTTCTTCCTCATCCCGGCCCTGGTCGCGGGCATCGCGCTCGGCTGGCTGATGGTACGCCGCCGCCGCCGGACGCGGGAGGCCGCGCGGGAGGCGGGTTAGTCTCGTCGGGGCAGGAGTCGCCGCTCGGGGGAGGCCACACTGGACAAGCTGGACGACACACTCGATCCCGCGCTCGGCCGGGCGGCGACCGCCGCCCCCGCCACCGAGCCACCGGACACCACCGGGCCCGAGCCCGCCACCGTGCCCCTCACCGTGTCCGCCCCCGGGCCCGCTACCGGGCCCACCGCTGTGTCCGCCCGCGGGCCCGCCACCGGGTCTGCCCCCGGGCCCGCCGCTGAGCCCGTCACAGGGCCCACCGCTGTGTCTGCCCCCGGGCTCACCGCCGTGTCTGCCACCGGGCCGTCCAGCGTGCCCGCCGTCGAGCCCTCGGCATGGGTCGGGGTCGGGGCGAAGCGGCTGTGGCGGCGGGTGTGGCGGGTCGCGGCGGCGGCCGCGGCGGTGGGTGCCGCGCTCGCGCTGATCGGCGTGCCGCTGGGCGTCTACCCGAAGCTCGCCTGCGCCGTGCTCTCCCCAGGCTGCCCGTCGGGGCCGCTGCAGGAGCCGCGCGGCCACCTGCCGCGGCTGACCCGGCTGACGCCCGTCCAGGCCGCGCTGAGCGGCACGTACGTCGCGCTCGGCGACTCCTACTCCTCCGGCGAGGGCGTCTACGAGCAGGACGCCGGCCCGGTCAACGACGGCGCCGACCGCTGCCATCGCGCCCACGGCTCGTACGTCCCGCTGGTGGCGAAGGCCCACCCGTTCACCGGGGGCAGCGCCTTCTACGCCTGCAGCGGCGCCACCACCCGCCAGCTCCTGTCCGGCCAGTACGGCCAGCAACCCCAGATCGCCCGGGTCGGCCCGTCGGCCAGCCTGGTGACGCTGAGCATCGGCGGCAACGACGCCGGGTTCACCGACGTCCTGACCGGGTGCATCGTCAAGCTGCCCTGGTCGTCGGCCTGCGTCAACCAGGACGCCGCCGTCGCCCGGCGCATCGCCGAGCTGCGGCCCAGCCTGACCAGGGTGCTCGGCGAGCTGCGCGCCCGCGCGCCGGGGGCCCGGGTCATCGTCCTCGGCTATCCCAGGCCGTTCCCCGCCTCGCCCGTCCGCACGGTCGACAACCTGAGCGTGGCCGACCAGCGGTGGCTCAACTCCGTCACGCGCAAGCTCAACGACACGGTGGGCGCCGTCACGGCCGAGCACGACCGCGGCCTGGCCGGCCTCGGCGCCCCCGGCAGCGTCGAGTACGTCGACGCCTACGAGGCGTTCACGGGCCACGAGGCCGGCACGCCGCAGCCGTACCTCAACAGCCTGGCCGTGGACATGGACCCGCTGACCGTCAACGCCCGCAGCTTCCACCCCACCGGCGACGGCTACCGCCGCTTCGCCGAGCTGATCAACCAGCAGATCGCCACCGGCCCCGGCCGCCCGCTGCACAACTACCGCCTCACCACCCCCTGAGCGCCGCGAGCGGGCGGGTGGCCTGCCCACGGCTCAGGCGTGGCTCAGCGGCGGGCGCGTTCCTCGGCCAGGTGGAGGCCCGCCTCGATGACGGCGTTCATCACCGCCGCCAGCCGCTCCTCGCCCAGCTGGGGCGCCCGCGTCGCCATCCGCGCCACCAGCGCCCGCTCCCGCGCCAGGTCGCGCCCCGCGAACCCGCCCACCGGCTTGAGCCGCTGCACGACGCCCGCCAGGGCGGCGCGCCGCTCCAGGAGGGTGGCCAGCGCCGCGTCGACCCGGTCGATCGCCTCCCGGCACTCGGCCAGCGTGGCCGGCGACTCGGGCCGCAACAACGCGCCGACCAGCGTCACGGCCTCCTCGGCCGCCCGCACGTCCGCAGCCTCGTCCGCCCGCCCGGACGCGCCCGAGCCACCGGAGCCGCCAGTGCCGCCAGTGCCACCGGGACCGGCGACCACGAGGCCGTCGGCGCCCGCCGCCACGGCCGCCGCCGCCAGCCCCGGGTCGCGCGAGACGTCGGCCAGCACCGGACGCCCCGACGCGGCCCGCGCCGCCCGCAGCACCCCGAGGTCGAGCCGGCCCCCCTCGCACAGGACCACCTGGTCGTTCCCCTCGGCCGCGCAGTAGCCGGCCAGGCCCACCCATTCCTCCACCGACGCCGACGGCCGCCGCTCGACCACCACCGGCAGCCCGAGCCCGGCCGCGGCCCGCACCAGCGGGATGTCGCGCGTCCACGTGGCCCCCACCACCACGGCGTCGGCCAGCGCCGCGATCGCCGGCAGGTCGGCCGCCGAGTACGGCTCCACCAGCGTGGCCCGCTCCCCCAGCGCCTCACGTGCGTCGACCTGCCCCCGATGCGGGCGCAGGCTCACCCGCCCGCCGATCACCACGGCCGGGCCGTGCCCCACGCGCAGCCCGCCGATCGTCACCATGTGCCGCTCCAAGGTCGATGTCATCTCGACTCCCCACTCGGGCCGGCCCAGCGAAGCCGGCAGGAAAACCAAAAAGGCAGAGACGGGGCGTCTCTGCCTTGTGCCGACTCCAGGTGGTCGCTAGCTGACGACCGGCCCTCCCGGAGCCGGCTCGGTAAAGGTGTAGCGACAAGTCATGTCTGAAACCTTACACCCGCCTCCACCTGCTGGACGTTCCTTCTCATATGGCGGACTGACCTTCCGGCGAGTCGCCGATGATCCCTCGCTATGGGAGTATTTCTTGGCCGAGAGGGAGGGTTTGAGGCCGTTGATGTCGGATCGCAAGCAGGACGGACGCCGCATCGCCGGCCGGTACGAGCTGCTGGAGCCCATCGGCAAGGGCGGCATGGGCATCGTCTGGCGCGCCCACGACGAGCTCCTCGACCGCACCGTCGCCATCAAGGAAGTCCGCTACGCCGCTGCTCTGGGCGACGAGGTGCAGCTGCTCAACCGGCGCACGATGCGCGAGGCGCGGGCCGCGGCCAGGTTCGAGCACCCCAACGTGATCGTCGTCCACGACGTGATCGAGGAGGACGGCCGGCCCTGGATCGTCATGCAGCTGGTCCAGTCGCGCTCCCTGGGGGCGGTGATCAAGCAGGAGGGGCCGCTGCCGCCCGAGCGGGTGGCCGAGATCGGCGTCGCCGTGCTCGACGCGCTGCACCGGGCGCACGAGGCCGGGGTGCTCCACCGCGACGTCAAGCCCGAGAACGTGCTGCTGGCCGACGACGGCAGGGTCGTGCTGACCGACTTCGGCATCGCCACGCTGGAGACCGAGACGCAGCTCACCGTGACGGGCCTGGCGGGCACCCCCGCGTTCATCGCGCCCGAGCGGCTCAAGGGGCTGCCCGCGCGCCGTGAGTCCGACCTGTGGTCGCTGGGCGCGACGCTCTACACGGCCGTGGAGGGCCGCTCGCCGCACGAGCGCGGCATGGCGCTGGCCACGATGCACGCCGTCCTGACCGACGAGCCCGACCCCGCGCCGCACGCCGGGCCGCTGGCCGACGTGATCAGCGGGCTGCTGGTCAAGGAGCCGGTGCAGCGCCTGACGTACGAGGAGGCCGCGCGGATGCTGCGCGAGGCCGCCACCGCGTCGAGCCCGGCGGAGACCAGGCGGTTCCCCAGCCGGAAGCTGCGCGCCGCCGTCCCAGCCCCGGACCCCGTCGAGGACGAGGACGACACCCCGACCGACCCCGACCTGCCCGTCCCCCCGCCCAGGCCCGCGCCCCGGACCACGCCCAGGCCCGCGCCCACGCCGAGGAGCCGGGCCGCCGGCACGCCGCCGCCCGTCGGGACCGGCGGGACCGGCGGGCGAATCCCGCCCTCGACCAGGGACTCCGCGCTCCCCGGCGCGCCCACCGGCGAGCCCACGGTGAGCAGCCGCCAGCAGGGCCGCAAGGTCGGGCCGATCGCGCTGGCCGCCGCGGCGGTCGTGCTGGTCGCCGGGGTCGGCGGCTATCTCGGCCTGAGGTCGGCCCCCGACGAGCATTCGTCCAGGCCGCCGCAGGTCAGGCAGTCGGCCAAGGCCCACACCTCGTCCTCCGCGCCCACCGCGTCCACGTCGGGCACCGAGTCGAAACCGCCGGCCACGAGCACGCCCTCGTCCTCGCCGTCCTCCTCCCCTTCGGCCACGCCGGACAAGACCGAGGACTCCGACCCGCTGCCCAGCGGCTGGAAGATGTACAAGGACAAGGAGCTCGGCTTCTCCATCGGGCTGCCCAAGGGCTGGGACGTCTGGGACCGCGGCGGCCGGCAGGTCAAGTTCAAGGGCCCCGGCGCGGCCTCCAACGCCTACCTGATGATCGAGGAGGCGGCCAAGCCCGGCAAGGACCCGTACAAGGACTGGAAGAAGCAGGAGCCGTCGCTCAAGCACAACTTCGGCGGCTACAAGAAGATCGGCATCAAGAAGGTCGACTACATGAAGGCCGCCGCCGACTGGGACTTCACCTGGAACACCAACACGGGCAAGACCCGGGTGCGCGACCGCGGCTTCATCACCGAGAACGGGAAGGCGTACGCCATCTACTGGCACACCCTCAACAGCCACTGGAAGAAGGACTACCACTTCTTCGAGGGCTTCAGCGCGACCTTCAAACCCGCGAAGTAGGCTTCCCTGCGTGGAAAGGCAGGTCAGCAACCGGTATCGCCTCATCGAGCCCCTCGGGGAGGGCGGCATGGGGGTGGTCTGGCGTGCCTACGACGAGCTGCTCGACCGTACGGTGGCGATCAAGGAGGTCCGCTACACGGGCGTGGGCGACGCCAAGCGGGCCGACCTCAACCGCAGGACCATCAGGGAGGCCAGGGCGGCCGGCCGCCTCGACCACCCGTCGGTGATCGTCATCCACGACGTCGTCGAGGAGGACGGGCGGCCTTGGATCGTCATGCAGCTCGTCCGGTCGCGTTCGCTGGCCGAGGTGATCGGCGAGCGCGGGCCGCTGCCGACCGCGCTGGTGGCGATGGTCGGCGGCCGGGTGCTCGACGCGCTGCGGGCCGCCCACGCCACCGGGGTGCTCCATCGTGACGTGAAGCCCGAGAACGTGCTGCTGGCCGACGACGGCAGGGTCGTGCTGACCGACTTCGGCATCGCCGCGCTGGAGGCCGAGTCGGGGCTGACGGCGACCGGCGGGCTGGTGGGCACCCCGGCGTACATGCCGCCGGAGCGGCTCAACGGCGAGGCCGCCCGTCCGGAGTCCGACCTGTGGTCGCTGGGGGCCACCCTGTACGCGGCGGTGGAGGGACGGCCGCCGTTCAAGCGTGACTCGTGGGCCGCCACGGTGGCGGCGGTGCTGCGCGACGAGCCCGAGCCGCCCGTGCGGGCGGGGGCGTTGCAGCCGGTCATCATGGGGTTGCTGCGGCGCGACCCGGCGTCCAGGATGCCGGCCGGCGAGGCCGCGCGCCTGCTCCACCAGGTGGCCACCGGGCAGCCGCTGCTGGCCGACCAGACCCCCATGTGGTCGGTCCCCTTCCCGGCCCCGGGGCCCGCCGCCTCCGGTCCGTACCCCCAAGGCCCGTACCCCCAAGGCACGGCCCCGAGCGGCCCGCACCCCACCCCGCACGGCCCGCACCCCACCCCCAGCAGCCCTCACCCTGCGCCGCAGGGATCGCAGCCCGTCACCGGCGACGCGCGGCCGCCGCACCGGACGGTCCCGGGAGAGCCGCGGCGGCGCGGCCGGACGATGTGGATCGCGGTGCCCGCCACGGCGGCCGTCCTGGCGCTCCTGGGCGGCGGCGGCGTGCTGCTCTACGACCAGCTGTCAGGGTCCGCCACGCCCACCCCCACGGCCGGCGCCCAGCCGCCCGCCACCGGCGACCCCACCCCCGACCCCTCGACGCCGCCATCGAAGTCCCCGACGCCCGAGCCGAGCCCCCAGCCGACCAAGGAACCCACCGGCGACCCCACCGGCGAGCCGACCCCCACCGCCCCGGCGGTGCCCGCCGGCTGGCGCCCCCTCACCAGCGCCACCGGCCACTTCTCCATGGCCGTCCCCAAGACCTGGACGGCCGCCAAGAACCCGACCAGGGACAGCATCCGCCTGTCCGGCCCCGGCACCCCCGGCGCGATGATCGTCGAGTGGACCGTCCCCGACATCCCGTGGAAGGACCCGCAACAGCACTGGCTCGGCCTGGAGAAGGAGATCAAGGCCAAGGGCGAGTTCGACCACTACACCCGGATCGGCATCACCCCCACCGAATACCTCGGCCTGCGCGCCTCCGACTGGGAGTTCACCCAGATGCGCAAGGGGCAGCTCATCCACGTGATCAACCGCGGCTTCCACACCGCGGCCGGCCGCCCGTACGCCCTGTACTGGGAGACCCTCGACTCCCGCTGGGCCGCCGACCGGCACTGGTTCGACACCTTCGTCAAGACCTTCCGCCCGGAATGACGCCGGAGCACGACGGCGCGCGCGAACGGGCCAGGTTCTGGCGGCATCCGGCGGTCCCCGAGACCGACCTGCTCAAGGCCCGCTACGTCACCCACCGCTTCTCCCGGCACGTCCACGACGGGTACGCCATCGGGCTGATCGTGGCGGGCGTGGAGGAGTTCGACTACCGCGGCACCCTGCACCGGGCGGGCGCGGGCGAGCTGGTGCTGGTCAACCCGGACTCGGTGCACACCGGCCAGGCGGGCACGCCGGACGGGTGGGCGTACCGGATGCTGTATCCGTCGGTCGAGGCGCTGGCCGGGATCGCGGCCGAGCTCGACGCGCCCCTGGCCACGCCGTACTTCCCCCACCAGGTGGTGCGCGACCCGGAGGTGGCGGCACTGCTCGGGCGGGCGCACCAGGCGGCCGAGCGCGGCGACGCGCTGGCCGCCTCCACGCTGTCGCGCACGCTGTTCGCCAAGCTGCTGAGCAGGCACGCCGCGCCCAGGCCGGACGCGAGCCCGCCGGGCGCGGGCCGGCAGGCGGTGCGCGAGGCGATGGCGCTGCTGCACGAGAGCCTGCTCGACCCGCCGACGCTGGAGGCGCTGGCGGCGGCGGTGGGGGTGCGGCCGTTCCCGCTGCTGCGCGCGTTCAAGGCCGTGACGGGCCTGCCGCCGCACGCCTACCTCACCTCGCTGCGCGTGCGGCAGGCCCGCCGGCTGCTCCTTGAGGGGGTACGCCCGGCGCAGGTCGCGGCGGACGTGGGCTTCACCGATCAGGCCCACCTGAACCGGCACTTCAAGCGCGTCGTGGGCGTGCCGCCCGCCGCCTACCAAAGGGCCGCAGGAACGTACAAGACCGGATATTTGCCCAGTTCATAAGCTGTTTCCCATGGAACAGACAACTCGCCGTTCCGCCGCGGTGCGTGACGGCCTCGGTGTGGGTCTGGCCGTGGGGTTGTCCGGTCTCGCGTTCGGCGCGGCGGCGATCACCGCCGGGCTCAGCGTGCCCCAGGCGTGCGTGCTGAGCCTGCTGGCCTTCACCGGCGCCTCGCAGTTCGCGCTGACCGGGGCGATCGGCGCGGGCGGCGACCTGACGGCCGCGGCCGCGGGCGCGCTGCTGCTCGGCGGCCGCAACACCCTCTACGGCCTGCGCCTGGCCGACCTGCTGAACGTCCGCGGCCCGCGCCGGCTGCTGGCCGCCCACGGCGTGATCGACGAGACCACGGCCGTCACACTGGCCCAGCCGGACGAGCCGTCGGCGCGCACCGGCTTCCTCACCACCTTCGCCAGCCTGTACGTCGCCTGGAACCTCACCACCCTGGCCGGCGCGGTCGGCACGTCCTTCCTGGGCGACCCGCGGGTGCTCGGGCTCGACGCCGTGGGCCCGGCCACGTTCCTGGCCATCCTGTGGCCGCGGCTGACCGCCGGCGGGCGGCTGCGGGTGCTGGCGGTGGCCGGGGCGGCGGTCGCGCTGGCGGCCAGCCCGTTCTTCCCGCCGGGCGTGCCGGTGTTGCTGTCGGCGGTCGCGGTGCTGGTGGTGATGGTGCGATGACGGTGTGGTGGGCGATCGTCGCGGTCTGCCTCGGCTGCTACGCGCTCAAGCTGGCCGGGCTGGCCGCGCCGCGCCGGGTGCTGGACCATCCGGCGGTGCGCAGGTTCGCCGAACTGGTGCCCGTGGCGTTGCTGTCGGCGCTGATCGCGGTGCAGATGTTCACCGAGGAGGGCCGGCCCGCGTTCGACCCGGCGCGGACGGCGGGGCTGTTGGCGGCCGTGGTCGCCCTGGTGCTGCGGGCGCCGTTCCTGGTGATCCTGGCGGCGGCGGCCGTCGTCACCGCGCTTGCCCGGATGTTTCTTGGGTAGTCGCCGTGCATGTCCGATTCTGCGGGGATGGTCGGTGGCCGCTACCGGCTGCTCAGGACGATCGGCCAGGGCGGTATGGGGACCGTGTGGCAGGCGCACGACGAGGTGCTCGGCCGGGACGTGGCCGTCAAGGAGGTGCTGCCGCCGCCGGACCTGAGCGGCCCTGAGCGCGAGGTGTTCGCGGTGCGCACGTTCCGCGAGGCGCGGGCGGCCGGCCGGGTGGCGCATCCGGGGGTCGCGGCCGTCTACGACGTGCTGGAGGAGGGCGGCCATCCGTGGATCGTCATGCAGCTCGTGCACTCCCGTACCTTGGGCGAGACCATCCGCGCCGACGGCCCGCTGCCGCCGGCCAAGGTCGCCGCCATCGGGCTGCAACTGCTGGAGGCGCTGCGCGCCGCGCACGCGGCGGGCGTGCTCCACCGTGACGTCAAGCCCGACAACGTGCTGCTGACCGAGGACGGCCGGGCGGTGCTGACCGACTTCGGCATCGCCACCACCGAGGATGAAGCCCCCGTCACCAGGACCGGCATCCTCATCGGCACCCCCGCCTTCATGGCCCCGGAACGGGCGGCCGGCGGCCAGGCCAGGCCCGCCTCCGACCTGTGGTCGCTGGGCGTGACGCTGTACATGGCGGTCGAGGGCCACTCCCCCTTCCACCGGGACAACGCCCTGGCCACGCTCGGCGCGGTCATGCACGCCGAGCCGGAGCCGCTGGCCCGCGCGGGCGTGCTCGCCCCCGTGCTGCTCGGGCTGCTGCGCAAGAACCCCGCCCAGCGCATGTCGCTGGAGGAGGCCGAACAGCGGCTGAGACTGGTCCTGACCGGCGGCCCGCTGGAGCAGACCGGCCCGGTGCCGGTGCCGCCGATGGCCGTACGCCGCCCGCGCAGGATGCCGATCCTGGCCATCGCGGCGGGCGCGCTGCTCGTGGGCCTGGTCACCGGCGGCGCGGCCTGGTGGACGAAGCAGTCGGACCAGCCGGTGCAGGGCCGCGCCCCGACGATCCCGGCGGTCGTCACCCCGCCCGGCAGCGACGCCCCGACGGACGCGCCGAAGACCGCCGTCACCGACTCCGAGCCGCCCCCCGCGACCTCACAACCCGCGCGTCCCTCGCAGTCCGCCGCGCCCCGGCGCAGCGCCCCCTCGCCCACCGGCGGCGAACGGACCAGCACCCCCGCGAAGTCCCCGGCCAAGAAGCCGACGCCGACCAAGTCGGCGGCCCCGCGGGACGAGCAGGAGAAGCAGGAGAAGAAGAAGGACGACGCCCCCTCCAGAACCCCCGGCCAGATCGACCCCTCGCAGGACGGCGAGGAGTAGCGACCGGCTCAGGTGTCGGCGGCTCAGGTGTCGGCGGCGACGGCGTCGAGCGCCTTCTGCAGGTCCTCGGGGTAGTCGGTGCTGAAGGACATCCACTCGCCGGTGGCCGGGTGCTCGAAGCCGAGCGAGACCGCGTGCAGCCACTGCCGGGTGACGCCCAGCCGGGCCGCGAGCGTGGGGTCGGCGCCGTAGAGCATGTCGCCGACGCAGGGGTGGCGCAGGGCCGACATGTGCACGCGGATCTGGTGCGTACGCCCGGTCTCCAGCTTGATGTCCAGCAGCGAGGCCGCCCGGAACGCCTCGATCGTGTCGTAGTGGGTGACCGACGGCTTGCCGCCCGCGACCACGGCGAACTTGCCCTCGCCCGAGGGGTGGCGGTCGATGGGCGCGTCGACGGTGCCCCTGAACGGGTCGGGGTGGCCCTGGACCAGCGCGTGGTAGCGCTTGTCGACCGTGCGCTCCTTGAAGGCCCGCTTCAGCACCGAGTACGCGTGCTCGCTCTTGGCCACGACCATCGCGCCCGTGGTGTTGGCGTCGAGGCGGTGGACGATGCCCTGTCGCTCGGCCGCGCCGCTGGTGGCGATCGTGTGCCCGGCGCCGAGCAGGCCGCCGATCACGGTCGGGCCGGTCCAGCCGACGGTGGGATGGGCGGCCACCCCGATCGGCTTGTTGACCACGATGATGTCGTCGTCCTCGTAGACGATCGTCATGCCGGGCACCGGCTCGGCCACCGGCATCGGCGTGCTGACCGGGGGCGGCAGCGTCACCTCCAGCCAGGCGCCGGCGTGCACGCGGTCGGACTTGGCCGGCTGCCCGCCGTCGACCTGGACCTCGCCGGCGGCGATCAGCTCGGCCGCGCGGGTGCGCGAGAAGCCGAACAGCCGCGAGATCGCCGCGTCGACCCGCTCGCCCTCCAGCCCGTCGGGGACGGGCAGGCTCCGCCGCTCAGCCATCCTTGGGCTCCTTCCCGGTCTCCGCGGTGGTCCCCGCAGTGGTCCCCGCGGTGGTCGCCTCGGTGTGCTCGGTCTCCCTGGTGCCGTCGATCTGCACGTTGCGCCAGGCCAGCAGCACCGCCAGGATGCCGCCGCAGACGATCGCCGAGTCGGCGACGTTGAACACCGGGAAGTAGTCGATCACCGGGAAGTGCCCGGGCAGCACCTCGATGAAGTCCACGACGTGCCCCTGGAGCTGCGTGGACCGGCCGAACCCCGACGGGTAGCGCAGCAGCCTGTCGGTCAGGTTGCCGAGCGCCCCGCCGAGGAGCAGCCCGAGGGTGATCGCCCATGGCAGGCTGTGGAGCTTGCGCGCGGTGCGCACGATCGCCACCACCACGCCCGCCGCGATGAACGTGAACACGAACGTCATCCCCGTGCCGATGCTGAACGCCGCACCCGAGTTGAAGATCACCCGGAACTGCAGGACGTCCTGGAGGACGACGAGCGGCGCCTTGCCTTCGAGCGTTCGCAGCACGATCGTCTTGCTGATCAGGTCAGCCGCGTAGACGACGACCGCCAGCGAGGAGAGGATCGCGAGGAGACGTCCGCGCGGCCTGCCTAGCGGCGTTCCTCCTTCTGCTTGCAGGCCACGCACAGCGTCGCCCTCGGGAACGCCTGAAGACGTTCCTTGCCGATCGGCTTGTGGCACGATTCGCACACTCCATAGGTCCCTGCGTCGATCCTGGCGATCGCACGTTCGTTCTGCGCGACCAGATCGCGCGCATTCAGGGTAAGGGCGATCTCGCGTTCGCGCTCGTACGTCTTGGCGCCGGCGTCCGCCTGGTCGTCGCCCGCGCCCTGGGTGACGTCACCAGAGGCTATCTCCGACTCGTGGCGGAGGATGTCGGCCTCGAGCTCGTCGATCTCGGTCCGCAGCCTGCCGCGTACCTCGGCCAGCTCCTCTTCCGACCACATCGACGGTGTAGCGGTCTGCGTGACTGCCGCCATGGCTGCCTCCATGCTGATCAAGGCCGTGAATGGTGCGGGCAGCTTAGGATCCTCATAACGGAACGGCAAACGACCCGCCGGATGGTTTACCTCACCCGTACTATCCCGCCTCGCCCGTTCAACTCCTCCCCGGGGAGGTCCATTCCCACAAATTTCCTCCTTGCGTACCAACGCCGCCGCCTGCGGGAGGAAACCTGGAAGTCTTCGGCTCCACTCTGCGTTATGGTTTGAGACTGCAAGGCGTTGATGGGGCCCCGCTGTGAGGGATATCACCCCGGAGCCGCCGGAAGAACGGCTCGGCAGAGCTCACTAGACCCGGCAGCAAGCGAATGAAGAGGGCCTCCCCGGAGGCCAAGAAGGGTGGTACCGCGGAGCCGCGAGGCTTCGTCCCTTCGCGCACGCCACAACCGGCCGACGACGCGTGGAGGTCCCGCCCGACATGTCTTCCCCATCATTCCGCTCTCTTCCCGCGCAGGTCGACCTGCCCGCGCTCGAGCGCGAGGTCCTCGACCGCTGGCGGGACGGGAAGATCTTCGAGCGGTCCGTCGAGCAGAACGCCGGCAACCCCGCCTGGGTGTTCTACGAGGGCCCGCCCACCGCCAACGGCCTGCCCGGCGTGCACCACGTCGAGGCCCGGGTGTTCAAGGACCTGTTCCCGCGCTACAAGTCGATGCGCGGCTTCAGCGTCCCGCGCAAGGCCGGCTGGGACTGCCACGGCCTGCCCGTCGAGGTCGGCATCGAGCGTGAGCTGGGCCTGACCGGCAAGAAGGACATCGAGGACTACGGCATCGCCGAGTTCAACGCCAAGTGCCGCGAGTCGGTGCTGCGGCACGTCGACGCGTTCGAGCAGATGACCGAGCGCATGGGCTACTGGATCGACCTGTCCCAGGCGTACCGGACGATGGACCCGTCCTACATCGAGTCGGTCTGGTGGTCGCTGAAGGTCGTCTTCGACAAGGGGCTGCTGTTCCGCGACTTCCGCATCACGCCGTACTGCCCGCGCTGCGGCACCGGCCTGTCCGACCACGAGCTGGGCCAGCCGGGCGGCTACGAGAACGTCTCCAGCCCGTCGGTCTACGTGCGCATGCCGGTGACGTCCGGGCCGCTGGCGGAGCTGGGCGCGGCGCTGCTGATCTGGACCACCACCCCCTGGACGCTGGTGTCCAACACGGCCGTCGCCGTGCACCCCGACGTCACCTACGTCGCGGCCAGGACCGCCGACGGCGAGGTGCTGGTGGTGGCCGAGCCGCTGCTGTCCGTCCTCGGCGAGGACGTCACCGAGGTGGCCCGCTGCACCGGCCGCGAGCTGGAGCGCACCCGCTACAGCCGCCCCTTCGACCTGGTCGACATCCCCGGCGCCCACTACGTCGTGCTCGGCGACTACGTCACCGTCGAGGACGGCACCGGCCTGGTCCACCAGGCCCCCGCCTTCGGCGCCGACGACATGGCCGTCATCAAGCGGTACGACATGCCGATCGTCAACCCGATCGGCCCCGACGGCCGGTTCCTCGACGACGTGCCCATGGTCGGCGGCCGCTTCTTCAAGGACGCCGACGAGGAGCTCACCGAGGACCTGCGCCGGCGCGGCCTGCTGTACCGGGGCACCCACTTCGAGCACGCCTACCCCCACTGCTGGCGCTGCCACACCGCGCTGCTGTACTACGCGCTCCCGTCCTGGTACATCCGCACCACCGCGGTCAAGGACCAGATGTTGTCGGAGAACGCCAACACCAACTGGTTCCCCGAGACCATCAAGTGGGGCCGGTTCGGCGAGTGGCTGCGCAACAACGTCGACTGGTCGCTGTCGCGCTCGCGCTACTGGGGCACGCCGCTGCCGCTGTGGGTGTGCTCGGCCGACGAGAGCCACGTCACCTGCGTCGGCTCGCTGGCCGAGCTGAGCACGCTGGCCGGCCAGGACGTCTCCGCGCTCGACCCGCACCGCCCGTACGTCGACGACGTGACCTTCGACTGCCCCTCCTGCGGCGCGCTCGCCACCCGCGTGCCCGACGTCATCGACGCCTGGTACGACTCCGGCTCGATGCCGTTCGCGCAGTGGGGCGAGCACGGCAAGCCGGAGGGCGTCTACCCCGCGCAGTTCATCTGCGAGGCCACCGACCAGACCCGCGGCTGGTTCTACTCGCTGATGGCGGTCGGCACGCTGGTCTTCGGCCAGTCCTCCTACGAGAACGTGCTCTGCCTCGGCCTCATCCTGGCCGAGGACGGCCGCAAGATGAGCAAGCACCTGGGCAACATCCTGGAGCCGATCCCGCTGATGGACCAGCACGGCGCCGACGCGCTGCGCTGGTTCATGGCCTGCTCCGGATCGCCGTGGGCGGCCCGCCGGGTGGGGCACAACGCCCTGGAGGAGATCGTCCGCAAGGTCCTGCTGACCCTGTGGAACACCTCCTCCTTCTTCACCCTGTACGCCAACGCCGAGTCCTGGAGCCCGTCCGAGCCCGCTCCGCCGGCCGCCGAGCGTCCGCTGCTGGACCGCTGGGTGCTGGCCGAGCTGCACCGGACGGTCGCCGAGGTCACCGCGTCCCTCGACGAGTACGACACCCAGCGTGCCGGCCGCCGCCTGGCCGACTTCCTCGACGACCTGTCCAACTGGTACGTCCGCCGCTCCCGCCGCCGCTTCTGGCAGGGTTCGCGCGAGGCGTTCGCCACCCTGTACGAGTGCCTGGAGACGGTCACCCGGCTGATGGCGCCGATCACGCCGTTCGTCACCGACTACCTCTGGGACGTGCTGCGCGCGCCCGGCGCGCCCTCCTCGGTCCACCTGACCAGCTGGCCGCAGGTGCGCGAGGACCTGCTCGACCCGGCGCTGTCGGACCAGATGGCCCTGGTCCGCCGGCTGGTCGAGCTGGGCCGCTCGGCGCGGGCCTCCTCCGGCGTGAAGACGCGGCAGCCGCTGCGCCGGGCGCTGGTGGGCGCGCACGGCTGGCCGTCGCTGCCCGCCGAGCTGCGGGGGCTGGTGGCGGACGAGCTGAACGTCCAGACCCTTGAGGACATGTCCGGATTCGACGCCGATCTCGTGTCGTACACGGTGAAGCCGAACTTCCGGGCGCTCGGGAAGCGGTTCGGGTCGCGTACCAAGCTGGTGGCCGCCGCGGTGACCGCCGCCGACGCCACCCGCGTGGCCCGCACGCTGCGCGGCGGCACCCCCGTCATGATCGAGGCGGACGAGCTGGGCGAGATCATGCTCGGCCCCGACGAGGTGATCGTCACCGAGCAGCCGCGCGCGGGCTGGGCCGTGGAGACCGGCGCCATCGGCACCGGCACCGGCGAGACCGTCGCCCTCGACCTTGAGCTGTCCGACGAGCTGCGCCGCGCCGGCCTGCTGCGCGAGGTGATCCGGCTGGTCCAGGACGCCCGCAAGTCCTCCGGCCTGTCGATCACCGACCGCATCGACCTGTGGTGGACGGCCTCCGCGCCCGACCTGGCCGCCGCGCTGCGCTCCGGCGGCGGCACGGTCGCCGAGGAGGTCCTGGCCGCGTCCCTCACCGAGGGCGCCCAGGACGACCTCCCGGCCCACCGCGACGAGGACCTGGGCCTGACGTTCCAGCTCCGCCGCGCCTGACCCCGGCCGCGATCCGTCCACGCGGGGGCGTCACCGATCACCTCGGTGGCGCCCGGCGTGCGTTCGCCTCCTCTCGCCTCCGAAAGGATCCAGTCCCGTGCCGGCTCTGATCCGCCGCGCTTCCGCTGAGGTGTTCGTGGACGCGTCCACCGTCGACCTGACCGGCGCGGACCTCGTGACGGAGTTCGCGTGGGACATGACCGCGACGGGCCTGGTCCAGGCCGATCCCGACGGCGACGGCGCGCGCATCGTGTGCGGCCAGGAGATCGGCGACATCGGCGTCACCGCCGAACTGTGGGACACCGCCCCGCCGTTGACCACCGACGGCTGGCAGGACGTCGCCGAGGTGTCCGTCGCCTGGCGATCGGCGTTCATGGACTTCGCGACGTCGGGCGGCGGCGAGAACCCGGCCGCCCAGCTGGAACTGTCCGGCCCGGGCGACTACCGGCTGCGCGTCCACGGGCGCAACCGCGACGACGGCGACCCGCGGGACGACGACGCGCCCGTCGAGGAGTACCTGATCCAGGTGTGGCCCGCCCCGCAGGCCGGTCCCGTCACGGCCAAGTCCACCAGCAGGACGGCGGCCGCGTGGAGAGCGCGCTGAGCTCTGCCCGGCGGGGGCGTTCCGGGTTTCGCCGCGGTGCCGCGTCCGGAGAAGGGCGGACACCGGCTGGGACGTGCACGCCGCGATCAGACCCGGCACCCTGCGCCCCTGGCCCGTGGACGAGGTGCTGCCCGCCTCGGCGCACGACATCTGGGTACGCGACCACCCCGGCGCCCCCTGGCGCTTCCAGCTCATGCTCGACGAGTCCGCCGAGGACGAGTGGATCTACCGCCGCGACCCGCGGATCCGCCGTCCCCTGACAGCCCTGACAATCATGCGGGACGGCTTGCGGCACCTCGCACCGGAGGTGCAGCTCCTCTACAAGGCCAAGGCTCCCCGCCCGAAGGACGAGCTCGACTTCGAGACCGTCCTGCCCCTGCTGGACGACGGCCGCCGCCACTGGCTGGCCGCGGCCCTGCGCACCGAGCACACCACCCACCCCTGGCTCACCCGCCTGCACCCCGGCCCCCAGCGCTGACCAGGCGGACGCCGGACAAACCGCGAAGACCCGCCGGCGGATGCGCGGCGGGCCTGGGACGGGCGGGGGTTACTCGGCCGTCTCGCGGTCGTGCTGGCACACCGGGCAGCTGGTCAGACCGGCGTCCTCGGCCTCGGGGATCGTCATGGTCTCCACGCCCGTCTCCCCCGCGCCCCTGATCAGCGGGCAGGTGGCGCTGTGGTAGCGACGGGTGCCGGTGATGACCTTGACCGTCTTCGGGCGCCCGGCCGGACCGGACGTGCCGCCGGTCCCGCCCTTCGAGCCCTCACCCGTCTGGCCGGGCTTGGCGCCGGACGCCTCGCCCTTCGCCGCGCCCTCCTTGCCGGTCGTGCCGGACTTGGTGTCCTTGCTCTCGGTCTTCGGCGCCGGGGCGGCCGCCCCCGCCGGACGGGCGGAAGGGGCCGGCGCAGCCCCAGAAGGCCGCTCGGACGCCCCGGAAGCCCCACCAGGGGGTTCCGGCTGGACCGGCAGCCCGGAGGACGTCACACGAGGCTGCGGCGCCGTGTCCGGGTCGGACGCGTCGTCACCGTCATCAGCGGACTGTTCGGCGGGCCGTGCGGGCCGGTCGGCAGGCCGTGCGGGCCGATCAGCGGGCCGATCAGCGGGCCGGACAGTGGGCCGGTCGGCGGGCGACGGCCGGGCGGCCGAGGACGGCTTGCCCTGCGCGCTCTCGCCCGACCTGCCGGAACCGGCCGCGCTCTCGCCCGACTTGCCGGAGCCGGCCGCGTCATCGCCCGGCTGGCCCGAAGCCGCCGCACCCGCGCCAGCCTTGGCCGCAGCCGCGCCCTTGGACGACTTGGCCGCAGCCGCGCCCTCAGCCTCCCCGGCAACCGACGGGCTCTTGGACGCCCCAGAAGCCGGCGCCCCCTTGGCGGCGGCAGCAGGGCTCGAAGGGGCGGCCGACGGGCCCTTGGCGTCGTCCGGCGAAGAGGGACGCGCGGGCCGCTCGCGCTCCGACGGCGGCCGGAAGTAGGAAGTCTCGATCTCCCCCTGCTCGTCGCCCGGACCGGCCTCGGAGTCAGGCGCGGCGGCGGAGGAGGGGGATTTGGCCGGGTCGCTCGCCTGCGCGGCGGCAGCGGGACGGCCGAACCATCCGGTCGCGCCCTCCTCGCGGGAGGCGGCGGGCTCCGGGGTGGGGGTGGAAGCCTTCGTGTCGGGCTTCGGCGGTACGACCGGCGGGCGCAGGTCCCGGGTCTCCGCGGAGGTCTCGGCCCGGTTCTCCGCCACGGCGGAGGGGGTGGCACCGGGGCCGGGGGCGACGACGGGCTCGGGGTCGGCGGCAGGCGGCAACTGCCGTCCGCCGAGCGCGGCGTCCGGAAGGCACGTGGTGCAGGGCGTGAAGCCCTCCTCGCGTGCCTCCTCGTGGGTGAGCTCCTCGTGATCCCGTCCGGCCAGCTGGCGGCAGCCCGGCACGTGGTATCTCCTGCGGCCCGGGATCACCAGCACGATCGCGTCCGGCGAGATGCCGCTCGCCGCGGGGCGGCGAGGCGCGGAGGCCGGGACGGCGGTCCGCTGAAGCGTCTGCGGGTGCGGATGCGGGTGGGGTTGCGGCCGCGGCTGCGGCTGGGGCCCGGCAGGACCGGTCTGGTTGTACGGCAGGCCGGGCGGCGGGAGCGGGGCCGGAGGGGTGGCCGGCGCAGCGGCCCGCCCACCACCGGGAAACAGCTCGTGACGCCGCAGCAACGCCCCGATCACCAGGAACAGCGCGGACAGCACGCTGACCACGATGGACCACATGATCAGGAACGGCTTCGCCAGTACGAAGCCCGCGATCAGCAGCACGACCGCCGCGAGCACCAAACCAGCACTGATAAGGATCACAGGGGGCTCTTTCGAGTGACAGGTCCTAGTGACCCGTTACTTTACCGGCGGTCGTTGTGCGGACCGTCGCCGCCGGGGAAGGCGCCCTGCGGAGCCTCGCCGCCGAACGGGTTGGGACCACCGGGAAGAGGCTGCTGGCCACCCTGGGGAACCGCGTGCGACATGGCGGGAGCCTGACCCTGCGGACCGGACATGACCGGGAACCCGCCGCTGCCCTCCGCGGAGACGTTGAGCTCGGCGAGCTGGTTCTCCAGGTAGAGCTTGAGGCGGCTGCGGTACTCGCGCTCGAAGCTGCGCAGCTCCTCGACCTTGCGCTCGAGCTCGTCGCGGGTCTGCACCAGCGAGCCCATCGCCTGGCGGTGGCGCTCCTGAGCGTCGCGCTCAAGCGTCTCGGCGCGGGCACGGGCGTCGCCGATGACCTGCTCGGCCTGGCGGCGGGCCTTGGTGAGGATCTCGTCGGCCTCGCGGCGGGCGCGGGTCACCGTCTCGTCCGCCTCCCGGCGGGCGTCGGAGATCGCCTGGTCGGCGGTCTGCTGGGCGAGGGCCAGCACGCGGGCCGCGGTGTCCATGTTGTCCTCGGCGGGAGGCATGCTCATGGCCACGGGCTGCGGCTCGGGGGCCCGCATCGGCTGCGGCTCGGGGGCCCGCATGGGCTCCGGCTGCGGCGGCGCCATCATCTCCGGCTTCGGCTGCTCCTGGACGGGCGCGGAGGCCATGGGCATGCCCATGCCGCCCGGCACCTTCCCGCGCAGGCACTCGGCCAGTTTGGCGCGTAGCTCCTCGTTCTCTTGGATCAGGCGGTCGAGCTCAGCCTCCACCTCGTCGAGGAAGGCATCGACCTCCTCCTCGTCGTAGCCCGGCCGCAGCCGGGTGGTACTGAACTGCTTGTTCCGCACATCAGCGGGCGTCAGCGGCATTTTTTGGTCTCCTTGGCGCGCTTGGAGTCTGTCCGGAGGGACGGTGAACCCGAATCACTTCAGCGCGGACACGAGTTGGATCACGACCGGCCACCCCACCAGCCCGCCTCACCGGCCGCCCAGTGACCCAGCGATCTGGATCAAGATCAGAACGACGATGAACAGGACAGTGAAGCTTAGGTCAAAGGCCACCGTACCCAACCGGAGCGGGGGAATGAAACGGCGGAGGAACTTGAGAGGTGGGTCTGTCGCGGTGTACGTGGCCTCCGCCAGCACCAGCACGACCCCGGAAGGCCGCCACTGCCGGGCGAACGCCTGCACCGTCTCAAAGATCATCCTGCCGATGAGCAGTACCAAATACAGAGACAGGACTACGACCAAGATCCCACTCACGATCTCCACGGCCCGGCCGCGCCTCCACTTCTGGTGTGCCCTCCCGGCCGCGCGTGGACCCGGTTGGGTGCGATGGACATACAGAGACTCTAACTCTGGTTGAAGAACCCGCGTTCCGCGATTCGGGCCTTGTCCTCGGCGGTCACCTCGACATTGGCAGGGGACAACAGGAACACCTTGTTGGTAACACGTTCAATGCTTCCATGTAGGCCGAAGACCAGACCTGCCGCGAAATCCACGAGCCGCTTCGCGTCGCTGTCAACCATTTCGGTCAGATTCATGATGACCGGGGTGCCGTCGCGGAAGTGCTCTCCGATGGTTCGGGCCTCGTTGTAGGTCCGGGGATGGAGGGTCGTGATGCGCGCCAGGTCGGTCGTGCGGCGCTCCAGGATCGTCGTGGCGGGCCTGGGCGCGGGGACCCCGGAGTCGGCTTCCTCGTCGCGGTCCTGGACCGCCACGGGCCGTTCCTCGCCGGTCCGCTGGACATCGTCGTCGTAGGCGTACTCGTCGGTGTAGGTCTCGTACCTCTCGTAGCGGTCGTCCTCCACGAGACCGAGGTAGACCGCCATCTTGCGCATCGCGCCGGCCATCGCTACGTCGTCCTCCTGCTCATGGTCGCACTGGCTCGGACCCGTCGCCGGGGCCGAGGCGGCAGCCGTACCCCCTTGGAGCTCACCGCGGATCGACCTCTACTTGATCATGGGCCTGAAGACCCACTTGAGGGGACATTACCTGACGAAGGGCCTGCGACGACCGAGCAACGCCGTACCGATCCGCACGTGTGTCGCACCGTACGCGACCGCCTCGTCGAGGTCCTGGCTCATGCCCGCGGAGACCATCGTGGCCCGCGGATGCTGCTCCTGGACGCGGGTCGCGACCTCGCGCAGCACGGCGAAGGCGCGGGCGGGCTCCACCCCCAGCGGAGCGACCGCCATGACGCCGCCCAGCCACACTCCGTCGGCCAGCGCCACCTCGTCGGCCAGCGCGAGCACGTCGGCGGGCCGGGCGCCGCCCCTGGAGGGGTCGTCGTCGAGCGCCACCTGGATCAGGCAGCCGACCTTGCGGCCCTGCCGCACGGCCTCCTTGCTGATCGCCTCCAGCAGCCGGAGGCGGTCGAGCGAGTGGATCACGTCGGCGTACCCGACGACGGACCGCACCTTGTTGGTCTGCAGCTGGCCGACGAAGTGCCAGGTCAGCGGCAGGCCGGCCAGCTCGTGCGCCTTCGGCGCGGCCTCCTGGTCGCGGTTCTCGCCGACGTCGCGCACACCCAGCTCGCACAGGATGCGCACGTCGTCGGCCGGTCTGGTCTTGGTGACCGCGATCAGGGTGACCTCGCCGCGGTCGCGGCCCACCGCGTGGCAGGCCGCGCCGATGCGGTCCTCGATCTCGGTGAGACCGGCCGCGATCTCGTCCCTCCGCACGTCTGTCTCCCTCTCCCTGCCTCCATCGCCTCGCAGTTCGGCCTGTACGCCGTACGCCACGATGGCCCCCTTTCCGTGCCGCGGGTCGGATCCCGGCACACACGACGGCGCCGCTCCCGTACGCCTGCGGGGAGCGGCGGTGGGTGGTGAGCTACTTGAGGAAGTCGGGGACGTCGAGCTCCTCCTCCTGCTCCTCGAAGATCACCCGAGGACGTTTGGGAGGCTCCGACATGCGGGAGGTGATGGGCGTGGGCGGGTTGGCCGGTTCGGGCGTGGGCCTCGGGATGGAGACCGGGGCCTGCGGCTCGTCGTCGCCGAGGGCGGCGACGGGCTCGGCGGCCTGGACCGACTCCACCGGGCGCACCGGCTCGGGACGCGGCTCCGGGCGGGGCTCAGGACGCGGCTCCGGCCTGAACTCGCGCGGCTCCGGGCGAGGCTCGGGGCGCGACTCGGGCCTGAACTCCTGCCGGGGCTCGGGCCTGAACTCCTGGCGCGGTTCCGGCCTGAACTCCTGGCGCGGCTCCGACCGCAGCTCGGCACGCGGCTCAGGACGCGGCTCCGGCCTCGGCTCGGGGCGCGGCGCGGGCGGCTCGGACTTCACGCTGGGCGAAGCCGGGACACCGGGCCGCAGGGCCGAGGACGACACCGGCGCCGCGGGCTGCGCGGCGGGCCGGGCCGCGGGCCTGGGCAGCGGCTTCTCGACCGGCGGTGGCACGTCGTCGAAGCCCGCCGCGATCACGGTGACCCGCACCTCGTCGCCGAGGGCGTCGTCGATGACCGTGCCGAAGATGATGTTGGCGTCGGGCGCGGCGGCCATCGAGACGAGCTGGGCCGCCTCGTTGATCTCGAACAGGCCGAGGTCGGAGCCGCCCGCGATCGACAGCAGCACGCCGTGGGCGCCGTCGATGCTCGCCTCCAGCAGCGGGCTGGAGACCGCCATCTCGGCGGCGGCGACCGACCGGTCGTCGCCGCGCGCGTGGCCGATGCCCATGAGCGCCGAGCCCGCACCCGACATGACCGACTTGACGTCGGCGAAGTCGAGGTTGATCAGGCCGGGCGTGGTGATCAGGTCGGTGATGCCCTGGACACCGGACAGCAGCACCTGGTCGGCCGCCTTGAACGCGTCGAGCACGCTCACCTGGCGGTCGGAGATCGACAGCAGCCGGTCGTTGGGGATCACGATGAGGGTGTCGACCTCGTCGCGCAGTGTCTCTATGCCGGCCTCGGCCTGCGAGGCGCGACGCCGCCCCTCGAAGCTGAAGGGCCGGGTCACCACGCCGATCGTCAGCGCGCCGAGCGACCGGGCGATGTTGGCCACGACCGGCGCGCCGCCGGTGCCCGTGCCACCGCCCTCGCCGGCCGTGACGAAGACCATGTCGGCCCCCTTGAGGACCTCCTCGATCTCCTCACGGTGGTCTTCGGCCGCCTTGCGCCCCACGTCGGGGTTGGCTCCGGCGCCCAGTCCGCGCGTGAGCTCGCGGCCCACGTCGAGTTTCACATCGGCGTCACTCATCAGCAGCGCCTGGGCGTCGGTGTTTATGGCGATGAACTCGACGCCCTTGAGTCCCTCCTCGATCATCCGGTTGACGGCGTTCACTCCGCCGCCGCCAATGCCGACGACCTTGATGACCGCGAGGTAGTTCTGCGGTGCTGCCACGACGAGGGGCCTTTCCGCTCGTTGACTTGCCATTTCGGTGCGGATCGTCTCCGCTTTTTCTCAGTTTTCGTAACTCTCAACCTCAGGTTGAGATTTAGATTTATGTCAACCTGAGGATTGATACGGACAGTAGGAGGCCCCTACCAGGCGGGTCAACTAACCGCGCCGCAAGCACGTCCGGCGTGTCGCGGGCTGTCCGATTCGCTCCGAAGTCGCGCCTGGTCGGGGCCTTCCTCTGCCGAAGCTCCGATCTACAGGCTCTCACGCCGCGACCCCCACCTCGCACAGGCACGCGATGCCCTTGCCACGGAGTTGCCAGACCCTGACACTCGTGATCACTTCAGGGTGACGACGTCGGGAGAGCTGACGTCGTACAGGGTGGCCTTGCGGCTCAGGAGCGAGACCAGGATGCGGCCTTTCTCCTGCGGTCTGTCGGCCCCGCCCCACAGGACGGTACGGCCGTCGGACAGCTCCAGCGTCACGCCCTCGGCCGAGGCGGCGCGCACCTGCCGGACCTTGCCCGCCACCACCGGCGGCAACGCCTGGACGACCTGGAGCGCCGCCATGGTCGCCGGGTCGCCCGCGGCCGGCCGGTCGACCTTGAGCAACGGCAGCATGAACGGCGACGTGTCCTTGACCTCGATCACCACGCCCTGCTTGTCGACCACCGCGAACCGGCCGCCCGCGGGGATCACCGCGACCGGCTCGCGCTCGACCACCTCGATCCTGAGCGTGCCCGGCCACACCCGGTCGACCTTCGCCGTCGCGAGCTGCCGGATGCCGAGCACGCGCGCCTGGACGTCGGCCAGGTCGACCGTGGCCAGCGGATGCAGGTCGGGGACGGCGGCCTGCTGCTTGATGTGCTCGCTGGTCACTGTGAGATTTCCCACGATGTCGATCGACCGCACGCCCAGGACCGGCGAGAAGAACACCAGCCAGGCGGCCGAGCCGACCACCCCCGCCGTCAACAGCACCAGGAACGCGTTACGCGCCTTCATCGCCCTCCTCGCACGCCGGCTTCGAACGTACGCCGCCGGACCGCCCGGCGCCCGCCCGCCACGCCCGTACGGCTCAGGACAGGCGCGCCACGAGCTGCGGCCCGAGCTCGGTCACGTCGCCCGCCCCCATCGTGAGCACGATGTCACCCGGACGCGCCCGCCCGGCCACCAGGTCCGGCACCGCCGCCCGGTCGGGGGCGTAGGCCACCCGCTCGGCGGGCAGCGGCACGCGCCCGGCCACCATCGCGCCGGACACGCCCGGCTCGGGATCCTCCCGCGCGCCGTAGACGTCGAGGACGATGACCTCGTCGGCCAGCCCGAGGGCGGCGCCGAACTCGTCGGCGAAGAACCGGGTGCGCGAGTACAGGTGGGGCTGGAAGATCGCGATGACCCGGCCGGTGCCCGAGTAGGAGGCCACGACGTCGCGCGCGGCCCGCAGGTCGGCGGCCAGCTCGGTCGGGTGGTGGGCGTAGCTGTCGAACACCGCGACGCCGCCCGCCTCGCCCTTGGCCTCGAAGCGCCGCTTGGCCCCCGTGAAGGCCGCCAGGCCGTCTCTGATGTCCTCGAACGCCAGCCCCAGCTCGTCGGCCACGGCGATGGCGGCGGTGGCGTTGAGGGCGTTGTGCGCCCCGGGGACGGCCAGCCGCACGTCTCCCCTGCCCTCGATGGAGAACACCGTGCCGAAGCCGTCGGGACGCACGCCGGTCACCCGGTAGTCCTCGCCCTGCTCGCCGTAGGTCCTGACCCGCAGCCCGCGCTCGCGCGCCCGCCCGACCAGCTCGGCGGCGCCCGGGTCGTCGGCGCAGACGATGAGCAGCGAGCCCACCCGGTCGGCGAAGCGGGCGAAGCTGTCGTGCACCGCGCGCGGGTCGCCGTAGTTGTCGAGGTGGTCGGCCTCGACGTTGGTCACCACGGCGATGTCGGGGGCCAGCATGAGGAAGGAGCCGTCGCTCTCGTCGGCCTCGGCCACGAACACCCGGCCCGCGCCCTCGTCGGCGCCCAGCCCGGTGGTGACGAGCTGGCCGCCCACGCAGTAGGACGGCTCGGCGCCGCACTTCTGCAGCGCCACGGTGAGCATGGAGGTGGTGGTGGTCTTGCCGTGGGTGCCGGCGATGGCCACGCCGGTGCGGCCGGCCATCACCGAGGCCAGCGCGGCGGCCCGCGGGATGATCCGCAGGCCCTGCTTGAGCGCCTCGCCCAGCTCGGGGTTGGAGTCGCGGATGGCGGTGGAGACCACCACGGTGTCGACGTCCCGGATGTGCGAGGCGGCGTGCCCGATGTGCACGGTCGCGCCCAGCTCGCGCAGCTCGGTCACCAGCTCGGAGCTGCGCGCGTCGCTTCCGGTGACCCGGACGCCGCGCTTGAGCAGGATGCGGGCGATGCCTGACATGCCCGCGCCGCCGATGCCGATGAAGTGCACGCGGCCGAGGTCTTCGACGGCTACGGGATCGACCAGCTTGACGAGACTCATCGGGCTATCTCCAACACTTTCCTGGCAAGCATGATATCGGCGTCCTTGCGCCCCAGCCGGGACGCGGCCTCCGACATGACGGCGACCCGTTCGGGGTCGTGGAGCATGGGCAGCACGTTCTGGATGATCCAATCGGGTGACAGGTCGGAGTCGTCGACCATCAGGCCGCCGCCGCCGCGCACGACGCGCTCGGCGTTGACGGTCTGCTCGCCGTTGCCGTGCGGCAGCGGGACGTACGCGGCCGGCAGCCCCACGGCCGTCAGCTCGGCGCAGGTCAGGGCCCCGCTGCGGCACAGCGCGACGTCGGCGGCGGCGTAGGCGAGGTCCATGCGGTCGACGTAGGGCAGCAGCACGTACTGGGGGTCGCCGGGCGGCGGCTCGTGCTCGACGGTGTTGTTCAGGCCGAGCACGTGGAGCACCTGGATGCCGGCCCGGCGCAGCACCGGCGCGGCGGCCAGCGCGGCCTGGTTGAGCGACCTGGCGCCCTGCGAGCCGCCGAACACCAGCAGCGTGGGCCGGTCGTTCTCCAGCCCGAACCAGGAGCGCGCCTTGTCGCCGGTGGACAGCCGGTCGAGCGTGACGATCTCGCGGCGCAGCGGGGTGCCGATGAACTCGGCCTTGGGCAGCGCGGCGTCGGGGAAGCCGGTGAAGACGTGGTCGGTCAGCCGGGCGCCCAGCCGGTTGGCCAGGCCGGGACGGGGATTGGCCTCGTGGACGACGATCGGCAGGCCCTTGCGCTTGGCCGCCAGATAGGCGGGCGTGGCGACGTAGCCGCCGAACCCGACCAGGATGTCGGCGCCGACCCGGTCGAGGACGCCCGACACGGCGTTGATCGCCCCGGCCAGCCGGCCCGGCACGGTCAGCAGGCTCGGGGTGATCGCCCTGGGCAGCGGCACGGCCGGCACCAGTTCGAGATCGTAGCCCCTGGCGGGCACGAGCCGCGTCTCCAGGCCGCGCTCGGTGCCCACGCAGGTGATGCCGACGCTCCGGTCAAGATGGCGCAGCGCGTCCGCAAGGGCGAGCGCGGGCTCGATGTGCCCGGCCGTCCCCCCACCGGCGAGGACCACCCTCATCTCGGTCACTCCCTAACGTCTCACTCGGCCTCTGGACGTACCCCCCAGGCCAAGCCAGCTTAGGCCCCGGGCGGCGGGTCCGGGGCCACGCGCGGCCAGAGCTTCGCGCGCGCCGGGCTCGCGTTTGGCGAACGACAGCAGGATGCCCAGCGCGGCGAGCGTGGGGAGCAGGGACGATCCGCCGTAGGAGACCAGCGGCAGCGGGATGCCGGTGATGGGCAGGACGCCGAGCACGGCGCCCATGTTGACGGTCGCCTGCCCGACGATCCAGGCCACCATGGCGGCCGCGGCCAGGCGGACGAAGCCGTCGTTGACCCGGACCGCGACCCGCAGCCCCGCGTAGCCGAGCAGGCCGAACAGCGCCACCACGATCAGCGTGCCCATCAGGCCGAGCTCCTCGCCGAGGATGGCGAAGATGAAGTCGCTCTCGCCGTGGGGCAGCCAGCTCCACTTCTGGCGGCTGCTGCCCAGGCCGAGCCCGAACCAGCCGCCCGAGCCCATCGCGATCTGCCCCTGCACGGCCTGGTAGCCGGCGCCCTGGGCGTCGGCCCACGGGTCGAGGAAGGCCCCGATGCGCTTCATCCGGTACGGCTCCACCTTGATCATGATGACCGCGGCCAGCACCGCCAGCGCCAGGATGCCGCCGAACAGCTTGATCGGCGCCCCCACCACCCACAGCAGAGCCAGGAAGATCATGAAGAGCACGAGGGTGGTGCCGAGGTCGCGGCCGAGCAGGACCATGACGACCAGGATCGCGGTGCCGGGCATGAGCGGGATCAGCATCTGCCGCCACTCGATCCGGCCCTGCCTGGCCCGTCTGGCCAGCAGGTCGGCCCCCCACAGCACGAGCGCCAGCTTGGCCGGCTCGGACGGCTGGAGGGTGAACGGGCCCATGTAGATCCACCGCTGCGCGCCCAGCTCGGACTCGCCGATGAACAGCACCATGACCAGCGCCAGCACCGCCAGCGCCATGAGCGGGTAGCCCGCCCAGCGGAAGAACTTCGGCGGCAGGCGCGAGCAGGCGTACATCACGGGCACGCCGACGCCGGCCGACAACGACTGCTTGATGAACCACGAGAACGGGTTGCCGGTCTTCTGCTGGGCCTCGATCGCGGAGGCCGACAGCACCATCATGAGCCCGAGCGCGAGCAGCAGCGCGCTGCACATGATGATCAGGTAGTAGGTCGTCAGCGGCTTGTCGAGCAGCTCCTTCAGCACGGCGCGCTGCTCGCGGACCCAGCTCGCGGGGCCCTCCTGGGCCTTGGACCGGGCGGGCTCGCCGGCGGCCGGACGGGCGCCGGCGGTGCCGGTGCTACTGCTCACGCCGCCGCCTCAGCTCGTGGACGGCACGGGCGAAGGCCTCCCCTCGTGCCGGATAGCCGGGGAACATGTCGAGCGAGGCGCCCGCGGGGGAGAGCAGCACGGTGTCCCCGGGGGAGGCCAGCCGCGCGGCTTCGGTGACGACGGTGTCCATCACACCAGTGTCTTGGCCCGGGATGTCCACGACGGGGACATTCGGCGCGTGTCGCGCGAGTGCTTCGGCGATCGCCGCGCGGTCGGCGCCCAGCAGCACCGCGCCGCGCAGCCGGGGCGCGGCCCGCCGGACCAGGTCGTCGACGTCGGCGCCCTTGAGCTGGCCGCCCGCCACCCACACGATCGACGGGTAGGCGCCCAGCGCGGCCGCGGCGGCGTGCGGGTTGGTGGCCTTGGAGTCGTCGACGTAGTCGACGTCGCCGACCCGGTCGACGTGGGACAGGCGGTGGGGGTCGGGCTTGAAGGCGCGCAGGCCCAGCCGTACGGCCTCGGACGGCACGCCGAGCGAGCGGGCCAGGGCGGCGGCGGCCAGGGCGTTGGCCACGTTGTGGGGGGCCAGGGGCCGGATGTCGGCGAACGTGGCCAGCTCTTCGGCCGCCTCGACCGGGTCCGCCACGAACGCCCGGTCGACCAGCAGGTCTTCGACCACGCCGAGCTGGCCGCTGCGCGGCGCCCGCAGCGTGAAGCCGACGGCGCCCTGGTAGGGCTCGGCCAGGCGGGCGCACTCGGGGTCGTCGGCGTTGTAGATCACGGTGCCGGCGCGTTCGTAGATGCGGCCCTTGGCGGCGGCGTACTCGGCCATGGAGCCGTGCCAGTCGAGGTGGTCGGGGGCGATGTTCAGGATCGCCGCGGCGTGCGGGGCCAGGGTGCTGGACCAGTGGAGCTGGAAGCTGGACAGCTCGACGGCCAGGGCGTCGTACGGCTCGGCGACAACTTGGACGACCGGGACGCCCACGTTCCCCACGGCCAGGGCGTCGAGCCCGGCGGCCCGGAGGATCGAGGTGAGCATGCGCACGGCCGTGGTCTTGCCGTTGGTGCCGGTCAGCGCGAGCCAGGGGGCGGCGTGCGGCGGGCGCAGCCGCCAGGCCAGCTCCACCTCGCCGACGACCTCGACGCCGGCCGCCAGCGCGGCGGCGACCAGCGGGTGGTGCGGGGCCCAGCCGGTGGTGACGAGCCTGGTCGTGCCCTCGGGCAGCACCATCTCGCCGAACCTGGTCTCGACGCCGGCGCGGGCCAGCTCGGCCGCGGCGGCCAGCTGCCGCTCGCCCTCCACGGCCTCCACGACCACGACCCGCTCGCCGCGTCCGGCCAGCGCCCCGGCCACCGCGGTGCCGGAGACGCCGAGCCCGGCCACGCACGTCAACGTCATGGCTTGGGCATCCACTCGACGTAGAACAGCCCGAGCCCGAGCGCCGCGCAGAGCCCGGCGATGAGCCAGAACCGCACCACGATCGTGGTCTCGGCCCAGCCCTTCAGCTCGAAGTGGTGCTGCAGCGGCGCCATCCTGAACACCCGTTTCCCGGTCATCTTGAAGAACCCGACCTGGATGATGACGGACGCCGTGATGATCACGCACAGCCCGGCCAGGATGATCAGCAGGAGCTGCGTGCGGGTGGCGATGGCCAGGCCGGCCAGCACGCCGCCCAGGGCCAGCGAGCCGGTGTCGCCCATGAAGATCTTCGCCGGCGGGGCGTTCCACCACAGGAACCCGACCAGCGCCCCCAGCACGGCCGCGGCCACCACCGACAGGTCGAGCGGGTCGCGCACCCAGTAGCAGTTGGGCCCGAGCTGGTCGATGCAGTTGTTGCGGAGCTGCCAGTTGCCGATCAGCACGTACGCGCCGAGCACGACGCCGGTCGCGCCGCTGGCCAGGCCGTCGAGGCCGTCGGTGAGGTTCACGGCGTTGGAGAACCCGACGATCATGAACAGCACCCAGATGGTGAAGCCGACGATGCCGATCGAGGGGCCGATGTCACGCAGGAACGACAGCCGGGTCTCGGCGGGGGTGATGCCGTAGACGTTGGGCTGGCGGGTGATCAGCACGGCGAACACGGCGCCGACGACGAGCTGGCCGAGGGCCTTGGCGCCACTGCGCAGGCCCAGGCTGCGCTGCTTGTAGATCTTGATGAAGTCGTCGAGGAAGCCGACCGCGCCGAGGCCGGTCATCAGGAACAGCACGAGCATGCCCGACACCGTCGGCGGCGACAGCGTGGCCAGGTGGGAGCCGCCGTAGGCCAGCAGCGCGGCCAGCACGAACACGATGCCGCCCATGGTGGGGGTGCCGCGCTTGCCCAGGTGGGCCTGCACCCCCTCCTCGCGGATCTCCTGGCCGTAGCCGCGCCGCGAGAACAGCCTGATCGCCAAGGGGGTCCCCAGCATCGACAGGACGAGGCCCACCGCGCCGGCGATGACGATGTTGATCACTGAGCGGCACCTCCGAGAAGGAGCTCCGCCGTGCGTTCCAGGCCCATCGCGCGGGGGCCCTTGACGAGCACCGCGTCGCCGGGGCGCAGCAGGCCGGCCAGTGCGGCCGCCGCTGCCTCGGCATCAGGGACATGTACGATCCGGGTCATCTGGGGAGCATATGGCCCTCCGCCACCTGGCGGTCCCGCGGCGGCCGAGACCGCCTCGTTCGCGCCCTCCAGCACCGGGCCCGCGTCGGGACCGACGACGACCAGGCCCGTCAGGCCCGAACCGCCCGCCAGCCGCCCCAGTTCGGTGTTGAGCGCCGCGCTCTCCTCGCCCAGCTCGCGCAGCGCCGCGATGACCGCGAACCGCCGCCGCTGCTGCCCCATCACGCCGAACATGTCGAACGCGGCCCGCATCGAGTCGGGGTTGGCGTTGTAGGCGTCGTTGACCACCGTGACGCCGTCGGGCCGGTCGGTGACCTCCATGCGCCAGCGGCTGCGCGGCGCGGCCTCCGACAGCTCCTCGGCGATCGTGGCGACCGGCAGGCCCAGCTCGTAGGCCGCGGCGGCGGCGGCCAGGGCGTTCTCCACGGCATGGGCGCCGTAGAGCTGGAGCGTCACCGGCGCGGCCCCGGACGGGGTGCGCAACGTGAACGAGGCCCGCCCGCGCCCGTCGACCGTCTCCTGCTCGGCCCTGATGGCCGCGCCCTCGCCGCGCCCGAAGTACGTGACGCGCGCGTCGGTGCGCGCGGCCATCTGCGACACCAGCGGGTCGTCGGCGTTGAGCACCGCCACCCCGGTGCGCGGCAGCGCCTCCACCAGCTCGCCCTTGGCCTTGGCGATGGCCTCCTTGCCGCCGAACACGCCGAGGTGCGCGGTGCCGACGTTGAGCACCACGCCGATCGCAGGCGGCGCGATGCGGGTGAGCTCCTTGATGTGGCCGATGTTGCGGGCGGCCAGTTCGAGCACCATGAACCGGGTGTCGACGTCGGCGCGCAGCACGGTCAGGGGGTGGCCCAGCTCGTTGTTGAAGCTGCCGACGGGCGCGATGGTCGGGCCCATCCGGCCGGCCAGCCTGGCCAGCAGGTCTTTGGTGCTGGTCTTGCCCGCCGAGCCGGTCACGCCGATCACGGTGGCCTGCGGCAGCGCGGCGGCCTGCGCGGTGGCCAGCTCGGCCAGCGCGACCGCGGCGTCGGGGACGATCACCGCCGGCGCGTCGACCGGCCTGGAGGCCAGGACGGCGACCGCTCCGGCCCGGATCGCCTGCGCGGCGTAGTCGTGGCCGTCGACCCGCTCGCCGGCCAGGGCGACGAACAGCGATCCCGGCTCCACCGCGCGTGAGTCGATCACTACGGGCCCGCGCACCACGGCGCGGGGGTCTGCCATGCCCGACAGGGCGCCCGAGGTTATCTCGGCGATCCTGGCCAGCGGCAACGGGATCATCGGTGCTTCCTGCTTTCCTTGCGTGCGTCGATCGCTTCGGCGACCACTTCGCGGTCGTCGAAGGGGATCACTTCGCCTGAGACGTACTGGCCCTGCTCGTGACCCTTGCCCGCGACGACGATCACGTCGCCGCGGCCGGCCCGGCCGACGGCCAGGTCGATCGCGGCCGCGCGGTCGGGCTCAATGATCACATGGGCGCGGTCGCGAGGCGGAACGCCGAGCGCTCCCTCCATCATCGCGGCCAGGATGGCGAGCGGATCCTCCGAGCGCGGGTTGTCGTTGGTGAAAATCGCCACATCGGCCAGCCGGGCGGCGATCTCGCCCATGAGCGGGCGTTTGCCGGTGTCGCGGTCGCCGCCGCAGCCCAGCACGATCGTCAGCGTGCCCGCGGTCACCTCCCGCAGCGAGCGCAGCACCGACTCCACCGCGCCCGGCTTGTGGGAGTAGTCCACGAGCGCCTGGAACTCCTCCTCGGCGGAGGTGATGCGCTGCATGCGGCCGGGCACCCCGGTGAGGCTGCCCACGCCGTGCACGGCGGTCTGGAGCGGCACCCCCGACTCCACCAGGCAGACGATCGCGCCGAGCGCGTTGGCGACGTTGAAGGGGCCGGGCAGCGAGATCTGCGCGTCGGCCTCGACCCCGCCGGGACCGGCCACCCGGAACGCGCTGCCGTCGGCGCCGAGCCGGACCTCCAGCGCCCGCCACTCCGCCTCCGGGTCGCCGAGCGCCGAGAACGTGGTCATCGGCACCTTGGCCCGGTGCAGCAGCTCCCGGCCGTGCGGGTCGTCGATGTTGGTCACGCCGACGCGGCTCAGCTCGGGCTGGAACAGCCTGGCCTTGGTGGCGAAGTAGTCCTCGAAGTCCTTGTGGAAGTCGAGGTGGTCCTGGGAGAGGTTGGTGAACAGCGCGACGTCGTAGAAGATGCCGTCGACCCGGCCGAGCGCCAGCGCGTGGCTGGAGACCTCCATGGTGGCCGCGGTGACCCCCTGCTCGCGCATCAGCGCGAACAGGGCGTGCAGCTGCGGGGCCTCCGGCGTGGTCAGCGTGGGCTCGAAGCGGAGGTCTCCGGCGGCGATCTCGACGCCGCCGACCAGGCCCGTCGTGTGGCCGGCCGCCCGCAGGCCGGCCTCCACCATGAAGGTGGTGGTGGACTTGCCGCTCGTGCCGGTCACCCCGATGACCTGGACGTCGTGGGCCGGCTGGCCGTAGACCCAGGAGGAGACCTGCCCGAGCAGCGCGCGCGGATCGGGCACGATCAGCACCGGCAGGCCGGTGGCCACGGCGGCCTCCCGCCCGGCCGGGTCGGTGAGGACGGCCACGGCTCCGCGCGCCATCGCCTCGGCGGCGAAGGTCGCGCCGTGCACGCGGTTGCCCGGCAGCGCCACGTAGAGATCGCCGCGCTGCACGGCGCGGGAATCGATGGTGACGCCGGTCAGGGCGGCATGGGGCGACCTCGACGTGCCGGAATCGGCGTCGAGCATGGTCGCGAGCCCGGTCAGCGGACGGGGCGGGCTGGTCTTGGGACGCATAGACGACGGGGGACGCACGGCGAGAGCGTACCTTCCCTGCTCACTGTCCCGCGCGCGTACGCACCGGCGGCGCGTCCGAGCCTGTGGGAGGAATCTTCCTGCTCTTGATGGCGAACGTCATCACATCCTTGAACACGGGGGCCGCGAGCTGGCCGCCGAAATGGCCGTTCTTGGGGTTCTGGAGCACCGAGAGCACCACCAGCCGGGGCGCGTCCGCGGGCGCGAACCCGGCGAAGGAGGCCGTGTAGCCGTCGTAGCGGCCCAGCTCGGCGTCGTAGCGGTCGGCCGTGCCGGTCTTGCCCGCCACCCGGTAGCCGGGGATGGCGGCCAGCGCGCCGGTGCCCTCGGCGCTCACCGCGGTCTCCAGCATCGTCGTGATCTCCTTGGCCGTCGTCTCGCTCACCACTCTGGTCTGCCTGCCCGCGGGAGCCGGGACGAACCTGCCGGACGCGTCGGTGGTGCCCGCCACGATCTGCGGATCGACGCGGACGCCGCCGTTGGCGATGGTCTGGTAGACGCTGGCGGTCTGCAGGGCGGTCACCGACACGCCCTGGCCGTAGGCGACCGTGCAGCTCTGGCTGCCCGACCAGTTCTTGTAGTTGGGCAGCAGGCCCGCCTCGGCGTTGGGCACGCCGCCCGCCGGGGTGCTGCCGAACCCGAACGCCCTGAGCATCGCGTACAGGCGCTCGCTGCCGACCTTGCGGGCGGCCATGATCGTGGCGACGTTGCTGGACTGGGCCATGGCCTGCCGGAACGTCATCGCCTCGGGCTTGTGGGCGTGGGCGTCGCGCAGCACCCGGTCGGCGCACCTGATGTTGTCGGGCACCTGGAACACCGTGTCGGGGGTGACCTCCTTGGCCTCCAGCGCGGCGGCGGCGGTGATCACCTTGTTGGTGCTGCCGGGCTCGAACACGTCCGCGGCGGCCTTGTTGACGTAGGAGGACGCGGGGGCCCTGCGCCAGTTGCCCAGGTCGAGCTCGGGCGCGTTGGCCATGGCGATGATCTGGGCGGTCTTCACGTCCATGACGATGACCGCGCCGCTGCTCGCGCCCGACTCGCGCACCTGCTCGGCGACCGCCTCCTGGGCGGCCCACTGGATGTCGCGGTCGATGGTGAGCCGCACGTCCTGGCCGTTGACGGGCGCGGTGCGCTCGCTGCTGGTCATGGGGATGCGCAGGCCGTCGCGGCCGGTCTCGACGCGCTGCTTGCCGTCGCGGCCGGCCAGGATCGTGTTCTTGGCCTGTTCCATGCCGCCCAGGCCGTTGCCCTCGTCGCCGACGAAGCCGATGAGGCTGCCGGCCAGGTCGCCGGCCGGGTAGTCGCGGCGGTAGGTCTTCTTCGTGCTGAGGGCGGGCACGCGGGCCTGGAGCAGGCGGGTGGCCACGACCGGGTCGACGTCGCGGGCCAGGAGCTGGTAGCGGCTGCCGGTCCTGGACAGCTTGGCGGTCATCTCCTCCACGGTCTTGCCGAGCTGCCTGGCCAGGATCGCGGCCACGTTGGCGCGGACGTCCGCGGGCACCTTGGAGGGGTCGATGGACACCTCGCGGGCCTCCGACGTACGGGCCAGCGCGTTGCCGTTGACGTCGGTGATCGTGCCGCGCTTGGCGGGGATCTCCTCGACGTGCTGGCGCTGGCCGACGGCGGCGGCCTCGTAGACCTTGGAGTCGAGGCCCTGCATCTGGATCAGCCGGCCGGCGAAGATCGACAGGATGAACGTCATGCCGATCAGGCCGATGTTGATGCGCCGGCGCGGGCTGCCCAGGCGCAGCACCAGCGGGGGCCGCGGCGGGCGCGGCGGGGTGGGCGGGCGGCGCGGGCCCCTGGGGGGCGGCACGTCCGCGCCGCGGCGCAGCATGCCGCGCTCACGCCCGCGCGCCTGGTCCAGCCCGGAGGCGCGCACCTGGCCGGAGGCCGGACCGCGCGCCTGACCGGCCCTGGGACCACGGGTCTGGTCGGGCCTGCCGGCGCGCCCCTGATCGGGCCGGGAGCCCCGGCTCTGGCCCGGCCCCGAGCCGGGCCGCGCCGGCTCGGACCGCGAGCCACGCGCCGGGTCGGGCCGCGAGCCGCGCCCTTGGTCCGACCTTGAGCCGCGCGCCGGGTCGGGCCGGGAGCCGCGTCCCTGGTCGGATCTTGAGCCGCGGGCCTGGTCGGGGCCGGGGCCGTCGCCGCGACGGCGCGGCCCCTCCTGCGGCGCCCTGTCCCGGGCGCCGTCGTCGCGCCAGGACGCGCGCCCGCGCGCCCGGTCGCTCTCCTCCCGCCCCTGGGCCCGGCCGCGCGGACGGTCGCTCTCGTCCCGTCCCTGGGCGGCACGGCCACGCGGACGGTCGTCGCCGTCGCGGCTCTGCGGGGTGCGCCCGCGCGGGCGGTCGTCGTCGTCGCGTCCCTGGGAGGCGGCGCGGTTGCGGGAATCGTCGCGGGAGTCGTCGCGCGGACGGCGGCGTGGGCCGTCGCCCGGGTCGCGGCGCGAGCGGGTGCCCTCGTCGTCGTCGCGGGGCCGGGCGGGTCAGCCGTCGCCGGTGGGCAGGTCTCGGGCGGTGAACATGTCGATCAGCAGGCGGACGGGCAGCCCGGCCTCGGTCGGGTAGCGGAACT